>NZ_CP047652.1:888333-1235000 GCF_009906835.1 Aristophania vespae
CTTAACGATACAGGGAAAACCAAACTCTTTTAATGCTGCTAAATCAGCCGCAGAGTGCAGGGCTATCCAGGGAGCTACTGGTAGTTCTAACTCAGTAAGGGTCCGTTTTTCGCTAATGCGATCTTGACTAATCTCTAAAATAGAGCTGGCTGGATAAACGACGCAATTTTCTTCAAGCTTGCGTAAACCTGCTGCACTGATATTTTCAAATTCAAATGTGATGACATCGCAATCCCGGGCAAAAGCTTCTAAAAGCGTTGCATCGTCATATGATCCAACTGTGCAGGCAGCCGCAACTTCCCCAGCAGGAGACGGCATGGTGTCAGTAAAAATATGAACTCTAAAGCCTAGTTTAGCGGCGGCCATGGCTCCCATACGTCCAAGCTGACCGCCTCCAACAATACCTATTGTTGAACCAGTTTTTAATGTCTTCATAATACCGGACTTTCGGCCACACTTGCCGTTTGTTTTTGACGGTAATCTTCCAAACGATGTCTTAGAGCTTCGTCATTTATTGCCAAAATAGAAGCCGCAAGCAAGCCCGCATTTATGGCCCCTGCCTTTCCTATAGCTAATGTACCAACGGCAATCCCGGCAGGCATCTGCACAATAGAAAGTAAGCTATCTTGACCTTTAAGGATGCGGCTTTCTACTGGCACGCCTAAAACAGGTAGAGAAGTCCAGGCAGCACACATACCGGGCAAATGAGCCGCACCGCCTGCACCTGCAATAATAACTTTTAACCCACGCTCCAGAGCAGTTTTTGCATAATTAGCCAGACGATCTGGAGTACGATGCGCTGAAACAATTCTGGATTCATAGGGAATTTGCAGCCCATCCAGCAGCTCACACGTATTTTTCATCGTCTCCCAGTCAGACTGGCTTCCCATAATTACGCCGACCAAAGGTGAGTCACTTACTGACATAAAAGTAACCTTTTATTCTTCTTCTTCTTGTCGTGAAGGCGTGGAGAAAAGTTTCTCAGCGGCTGAGAAGGGATCTTCCTCAATTTCGTCTTCAGATGGCATATGCTGTGTGGCTTCGGCAACGGCTGCGTTGAGATCAGTCTGCGTACAGAGTCCCAAAATTACAGGGTCACGAGGCTTAATATTAGCGCTATTCCAGTGTTGCTTATCGCGAATTTTAGCAATTGTATCTTTTGTTGTGCCGAGCAAACGAACAATTTGTGTATCGGAAAGCTGAGGAAACTGACGTAATATAAAGGCAATGGCATCGGGGCGATCATTACGCTTAGAGACTGGCGTATAACGAGCCCCTTTAGCACGTCTTGCAACAGGGTTAGCTGTAGCAATAATCTTTAATTTGGCTTTTGGATTAGCTTCACATCTCTTAATTTCGCTCATTGTGAGCTGATTATTTTTGATGGGGTCATATCCATTAATACCGGCGGCAACCTCGCCATCGGCTATAGCCTGAACTTCGAGAGGGTGCATGCCGCAAAATTCGGCGATCTGGGTAAAAGTCAGACCAGTTTTTTCAATAAGCCAAACGGCTGTGGCTTTAGGCATCAAGGGCAAGGTCATGTCGGCTTATTCCTTCATAGCGGAGCAAGTACGGGCCGGCAGAGCGCAGGCACCACTTGGGCCACTCTGAAATTTACCTGCTTATAATATCTCAAATATTATAAGCGCGGCACCTGCATTAAGCACGGCGACGAGGCGTAAAATGCGTCAGAGCTTCTCAACGGTCAAGAGGTTAAACAAGCTTTATGTTGTTTAACCTCTTAAAAATTCGCTTTTTAAGCTGCTTGGATGGTAGAATTATGAGCTAACTGACTATTTTGTTCATCTGTGAGATCACGATTGTAATGACCGGTCGCCACATTTAAAATAGGAATGCGCCTTGGTTTAGTAGCTTCTGGCAATAAGCGCCGAAGCTTAATCGTTAAAAGCCCATTTTCAAGACACGCTTCTTCTACCTCTGTATGATCAGCTAAAGTAAAGCGTCTTTCAAAAGCTCTGGTCGCAATGCCACGATAGAGCCAATTATGCTGCTTGTTATTTTCTGGAATATTACCGCGAATAACAAGGTTATTATCTTCTAGCGTTATATCGAGATCATCAGAGCTAAAACCAGCTATCGCCATAGTTAAAGCGTAATCGGTTTCGTTAGTTTTTTCTATATTATAGGGTGGATAACTAGAGGGAGACTGTGCATTAGCTGCGTTACCCGCAAGCCTGATCATGCGGTCAAAACCAATCGCGCTTCTAAAAAGCGGGGCGAAATCATAATCCATTATTTCCTCCTTAACTGGCAGGATTACTTCATGCTTTCCCGTAATAAGGCAAAAGCACCGTAACAATGTAAAACCCATATCCCTAGAGGCTATACAGGTCTTAAAAAGGAGATAAGATGGATTAAAATTTTTTCAAGAGGTCAGAAAAAAAGGTAATTTGCTTAAGCAAATTACCTTTAAAAACGTCTTATTTCTTAATGGCACCAATGCCGGCAAAACGCTTATTAAATTTAGCGACCTGGCCCCCTGTATCTAGCATACGCTGTACGCCTGTCCATGCAGGATGAGTTTTAGGGTCAACATCCAAGCGGAGAGAAGCGCCTGCTTCACCATAGCATGAACGTGTTTTAAATTCTGTTCCGTCAGCCATAATGACGGTGATTTCGTGATAATCGGGGTGAATGCCGGATTTCATAGTTTTTTACCTCGTTAAGAGCTCCGATGCCGACCGGAGCGGAATAAGCAGCTCTCATAACGGATTTTGTATAAAATTAAAAGGAAACAAAAGCATAAAAATGACATAAATAATGCTCTTATTATCTTTTAATTGGGGAAATTATCTTAAAAATATCCCTTCGTTTAAGCTTCGAGGTCAATAAGATTAAAATAGCATATTTGCTTTAAAACCTAGAGAAGGATACCGTTAGTTATGGATATTAAGAAAGATTTAAAGTCAATTAGAACACCCGGATGGATTGGTGATTTTCGTAAATTCATCATGCGCGGCAACGTTTTAGATCTAGCCGTTGGTGTGGTTATTGGTTCTGCCTTTACAGCTATTGTAAATAGTGCAGTCAAAGATCTATTAACCCCAGCATTAGGTGCAGTGACAGGGGGAGTGGATTTTTCTAATATCTTTGTCACCCTCAAAGGCCCAGTTAAGGCAACTTTGGCCGAAGCACAAAAAGCAGGGGCCGTTACTATTAATGTTGGTGTTTTCTTAAATGCTGTTATACAATTTTTAATTGTTGCTTTTTGTATTTTCTGGCTCACACGTATTGTAGCTAAAATTGTGCGCAATGAAAAAGAAACAGCTAAAACAACTGAGCCACCAGCACCAAGTCGCGAGGAAGTTCTTTTGTCAGAAATAAGAGATATTTTAGCATCACGGTCGTCTTAATGGGTGTAACTAACCGTCTGTTAAAAAATATCATTGTCACTGCGGCTCTTTCATTAACCGCAGTGACAATGAGTTGCAGTTTTACGCCTAAAACAGCCCAACAATTTCAATATACCACTTCACCAAATGCTAGGTTTTATGCCTATTTGATGATTAACGGGATTGCCCAAGGTGCTTTCTTGACAGGAGAGCTCGATAAAAACATCCTGCCCGTTATAGATGCTCAAGACAAAAAAGCACGTTTAGCTGTTTTAAATTATATGAAACATAAAAGGGGACAAAACGCATTTCAGACAGACATCGCTTTAACACGCTATCTGTCCGAAATACGAAACCCATATTAAAACGGCTTTATTTACGCCCTCTCATTCTTTCCATAAAGAGAAGAAGAGGAGCGGCGATAAAGATCGAAGATGATGTTCCAACAACAATGCCAAAAAGCATGACTGTTGCGAACCCCATCAATGTACTTCCGCCAAATAACGCAAGTGGCAGAGCAGCCAAAAAGACTGTCATTGACGTGCCCAATGTGCGATTCAGCGTTTCGTTAATGGAAAGATTCAGCAAATCCTTAAAGGGCATTTTACGATATTTACGCATATTTTCACGAATACGGTCATAAACAACAACTTTATCGTTTGTTGAATAACCCAAAATCGTAAGCAGAGCGGCAACCATAACAAGATCAAACTCAATTCTTGTTATAGCTAAAAATCCTATCGTTTTTGTCAGGTCAAGGATAAGCGTGATGACAGCACTTAAAGCGAACTCGCGTTCAAATCGGAACCAGATATAAATGAGAATCATGCCCAGGCTGAAGAGAAGGGCTAACATTCCATTGCGAAATAATTCAGAAGAAACAGAGGCACCTACAGCATCAGCACGCTGAATTTGTATATCCGGTATAGCCTGGACTAATGTCTTTTTAACATTATCGACCAAATTTTGTGTCTTTTTTTCTTCTCCACTGCCTTTGCCACGAGGAAGATTGATCGCAATACGAACATCATTAGGAGACCCAAAGGTCTGAACAGCAGCAGTGTCGATTTTTGCTTTATCAAGCAATTGTCTGACATGCTCAGGCTCCTGAGGGGTAGGGGCATGTGTTTCAACCACAATCCCCCCCTAAAATCTAACCCGAGATTCAGGCCAGGCGTAAAGAAGAGAACTACAGAAGCGATAGACAAAATTGCCGACACAATGAGGCCAGCATGCCGGCCCCGCATGAAGTCAATCTTCCGATTATCGCGAACAAATCGAAGGAGAGGACGAGAAAGCATAGCGTTTATACCGGCAATTCTTTAGGACGGGTATGCGCATACCATCTGATGATGAGCAAGCGCGAGAGGACAAGAGTTGTGAATAACGTTGTGACAATACCTATCGTAATCGTCAAAGCAAAGTTTCTAACAGCCCCTGTGCCAAACACAAAGAGCATTACGTGGGCTAAAAAGGCTGTAGCATTACTATCAATAATAGTGCTTGTAGCCCGCTCAAAACCAACCTGTAATGCCTGAAGTGGAGCACGTCCACGAGCAACTTCTTCTCTGATGCGCTCATTAATCAAAATATTCGCATCGACAGCCATACCTAAAGTGAGAAGAATACCAGCCATACCTGGTAATGTCAGCGTTGCTTCAAATAAAGATAATATGGCAAGCATGAGAACAAGGTTTGCAAGCAAAGCCCAATCTGCATATAGGCCAAAACGTCCATAAAAGAGCAGCATAAAAATTACGACCAGAACAAAACCAGCCGCTAAACTGATCATGCCAGCATGAATTGAAGCTTCTCCCAGGCTTGGACCTATGGTTCGTTGCTCAATGACACTTAAAGGAGCGGGAAGAGCTCCAGCCCTGAGTAATAAGGCAAGGTCAGAAGCTGTGCGTGCTGTGAAATTACCTGTAATTTCACCTGTACCACCAGTGATTGGGCTATTAATGACTGGATCGGTAATAATCTTACCATCCAGGACGATGGCAAAAGGTTTTCCAACATTGGCTGTTGTAATACGAGCAAAGTCGTCAGCACCCTTATTGTCAAACTTAATATGCACGGCCCATTTGCCATCGCTCATAGTTGCAGCCGCATCAGATAAGTTTGCGCCATCAACCTCAATCTGATCCATGACAGCTAATTTACCACGTCCATCAGGGGTTGGGAGCATGGTGGACCCTGGCACCTGTATTGTAGGATTAGGGGCCATAAGGTGAAAGGTCATGCGTGCTGTAGTGCCAAGAAGCTCTTTAATACGCTCAGGGTCACTAATGCCCGGTAGCTCGAGAACGATGCGATCATCCCCTTCACGTGCAATACCTGGGTCAATAGCACCTGTGCTGTCGATACGACGGCGCACAATCTCGATTGAACGGGTAACAGCTTCACGAGCTCTCTGTTTAACTGCCTCAGCTTTTAAACTGAGCGTTAAACGTTTATCTTCTTCACCTACTGTAAATTCGTCGGGTACAGCCTGGGGAATAGAAGCCAAAACTTTTTTGGCTGCGTCTCTTTCGCTTTCACCTCTTGGCAAAAAGCTGACTGTGCCTTCTGCGTCATTGCGCTTAATCCCAATAAAGCCTAGCTGCTTGGCAATAAGGCTTTGACGAATCTGCCCTTCAAGTGACTGAAGACGATCATGCTTAAGCGTATCAGTATCAAGCTGAAGAAGTAGATAAGACCCCCCTTTAAGGTCCAAACCGAGATGAACTTGATGCCAGGGGAGAGCAGATGTTGGGTTTTTAAAAAAATTGGGGACGCAAAGCACAAGGCCAATTAAGCAAACACCCAAAACACCCAGCATTTTTAGACGACTATAGTACATCATATATGGATGAATAACCTTAAGGGGTTTTAGAAAATATAAATTTACGCTGCGAAAATGCCTCTTCCTCGCACGAGATGCAACCTTTAAGCATGAAATAGCTTTGAGTTCTTGTTTATTCTTTTTAGGAACGTAGTAAATAAGGCTGTATGAAAACTGCACATTCTCTCAAAATTGGCATTATAGGCTCAGGACATTTTGGTCGTTTCCACGCCCTGAAATCTCAAGAAAATAAAAAAGAAACGCTTATTGGCCTTTATGATATTGAACAAAAATCCAGCCAAAAACTGGCCAAAGATGTTTGCTCAAAATCTTTTTTGACATATGAAGCTTTATTATCAGAAGTTGAAGCTGTCATTATTGCGACCCCCGCCGAAAGCCATTTTAAGCTAGCTTGCGAGGCGCTTGAAGCTGGCAAGCATGTTCTTATAGAAAAACCTATTGCCTCAACTCTTGAGCAGGCACGTGTCTTAATTTCTCTTGCTGAACAAAAAAGGCTTGTGCTTCAGGTTGGGCATTTACTGCGTTATTCTGCTGAGCATAATGCTATTAAACAACGTATCAAAAAACCTCTTTACATAGAGGCCACACGTATTGCTCCCTATAAAATGCGCGGCACAGATGTATCAGTTGTTTTAGATCTGATGATCCATGATCTTGATTTTATTTTGTCACTTATTGATAGCGAAATTTTAACAATAGATGCTTTAGGGGCGGCCGTATCAAGCACATCTGAAGATATAGCAAATGCCAGAGTTAGATTTAAAAATGGTTGTGTTGCAACAATTACAGCAAGCCGAATTTCTTTTAAAACAGAAAGAAAAATGCGTATTTTTTCGCAAGAAGGATATTTATCTGCTGATTTTATGACGCGTCAGCTCACCTACATTAATCGTGAGCGTGGGTTAATGTTACCTGGGACAAATGGCTATAAGCGCGAATCAGTCACGTGGCGTGACCATGACAATCTTTTAGCCGAACATGAAGCTTTTATAGCGTCTTGCCTGGAAGGTAAGCCTGTAATTGTCGATGGTTATGCTGGCCTGCGCGCTTTAGAAGCGGCTTTAAAAGTGTCGGAAAATATTGCTCATTCTTATCAATTAATGAAAGAATCGCAGCTTTTAAGCCAGCCTTAACTCTTCTTGTTTGGCTTCAAGCTCCAGCCATCTTTCTTCGGCGTGAGTTAGTTCTGCTTCTTTTTGTTCGAGCAAAAGGGTAATTTTCTCAAATTTATGAGGATCACGCGTATAAAGATCTGCGTCACTTAAGGCCCGGCGACATAATTTTATATCAGCCTCAAGTGAGGCTATTTTATCAGGTAAGCCATTGAGCTCACGCTGCTCTTTATAGCTTAATTTGGTAATTGCCTTGTTCGATGAAGTCGCAGCATTTTTAGCTTCAGTCTCTGAACGAGCTTCACGCAAAACTTTCCTTTCATTTAGCTCGGTGCCCCTTCTTTGAGCTAACATGTCTGAATAACCACCAGCGTAATTGACCCAAACTCCGTCTTCTTCTGGGGTTATGACCGAAGTTGCTAAACGATCAAGAAAGTCACGATCGTGACTTACAAGCAGAATTGTGCCGTTATAGTCACTCAACATTTCTTGCAATAAATCGAGCGTTTCCAAATCAAGGTCATTTGTGGGTTCGTCTAAGACAAGAAGGTTCGAGGGTTTTGCTAAGGCACATGCCAAAGCCAGCCGGCCTCGTTCTCCTCCGGAAAGGTGACTCACTGGGGTCCTGGCCTGTTCAGGGCGAAAGAGAAAATCTTTCATATAGCCGATCACATGCCGCTTTTCTTGACCTATTTGGATTATGTCACCATGTCCGCCAGTTAGCACGTCAGCTACGGAACGATCACCTTCTAATATTGATCGTTGTTGATCTAGCGAAATAAGTTTTAAGGAAGGACTTAATGTTACTTCGCCAGTTTGTGGTGTGAGCAAACCAGTCAAAAGTTTTAAGAGAGTCGTTTTACCAGCTCCATTAGCGCCACAAAGCCCAATAGCTTCGCCTTTAAGCACTTTAAGAGAAAAATCTTTTACGAGGGTTTTTGTCCCGTATGACCAGGAAATATTCTGTGCAGAAATGACAATTTTGCTTGTATTATCAGCCTCCTGGGCCTCAATTTTTAAACTGCCCTGCTTTTGTGCATTAATTTCACGCCGTGCCTCTCTTAGCTGCGCTAATTCAGCAACACGACGCACGTTTCTTTTGCGACGAGCCGTGACGCCATAGCGCATCCAATCTTCTTCCCGGGCAATTTGCCGAGATAATTTATGAGCTTCACGCTCAGCTAACTCTAATTGTTCATCACGCCATTGTTCGAAATGAGAAAAATTTGCCTCTAAAGTCCTGGTCTCTCCTTGATGGAGCCAGAGAACTGACTGACATATGGTTTCAAGAAAACGACGATCATGGCTAATGACCACAATCGCAGCTCCTAAAGATAAGAGTTCTCGCTCAAGCCACATGATGCAAGGTAAATCAAGATGGTTGGTTGGCTCATCGAGCAAAAGAAGATCTGGTTTTTTAGCTAAAGCCTGAGCCAGGGCGCAACGACGTGATTCGCCTCCTGATAAAGCCCGACAATCTTCATCACCTGTAAGACCTAATTCTGTTAATAGGCTACGTGCCTTATAATGCTCTTCTTCGGGCAGGCCATCACAAACGGCGTCGTAAGTCGTTTTCCAAACCGTGAAATCTGGCTCCTGAGGAAGATAATGAATTTTAATACCAGGTTGAATAAAACGCTCGCCATCATCACAGTGGATTTCGCCCGCAGCTATACGCAATAACGTTGATTTGCCGCTTCCATTGCGTCCTACCAGGCACAGGCGATGTCCTGGCTCTATCGCAAGATTAGCGCCCTCAAGAAGGGGGCGACCACCCAAGGTATAAGAAATATTTTGTAGATTAAGGATCGGAGCTGACATGATAGAAGTGTGAACGATAAAAAGGCACAAAATTCAAGCGCAAAATTTAATTAATTATTTTATGTCTTGCAAAGTCGCTTGCCTTATTTCGCTAATTTTTTTTAACAGGTTATAAAATACCCCTATTTATCCTGTAAAAGAGCTTTTATATGGAAGGCTATGGTTGCTGATAAAAAAGAAGCTAAGCTTTGGGTCCGCCAACAAAATGCGCTGTATAAGAAGGCCGTTTGGGGCGTCGTTTTTTTGGGTTTCCTCAATGTCATATTAGGCTGCATACAGGCCTGGTTTTTGGCAAGTGCGCTTGCGCATATTCTTGATTCGTCAATGGACGGATTTGTGCAGGCAGTTTTGTGGTTTTTTGTTACCTGCCTTTTACGCATCCTTCTCAATTTTACACAGCAACTTATTGCCAATTCCCTGGGACAAAAGGCAAGGAGCCAGCTTAGAAAAAAACTTTTGTCACAAATTTTTGCAGCCGGACCAGCTTTATTAAGGTCTCACCATAGCTCTAAAGTAGCAGGTCTTTTGGTAGATAATGTAGAAATGCTGGAAGGCTATTTTTCGCGCTGGCTTCCTTCATCATATTTATGGGCTTTAGCGCAATGGTTTGTAGTAGCCGTTGTTTTTTGGCAAAATCGCAGTGCAGGCATAATCCTAGCTACTGCCAGCCTTTTTTTACCTATATTTCAGGCCATTTTTGGTATTGCGACAGCACGTACATCGCGTAAACAATTTCTTGCTTTAAGCCGCTTGCAAGGAAGGTTTTTGGATAGATTAAGAGGCCTGGCCACTATTGTAATGGCAGGACGATCAGAGCAAGAAGCTGAGGCTTTGCAAAAATCAGCAGATGAGCTTCGTCAGCGTACTATGAAAGTCCTTCGTGTGGCTTTTTTGACATCAGCCACAACGGATCTTGTCATGATTGCTGCACTGGTTGGTATTGTCATTACAGAAAGCCATTTTTTGCTTCATACAGGTAATATATCTCAGGCAACAAATGCCTTATTTGCTGTTTTTATGGTGCCCGAAGCATTTGCCCCTTTTAGAAGCTTTTCCGCAGCCTATCAGGATCGGGCTCGAGCTACAGAAACAGCTGAGGTAGCGTTATCTCTACCAAAGCCACAATATGATAACGAACAGCACGAATTTAATTTAGGTGACTCCGAGGCTGTGGAGCTTAAATTTGATGATGTGAGCTTTCACTGGTCCGATGATAGAGAATGGGTGTTAAATCATATTAGTTTTACGCTTCGACCCAATGAAATTTTGCTGCTTAATGGTCCATCTGGAGCTGGTAAATCTACTCTTTTGGAGCTGGTTTTAGGTTTTATAAAACCAACGAATGGCACTATATTTTTTAATAATGAAGATATTACAAAAATTAAGCCAAAAGAGCTTGCTCACCATATAAGTTACTTAGGTCAAAAACCTCTATTATTTTTTGGAACGCTGAAAGAAAATATTCTTTTTGCTCGTCCAGATGCATCAGAAAAAGAGCTTCAATCTGCCATTAAAGCGGCTGCGATAGATAAATTCCTGCCACAACTTCCTCATAATATTGATACAATGATAGGTGAGGGCGGGTTTGGACTTTCGGGGGGACAGGCTCAACGTGTTGCCATAGCAAGAGCCTACCTTAAAAATGCTCCTCTTATTTTAATGGATGAACCAACAGCCCATTTAGATAAAGAAACGGAAGCAGAAATACTTTCCTCTTTAACGAATTTAGCTAAAAATCGTACAGTTATTATTGCAACACACTCTGCCCAATTTACAGCTCTTAAAGACGTGAAAACTTTAAATCTTCCATTACATCAATATGTGACAGAAAAGGGAAAATCATGAAATCTCTTTTCACAATAATCAGCCTGTGGCGCCCTCATTTAGGTCGTCTTTTGCTTGGTGTTTTAGTGTCTTCTTTTTCACTTTGGGCTTCGCTACTGCTGATGGGACAATCTGGATCAAGATTAACGGGCGCTATTTTAGGTTTTGGTGCAAGTTTTTATTTGCTTCGTCTGGCTGGTCTTTCTAGAATCATCTTGCGCTATGGTGAAAGATATATAACTCACGATGCCTTATTTAGGGCTTTGGCTGACTTGAGAGTATGGTTTTTCCGCAGGTTAGCGCGCACTTCGGCAATGGGAATCGGACAAAAACGTTCAGGAGATCTTTTATCAAAGTTAGTGGCTGATATTCAAAGTCTTGATAATTTATATATTCGCGTATTTGTGCCGCTTATAGTTGCATTTTTTTCGGTGCCTTTGCTTTTTATATTATGTGCCAAGGGAAGCATCCAACTGGCATTCATAATTACGGCTTTATTCTGCCTTTTGGTGTTTGTTGTGCCATTCATCACAGGGATATTATCTTACAAAATGGGGCCACTACTGCTTGAGGCTCGTTCATTGCTTTATTCGCAAATTTTGGATTTAGCTTCAGGTTTACGCGAAGTACACTTATTTGGAGCAGAAGAACGCCTGAAGAGCGCGATAGAAAAAAAAGAACATAAATTATATCAGCTACAAAAACGTGAAAATATGCATATGGCTCTCTGTAACGGTTTAGCCAGTCTTATTTCACGCTTAGGGGTTTTAGTTGTTCTCGGTTATGCAGGGGGGCTTTATTTTCACCACCCTGACATGCTGCATAATTTCATGCTCTTTTTTGTCGTTATTACATTATTTGACCAATTTGTAGATCTGCCACGAGCAGGATTTTTAGCCGGGCAAATTTTTCACGCTGCTCATAGGGTAACAGAACCTGCTATGAGTAAAAACCTCATTGAAGATCATGATGGGCAGACAGCCCCGTCATCTTATGAGCTTGTTGCACGTGATCTAAGTTTTGGTTGGGATGATCTTCATATTTTATATGAAAATGTTCATTTTTCTTTAAAAGAGGGTGAACGTGTCGCCCTTATGGGGCCCTCTGGAAGCGGGAAGTCTAGCCTGGTCGCTCTTATTATGGGGATTGTAAAACCCAAAAAAGGCGAAATTTTATTTGGGGGTGTTTCGCTTTCCAGCATTAAAACTGAATCACTTCGTCACAAGATTGGGTGGTTATCTCAAGCCAGTCATCTTTTTAGCGATACAATTCGCAATAATCTTCTTTTAGGGCAAAAAAACGTACCCGATAAAGCTTTGTGGGATGCCCTTGAAAAAGCTCAGATAGCTGATTTTGTCCGCTCTTTACCAGAGGGGCTTGATAGTTGGATTGGTGAAAATGGCTCTACTCTTTCTGGCGGACAGGGTCGTCGAATTGCTTTGGCGAGAGTGCTTTTAAAGCAAACACCCATTATTATATTAGACGAACCCACCGAAGGGCTTGATAGGGACACTCAAAAAGAATTTATCAAAACTCTTAATCATCTTGATCCCAAAATTTCTGTTTTACTCATTACGCATAGCTTAACAGGGGCAGAGAAATTAGACCGAGTCATTATGTTGGAAAATAAAAAACTGACCAATCGCCTGGTTTAATCGTTTATATGCATGATTAAAGATTGACCAATGAGGCAAGGAGGGGCACTTAGTAAAGAAGATTTCTAATCAGGAAGACGCAATATGTCTCGTCGTTTCGATATTTTTCGTGCCTCTTATCTTAAAGCGGCTATTCCTCTTATGGCAATTGGCCTGCTGGCTGGGTGTGTGTCATCTACTCCCAGAGATAGCTATGTCGTGTTTTTTGAACGCGATTCTGTGACTTTAAGTGATGCTGGACAGGAAGTTGTTCGTCAGGCAGCAAAAGCCGCACACAACATGCATGCCCGGCATATTTATGTACTTGGTTCAGCCGGCAAAATGGGCGACCCCGATGTGCTTCATGAGCTAGCCACGACGCGTGCATTAGCTGTTGTGGAAGTGCTTGAAATTGATGGCGTAGACCCGAAAATTATTTCCAAAGATAAATTTCCTTTAAAAGATATTGATGATTCCCGTTTAGCTCTGCGACGCGTTTCAATTAAAATTGCCAAGTAAGTTTTATAAGAGGTCTCTTTTTGTCATTTGATCATTTATGCGAAAATCCTTCTCCTAGAGAAATTTTAAAACAAGTTTTCGGATTTGATGACTTTAGAGGCCTTCAGGAAGAGGCTATTTCCACCTTAATGCAGGGCGAGGATGTACTCGTTCTCATGCCCACAGGAGGTGGTAAAAGTCTTTGCTACCAGGTTGCTGCTTTATGCAGAGACGGAATGGGACTGGTTATCTCCCCACTTATAGCCCTTATGGAAGACCAGGTTACAGGGCTTAAACAGGCAGGAGTGAGAGCGGCTGCTCTCCATTCAGAGCTAGATTATAATGAGCGTATTGACCTCTGGAATCAGCTAAAAAGAAATGAAATTGATCTTTTATATCTTTCTCCAGAAGGGCTTTTGACACCTTCTACGCTTGAATTTCTTAAGCACAGATCAATTTCTCTTATTGCTATAGATGAAGCCCATTGTGTTTCAGCCTGGGGGCATGATTTCAGGCCGGAATATAGGGAGTTATCTTTATTAAAAGATCAATTTCCTTCTACTCCCAGAATTGCCTTAACAGCTACTGCTGACGAACGCACCCGAAATGATATTTTAAGTGTGTTAAAAATGGAGCGGGCTCGTATTTTAACAGCTAGTTTCCATCGAAAAAATTTATTTATTCAGGCTCAACCTAAATATTCCGAAACACGTCAATTATTAGCAACGCTAGAGACAAAATTTAAAGAAGGATCGGCTATAATTTATTGCGGTAGCCGAAGAAGAACAGAGCGTATTGCTACTTATTTAACTGATCGGGGTTATACAGCCTTACCATTTCATGCTGGTTTGTCGCCCCTTGAAAAAAAAGCGCTTTTATTACGCTTTCGCTCAGGTGAATCAATGATCGTTGTGGCGACCATTGCTTTTGGCATGGGAATTGACCGCCCCGATGTGAGGGTCGTTATTCACCTCGATATGCCACATTCACCTGAATCATATTACCAACAAATTGGCAGGGCAGGGCGCGATGGCGATCCTGCCTATACTTTGCTGCTTTATGGGGGAGAAGATATAGCTAGGGCACGTTATTGGCTTGATCAATCTGCCGCGCCTGAAAGTGAGCGCCACTCAATGCGTTCACGCTTGGAAACTATGATTGCTCTGACAGAAACTGTGAATTGTCGAACACAAACTCTCTTAGCCTGTTTTGGTGAAGAACTTACTCACAAATGTAATCATTGTGATAATTGTGTTAACCCCATTGCTACATTTAACGGTGTTGAAGCCGCTCAAAAAGTTCTTTCAGCCATTTATCGCACCGGAGAGCGTTTTGGGGCTGTAATGATAGCCAATGTTTTACGAGGGCGAAAAACAGAACTTGTGGAGCGCCATAATTTAGAAGCTCTTTCTGTATTTGGAATTGGTAAGGATAAAAGTGAGCAATGGTGGCGAATGGTTATTCGCCAGCTTATCGCCAAAGGAGCTGTAAAATTAGGCAATGATCATGGAGGCTTGGCACTTAACAGAGACATTGCTCGTCCTCTTCTGAGAGGAGAAGAAGAACTTGCCTTAAAAGAAGATGAAGGTTTGTCTAAAACACTTGGACAAGCCAAGAAACAGGCTTTTCAGGAAGATGATCTTTCAGATTACGAAACTGAACTTTTTCAGGCTTTAAAATCATGGAGACGAGGAGAAGCTTTTGAACAAGAAATCCCGCCTTACATAATTTTTCATGATACAACCCTGCGTGAAATTGCCCGACATAAGCCCCAAAAACTTGATGACCTTGAAGGTATAAAAGGTGTAGGCAAAAGTAAGTTGGAGCGCTATGGGCGAGCAGTTATTGACGTGATTAAAAATCCTTCAATTGTTAATCAGCTTCATTCATGATTTTGATATGAAAAATCTGCTGTTACATTTAACCCGCCCAGAAAATGGAATGTAAAAGGTGCTGTGTCCTTAACCGGCTCTTGTTGTTTTAATTTATAACATACAAGATGGTAGCCTTCTTTAGGAAAAACCATGACAGAGGCATGTGGGACGGCCAAATGTTTAAAAATATCAAAATTGGCTGATTCGTTAGATGTTTTTACTTGATCACTATGGTTGGCTGAAATGCGATCGCATATTGGGGACGTGATATTTTGCAATAACATATCATTCGGACTTTTATTTTCGATAATAAAAAAACCTTGCAAAATTTCAGGACTATTGCTTGAGGGCATAATAACCCCATCTCTGACCACGAGATGTTTATCTATATTTGATTTTTCCTGAGTAGATGAAGTTTTAACAGGAAAACTGGCACTTTTGGCCATAGACGGAAAAATTAACATCGATATCGCAACAAAAATATAAAGCCGGGGTGTCATTTTCATAAATACTCCTTCATAAGCTATATAATGTTTAAGTCATCAAACGATAGTAACATTTTCTGAGATTAAAATAGTAAAATTCAAAATGTAAGTTCAAAATTTATAATGGTCTTAACGCAAAGCTAAGATTAATTTTTTATAAACGTTAGTAAAGCGTATAAATAGGGAACTGTGAATTAAGTTATGCATTGTCCATTCTGTGGAAATCAAGAAACTTTGGTTAAGGATAGCCGCCAAAGTGAGGACGGCGCCGCAATTAGGCGCAGACGCTATTGCCCAGAATGTTCACAACGTTTTACAACTGTTGAACGCGTTCAGCTTAGAGAAATAACAGTTATAAAAACGGATGGAAGGCGTATTCCTTTTGACAGGGACAAATTAGCACGTTCTATAAAAATAGCTTTGCGTAAAAGGCCAATTGATGAGGTCAAGCAGGAGCGTCTTGTCAATGAGCTGGTCAGAAAATTAGAATCTTCTGGAGCTCAGGAAATTTCTTCACAATTTATTGGTAAAATAGCCATGAATGCATTGCGTAAAGTGGATAGTGTGGCTTATGTCCGTTTTGCAAGTGTCTATCAAGATTTTCGTGAAATTGAAGCATTCTCAAAAATTCTTGCTGACATGACACCCAATTCTGTATCCATTAAGGAAACATCTCAGGAGTAAGCATGAAATCTTCCCCTCAGGAACATTCTGTTACAGATCGTAAAAGAAGCCGTACAATCGCGCGCGTCGCAGCCGTTCAGGCACTTTATCAGTGTGAACATAATAAAACTGGTGCCGAACCTGTTTTAAAAGAATTTGCTTCTTTTCGTCACGTTGTTCCCAATGCTGACTTTGCTGATGGTCATATACCAAATGCTGATCTGTCACTTTTAAATAAGATAGTGCGCCAGGTATTAGCTGAACAAAGTTTAATTGACGATGCCATCAAGGCTTTATTGCCAACTAATTGGCCTTTAGAACGCCTTGACCCAGTATTACGCTCGCTCCTGCGTGCGGCAATATATGAGTTACAGGCAGGAACTCCCAAAGAAATTATAATTAATGAATATTTAGATGTAGCCCATGGCTTTTTTAGTGGTGATGAGCCTAAAATGGTTAATGGAATTTTAGATAGCTATAAACGGCAAGATGGTAATATAAGCTAAGCTTATGGGTGAGTTCGATTTTATTGGCCGTCATTTTAAGTCATTAGCTGGTGAGGGGGCTTTTGATTTGAGAAATGATGGCGCTGTCATCTCTCTCACGCCTAACCATGAGCTTGTAGTTTCAACTGATACAATGGTTGAAAACCGGCATTTTTTGCCTTTTGACCCACCAAAAACAATTGGTCAAAAATTATTGCGGTGTAATCTTTCTGATCTCGCCGCAATGGGAGCTGAACCTCTCAGCTATACTCTAAATGTGACAGTACCCTTAAGCCACAAATATAGTGACGAATGGTTTAAAGCTTTTGCTGAAGGACTGGCCGAAGATCAAAAGCGTTTTAAACTCTTTTTGCTAGGGGGAGATACCACAGCTAGTGACGGCCCTATGGTCTTTACCCTAACTATTTTTGGGCGGGTTTCAAGCGGTAAGGCCTTAAGGCGTGATATGGCAAAAGAAGATGATAGCGTTTGGGTAACAGGAACATTAGGCGCTGCCGCCTTAGGGTTACATGCCCGTCTTAAAGAGTTGGACGATCCCTCACATTTACTTACAAAAGCCTATTTATTGCCAGAACCCCGTCTTGGTTTGTCTCTGCATGGAATAGTTAGTGCTTGCATGGATATTTCAGATGGTGTCTTGCAAGATGCAAATCATATTGCCGAAGAATCAGGGGTACATATAGACTTATATGAATCCGAGCTTCCCATGATAGAAGCCACACGTAACGCTCCCTCTCAGTGGGAAAAAACACGTTTATTGGGAGGAGATGATTATGAACTTCTTCTTACATGTCCTAAAGACAAGGAAGATGATTTAGTTAAGGAATGTCTTAAACATCAGGTTAAAATAACCCGTATTGGACGTGTATCAAAGGGGCATGGGGTGCAGATGCTGGCTAAAAATGGTCAGCCTATAAAATTTGATAAACTAGGCTGGCAGCATTTTTAACAATTTTTTCTAGAGTTTATCTCTTTACAAGTGGCTTTTCATAAAGTCTGTGGCGTTTATGCGGGTGAGGGACCAAAGCCTCAGCCAGGCTGCGCATGCCTGTGTCAGATTCCTGAATCCACCCTAATTCTACCCATCTATAAGGCTGTTTTTTGCTTCTTTGCATCAATTCACGAATGGCAAGAGACGGTAAAAGCGAGCCCAAAATGGTGCCTCTTAATTTACTACTCACCCCTAAAAGAATAACACGGGCTGATTTAAAACGATGAGTGAATAGTCTGTGGGCAAAACGCAACCACCCACTTAAAGAAGGCGCCCCCCCTAAGTCGGCAGTGATGTCATAGATATTTGGTATCACCATAGCCATAGCGACTGGTTCACCATTTTGATCAATTTGGACGTAATGCTCAGGCCTTAAAAGTGGCTTTATTTGCTTAACCATGGCCTGCATTTCATAATCCTGCATCGGAACAAAATTATATTTATGTGCCCAGGCATCATTATAAAGTTTTCTTAAAATCTCACTTTGAGCAACTATTTCTTTTTTCGAGAGCGAACGTGTCGTAATTGATTTAAGACGACCTTTGCCAATTTGCATTCCCCCTGGCACAGGAAAATGCTCTTCAATCTCAGGCGTTATTTCAAGGCTGTAGCTAAGAAGGTCTTCAGTTTTTTCATAACCATTTTTTTCAATTAAACGACTTAATTGAGGAGGATGCCAGGGCATTGCGACCATGGGAGGCGTTTCTTGCCCTTCAACCATGCAGCCTGTCTCACCATTACCACTAAGAGTGACTGGACCACGCACTCGTACAGCTCCACGATCAATCAGCCAATTTTCTGCTGCCTGGAGAAGGGCTGCAACAATCAGAGAATCTGGCACACAATCTAAAGCGCCAAACTGACCGATCTTGGTTTGCCAATATTCTATCGCACGCTGGTCCAATATAGCAGCAATTCTTCCTACGGGAGTTTTGCCTCTCCAGGCTAAAAAATATTGAATATCAGCATGACGAAATATCGCAGCTTTTCTGGGGTCTAAAAGTCCCTCTTGCTCCATATCAAATGGCGCTACAAAACCCTTCATATTTTTATAAAGTAATCTGGGCAGTGTTATAAACGTTCGCAATTCGCGCCGCGATGTAACAGGACGAATTTCGATCTTATCAGACTGAGAATGAGAAGCTTCACGTTGCATGAAAGAGGCTATACGCGTACAGAAGAAATCAGACTAGAGGGTAATAGGAGATAAATGGGCATTATGAGTAAAAAAGAAGAAAAGACGATTCCTAACTCCGTGAAACATCACGTTCTTATTACAGGTGGTTCAAGCGGCATCGGAGCTGCTTTAGCATCTTATTATGCCCGTCCTGGGGTCCATATAACTTTATGGGGCCGCAATGAAGCCCGCCTCCAGGAAACTGCAAGAAAAAGTCAGGAAAAAGGCGCCAGCACTTCTATTCTGGCAATTGATTTAAGCAATGCTGCGCAAGCAGTACAGGCCCTGATAGAAGCTGACAATATTAATCCTGTTGATATTTTGATTTTATCGGCTGGCATGGCCGATATACGCCCAGCAGGAGCCAAGACAGAAACATCTGAGACAGCTTTGCAAATGTCATTGGTTAACTTTGCGACTCCAGTTGCCATGGCTACAGAGGCGGCAAGTAGGATGGCAGAACGCCAAACAGGTAGAATTGGCATTTTGGGATCAGTAGCTTCTTTTCATGATTTACCACTAGCAACGGTATATAGCGGATCAAAAGCCGGATTAGGCAGATTTAGCACTGCTTTAAGAGCTGCCATGGAACCCTATAACGTCAAAGTTACGCTTATTGCACCCGGTTTTATCGATACGCCTATGAGTCAGCGCCTTGAAGGTAACCAACCTTTTCTCGTCCCTGTAGATAAGGCTGCGCGCCAAATTGCGCGATCAATTAACAGAGGACAAGCAAAACTAGTATTTCCGTGGGTATTTCAGCTAACACGTTTGTTAGAAGCTCTACTTCCAAGTGCTATTTCTCATAGAATTTTAAGAGCATTAGATATTATGCAACATCCACCTGAAAATTGATCCTGCTAATATTTTACGAATATGGTAATTTCATCTGTAAGACAGTTAATCCTTTATTAGAACAGCTATAACGGATCATGAGAGGAGATTACTAATTATGAAAGAGATTGTAGTCGTCGATATTGGTGGCACTCATGCTCGCTTCGCTATTGCAACAGTAGAAGACGGAAAAGTTGTGACCTTAGAAGAGGCGACAACGCTTAAATGTGCGGAACATGCTTCCTTAGCTTTAGCATGGGAGGCTTTTGGTCGAAAACTTGGTCGTCCAATTCCGAATGAAGCTGGCATAGCCATCGCTTGTCCGATCTCGGGTGACATTTTGAAAATGACTAATAATCCGTGGGTTATTCAGCCATCCCAGCTAGCTCAACGTCTTAATCTCAATAATTTTGTCGTAACTAATGATTTTGGGGCTATAGGACACGCTGTTGCACAGATTGGATCTGATTACATGCAACATCTATGTGGTCCTAATATTGATCTACCCAATGAAGGCGTGATCAGTATCATCGGGCCAGGAACGGGCTTAGGTGTTGCGTGCGTCTTACGACAAAATGGCCATTACCACGTTATGGAAACAGAAGGGGGACACACTGACTTCGCCCCTCTCGATTCATTAGAAGATCGGATATTAGTTGCTCTCAGAGAGCGTTTTCGCCGCGTTTCTGTTGAAAGAATAGTTTCCGGGCCGGGGCTCACAAATATTTACGAAGTTATTGCCGAGCTCCAAGATTTACCAATCACTCTCAAAGATAATCGTCTCCTTTGGACTACAGCCATTGAAGGCACAGATACGATGGCTTCAGCTGCGCTGGAACGCTTTTGCCTTAGTTTAGGTGCTGTTGCTGGTGATATAGCCCTCACTCATAAAGCGAGTGGTGTGGTTATTGCCGGTGGTTTAGGATTGCGCCTGGCCCATACTTTGCCTCATTCTGGTTTTGCTGAACGCTTTGTCGCTAAAGGGCGGTTTGAAGCTATGATGAGTGACATACCCGTAAAAATCATAACTCATCCACAACCTGGTCTTTATGGGGCTGCTGCTGCTTATGCCTCTAAGTTTAAAGACGTCTCTTAAGCGAATTACACTTAAATAAGAGTCGTTTTATTTTGCCTTTTCAAAGAGGCTATTTAATTAACCTCTTTGAAAAGTTCTATTACAAAATTAACTGTTCTTGACAATTTTTAAATAAATTAATCAAATTTTCGTTATTATTCATCATTTTTAAAAAATACTTAACGATTTTACAAAATATTTAGGTGTATATAATAAAGCGTAAACCTTATCGTCATCCGCAGAGGGAATGATGGCTATTATTGCATCTCATTTATTATGGCCTGGCTCATCGCTGGACGTTCGCCCTATATCTAGTTCTACAACTGAACATTTTGTTAAAAATAATGCAGATGACATGCAATTTGCGCCTGAAAAATACTCTCTTGATAAAGATTTCAAAGATAGTGTTACGCTGTCAGAACATGCACAAACATATTTAAATAGCCAACAAAGTAAAAGTGCAGAAAAAATTTATCATGTTCTAGAAGCAGCTTCACAGGTCATTTCAAGCAGTACAACGTCCGATGCAGAAAAATTTGCAGCCATATCTACCGCCTATCACCTTTTTTTTGAAAATAGCAATATAGGTAATGTAACAGGAAGTTTTGCCGTTGCTTGGGGTAAATTTAAGGCGGCTACAGCTGATAGTGACTTTATGAAATATTATAGTGTGCAACAGCAATTTGTACCTAGTATTAGTCCGACCAATGATGCTTCAATTCAGGATGATCACTCTAATTCATGGGCTCAATATTTTGTAAATTCAAAAAATACAGAGAATTTGCATGATAAAACGTCGCCATTAGATTCAATGTTCTCTGGTACAGAGCATAGATATCATGCACTTTTTCCAAAAATGAGTTCACAGGATATTAAGCGTTTTATGGTGGCGCGAAACAGTATTTATGCGCGAGATCAGCATAAACAACGTGGTGAAGCTTTATTTTCTTTTGTAAAAGTTAAAGCAGCACATACACCTCTGGAAAAGAAAATTTTAGGAAAGCTGTTAAATTTATCTGAGCGCGAATTAGACGGCTCACTGTTAAGTTCTCATAAGCTATAATAGGTTATTTTTTTTAATAATAAAAATAATGATATCGCTATAAATAAGGCTTTTTTGTTATGTTTATCGGCATTGATATTGGAACTTCTGGCATTAAAGCTCTTTTGGTTGATGAAAAGCAAAATATTATAGGTTCATGGACAGAACCTCTAACTGTTCGACGTTTACATCCAAGCTGGTCAGAGCAAGATCCTGATCAATGGTTAAAGGCCATTTATCATACTTTAGACATGTTACAAGATCAGTATCCTCAAGAGGTATCTTTAGTAGAGGCAATAGGATTATCAGGTCAGCAACATGGGGCCGTTTTTTTAGACGAAAAAGGCCAAGTTCTACGCCCATGTATTTTATGGAACGACACGCGAGCTGATAAAGAATGTGCCATATTTGAAAATCGCTTTCCTGATGGTCCCAAAATTCTTGGCTCTATCACAATGCCAAGTTTTACAGCACCTAAAGTGCTTTGGGTTGCAAAAAACGAACCAGAAATTTTTTCCAAAACGCGTCATGTTTTGCTGCCTAAAGCTTGGGTGCGGTATGCTCTAACGGGCATAATGGCCGAAGACATGTCGGATGCTTCAGGAACAGCATGGCTAGATGTGAAAAAGCGGAGCTGGTCTGAAGCTGCTTTAAAAGCCTCGGGCATAAATATGTCTTACATGCCTGATTTATGTGAGGGAACTGACCGGGCTGGTTATTTAAAAGCAGACCTTGCTTCACGATGGAAAATGAAAAAACGCCCTATTTTTGCTGGCAGTGCTGGAGATAACGCGGCAGGGGCTATTGGGTTAGGCGCGATTAATAAAGGAGACAGTTTTGTTTCCTTAGGAACGTCAGGTGTTTTATGGATGACGACGGACTCATATTGTCCCAATCCTGAAACAGCCATTCACACCTTTTGTCATGCATTACCAAATAGATGGCACCAAATGGGCGTTATGTTGTCAGCTGCTGCTTCTTTTAAATGGTGGGCTGATCTTTGCCATGAAAAAGAAGAAACACTTCTGGCTGAGCTGCCTAAAACTATTAAAGAACCTTCACCTGTTTTATTTGCGCCTTATTTGGCAGGAGAACGTACTCCCTATAATGATGGGCGTGTAAGAGGTGGGTTTGTCGGCCTTACGCAAGATGCAACACGTGCTCAGATGACACAGGCTGTTTTGGAAGGTGTAGCTTATTCATTCCGTGACGCTTTTGAAGGTTTTTTAAAGACAGGACAGGCACCTCTAACCGCCGATGTAATAGGGGGAGGTTCCAAAAGCACATTATGGGTAAGCATAATTGCATCTGTCCTTAATATGCCTCTTAACAAAATTAAACATGGAGAGCAGGGAGGTGCTTTTGGGGCAGCACGATTAGCGCGTTTAGCTCTTACAGGTGAAAAAATTGAAGAGGTCTGCACATCGCCAGAGCGCATAAACTGTATAAAGCCTGATAAAGAATTAAAGCAGGCTTACGCAGAAAATTATAAACGTTACCGTTTACTTTATCCTGCTTTGAAAGCGTTTAGAAACTGAAATATTATAAAAATAACTTACGGTTTTCTTCATTTAACAACCATCTTGAGACATTACATAATATAGATGTCATATCATCTTTGATGGTTTGAAAGTGACGTGTTAACGCTAAAGTTGCATGATTTAAATAAAGAGAGCGACATATTTCAATTTGCAAAGAATGAAAATGTTTATGAGGCATTCCATAATAATGCGTTATAAAACCACCAGCATAGGGTGAGTTAATCTGCACATTATAGCCTCTTTCTTCAAACGCCAACTGAACAAACCTTAAAAGTGCTGGTGAACACGATCTGCCATGACGATTACCGAGAACGATGTCACATTTTCGCGTCTGAAAAAGAGGTGGCATTGAATGGATATCAAATAAAACAGCAAAACCAAATTTTTGATAAATAACACTTAGAGCTTCATACAATTTTGTATGAAAAGGTGACCAATATAACCCTAATCGTTTTTCAGCGTCTTCTACAGGTAAAGTATGACTGTAAATTACCTTACCAGGGCCAACACAACGCGGAATAACTCCATATCCTGCCTGAACGCGCTGTGTAATTAAAAGATTTTTTGCATCAAGAGGAGGCGTAAATAAAATTGGGTCTAATTCACGCCAGTTTCTATTTACATCACAATAGCTTCGCGCAAAAAGGGCTTTTATCAGCCCTATATCATTATGGGGCACATCTTCCAAAATCTGATCAACAAAGCGATCTTCCATTTTTTGTAAATCAAGAAAAGGAAGCTTTGTCTGGTTTATAAATTGGCTAGGATAAACACGCCCCGAATGTGGTGACGATATAAAAAGCGGGGACTCAGTCGCTTCTATAAAAGAAAAAGAGTCGTGAGATATGTAGCTCTCTTTTTCTATAGAAAAAATCAATTATAGGCTCCGTTCAAAAATCCCTACATAATTTTATTAAAAATTTGCTATCACAACATGGTATTTGAAACAATTTATAGATTATTTTGCAAAAAATCCGATCTTAAAATGTTTATAATATTATTAACTATTATTCCTTTTTTTCAAAAAGAATAAAATAAATTATAATGTTAAATAAATTAAACTAGGTAACAAATATGTTATTAATTGTGCAGAAAAAATTTATATATTTAGTTTATGAGAATGTCCCTAACACCATTCAAGCTGGATTGATTACTCCAGGATTTTAAAAATGAGGAGGGGTTCATTCAATGAGAATAAACTTAAATCAAGAAAATGCCTCTAAAAATAAACAACAATCAGGCACTCTTCCTCCACTTTCCAATAAAGTAGCTGGCCGGGTTTTTCCTAACTTTACCCGCCTCCTGGCCTGCGAACCTCGCAAATTTGGTTATGCTATTGTTGGGTTGGGAAATTATGCCATAAATCAAATTTTGCCAGCTTTTTCAGAGTGTCAGCACGCCTGTGTTACCGCCTTAGTCAGTGGCAATAAAGAAAAATCCAACCGTATTGCAGAACAATATGGCATCGAAAAATCTCATCTCTATTCTTATGAGGATTTTGACAAAATTGCCGATGATCCCGAAATAGATGCCGTATATATTATCCTTCCAAACTCACTTCATGCCGAGTTTACAATACGCGCTTTTAAGGCTGGCAAACATGTTTTGTGCGAAAAGCCTATGGCTGTGACAGTTGAAGAATGTCAAAATATGATAAAGGCCGGGAAAGAAGCCGGAAAGAAATTAATGATTGGCTATCGCTGTCATTTTGATCCGGTAACTCAAAAGGCCATTTCTATTGCTTGCGGTGACCAGCTAGGCAAACTTAAAATTATAGAAACGACTAATGCTCAGATGCTCAACCCGACTGACTCTGCCGGCCAATGGCGTTTAAATAAAAAACTCGCTGGTGGAGGATCATTAATAGATAATGGAATTTATGGTATTAACGGAAGCCGATATCTTCTAAACGAAGATCCAATAGAAGTTAAAGCTACATTTGTTCCCACTGACAACCCTATCTTTAAAGAAGTTGAAGACAGGATCTTGTGGGCAATGTTCTATCGCTCTGGTGTCGTCTCTCATGGGATTTGTTCTTATAGTACAAATGTAACATCACATTTTAGCTTGATAGGCGACAAAGCCACTTTATTGCTAGATCCCGCAACAACTTATTGGGCTAATAAAGTTAGCTTACGTCAATCCATGCATCATATCTCATCGTTCAAATCAACATTTAAGTTTGATCAACTAAACCAGTTCTCCGCTCAATTAGACCATTTACCTATCTCTATTGCTCGAAAAAGTGAAACTCTGGCAACCGGAGAAGAGGGTATGCAGGATTTGCGTCTCATAAAAGCTATATATGAAGCCGCCTATAATAATAGTTCAGTTTCGACTGACTGGGGCGATTGGCGTCAAGCTTGAAAATTAATTCAGCCCCAGCTTAATAAGCTGGGGTTTTCCTTTGAGCCGTGGCATCTAACCAGCCCTGTAAAATATAAGAGGCGGCTAATTTATCGACGACTTCATTACGCTTTTTACGCGTAAGGTCCATTTCTTTAACCAAAAATCGATTTACAGCACTGGATGAAAGTCGCTCATCCCATAAACTATAGGGAAGGTTTAGTCTTTCTGCTAAATCTTTTCCCCAGTCCCGTGCAGCATGTGCAGCTGGTCCGTCTGTGCCATCTAAAGAAAGAGGCAAGCCTATTACCAAGGCTGCCACATCTTGAGCCTTACAAATATTATTAAATTCTTGTATTAGAACTGATAATTTCTGCCTTTTAATGGTCTTGAAAGGAGACGCTAAAATTAGCTGAACATCAGTTAGAGCAAGGCCAAGTTGTTTGGAACCTGGGTCTATGCCCAAAATACGGCGCGGTGCTTGCACCTGCTGGCGGAGATCGTGTGGATTGAAATATAACATATTCAAGCTTTATGATCTATAAACATGCTGAAAAGCTACCTTAATTTTATTTCTTATTCTTAGGACCACCCATGTCGCTCGATGCGAAAACAGTTTCAAAAATGGCGAGGCTTGCACGGATTGGCCTCTCATCAGAAGAAATCTCAACATATCAGCAGGAAATGCAAGGCATTTTAGGCTGGGTTGAACAATTAAACGAAGTCGATATCACCAACGTTAAACCTATGGTTGGGACAGATCTTGCCCGTGCCCGGTTACGTGAAGATCGCGTTACAGATGGCAACTGTCAGGAAGCCGTTCTTTCAAACGCGCCTGACCGAGACGGACCTTTTTACACAGTGCCCAAGGTGGTTGAATAATGTCTTATCAGTTTGACCTTACATTAACTCAAGCACGTGATGCCTTAAAGGCAAAAAAATTAACAGCTCAAGAGTTAATAAAATCACATAGCGAAGCTATTGAACGCCTGGATGGCCGTTTAAATAGTTTTATAACCCGCACATTAGACCAGGCTCTTGAAAAAGCGAAAGAGGCCGATCAAGCCTTACAACGCGGCGAGGGAGGATCTCTCACGGGCATTCCGCTCGGAATTAAAGATCTGTTTGCAACACATAATGTTCGCACAACAGCAGGAAGCAATATTCTAAAAAACTTTATTCCACCATATGAAAGCACCGTTACAGCTAATTTGCTCAAAAACGGCGCTATCTTTATGGGTAAGTTAAATCTTGACGAATTTGCTATGGGGTCAACCAATCTGACTTCAGCATTTGGTGGTGTCGAAAACCCTTGGAAAAAAAAGGGTTCAGATAAGCGTCTTGTAGCTGGTGGTTCTTCAGGTGGCTCAGCTGCTGCTGTGGCAGCTGGTCTGGTTCTTGGTGCTACGGGCACTGATACAGGCGGCTCTATCCGTCAACCTGCTTCATATTGTGGTATTACAGGCATTAAACCAACATATGGGCGTTGCTCACGTTTTGGCACCATTGCTTTCGCAAGTTCACTCGATCAGGCAGGGCCAATGGCACGTAATGTGAGCGATTGCGCTATTATGCTTGAAGCAATGGCAGGGTTTGATCCAAAAGATTCTACCAGTGTTGATGTCAAAGTTCCTCATTACGAAGCGGCACTGGGTAAAAGCATCAAAGGCCTGCGGGTTGGTGTACCCAAAGAATATCGTACTAATGGACTATCAGCCGAAATTCAGGCTTTGTGGGATCAGGGTATTAGCTGGCTTAAAGACGCTGGTGCTGAAATTATTGAGATTTCATTGCCTCATACCAAATATGGACTACCCACATATTATATTGCAGCCTTGGCAGAAGCATCCTCCAACTTAGCGCGTTATGATGGTGTTAGATTTAGTGAGCGCGTGCCAGGTAAAACTCTAGACGAGCTTTACGAAAACACACGCGGCACAAATTTCGGTAATGAAGTAAAACGCCGTATCCTTCTTGGTACCTACGTGCTTTCTTCTGGTTATTATGACGCTTATTATTTACGCGCTCAAAAAGTCAGATCTCTCATAAAGCAGGATTTCCTCAATGCTTATGAGAAAGTGGATGTTATTTTGACACCAACCGCACCATCAGGTGCTTTTGCATGGGATGAAAGCCCTACAGATCCCGTGCAGGTTTATCTCAATGACATTTTCACAGTACCCGCCAGCCTTGCCGGCGTTCCTGCATTATCTGTTCCTGCTGGGCTAAGCAGCGAAGGCGTACCGCTTGGGCTACAGTTAATTGGCCGCTACTTTGATGAAGAGACCCTTATTTCAGCAGGTTACGTGCTAGAACAGGCTGCGTCATTTAATCATCGTCCCACACTCCACGCAGGAGTTACAGCATGAGCGCTTATCGTATCCAAGGTGAGACCGGAGAATGGGAAGTCGTCATCGGCCTAGAAGTCCATGCTCAGGTTGTCAGTAAATCGAAGCTATTTTCTGGTGCTTCGGCTGAATATGGTGCTGAACCTAACACGCATGTAAGTCTGGTTGATGCTGCTTTTCCGGGAATGTTGCCTGTTTTAAATCAGGAATGCGTTGCTCAGGCTGTCAGAACCGGATTAGGTCTAAAAGCAGAGATCAATCTTTTTAGCCGTTTTGATCGTAAAAATTATTTTTATGCTGACCTTCCTTTTGGTTATCAAATTAGTCAATTTGAATTTCCGATTGTTGGTAAGGGCGTTGTCGAAATTGAGCTTGCTGACGGCACGAAACGCCAAATTGGTATTACACGCCTTCATCTGGAGCAGGATGCAGGCAAATCCATTCACGACCAGGATCCGACACGCTCTTTTATTGATTTAAATCGTGCTGGCGTTGCTTTAATGGAAATTGTCAGCGAACCTGACATACGCTCACCAGAAGAAGCCGGGGCTTATTTACGCAAACTTCGTCAAATATTACGCTATCTCGGCACTTGTGATGGCAATATGGAAGAAGGCTCAATGCGTGCAGATGTTAATGTATCTGTTCGTAAAGAGGGTGAAGAATACCGCACAAGATGTGAAATTAAAAACGTCAACTCCGTGCGTTATGTCATGCAGGCAATTGAGGTTGAAGCAACACGTCAGGTCGAAATTTGGGAATCTGGTGGCACTGTAGATCAAGAAACACGCCTCTTTGATCATTTAAAAAGTGAGACACGGTCTCTTCGTAATAAAGAAGACGCTCACGATTACCGTTATTTCCCTGATCCTGACCTGCTACCCCTCGAAATTGAGCAGAGCTGGGTAGATGAACTTAAAGCGGCCCTCCCTGAGCTACCAGAAGATAAAAGAGCACGCCTTGAAAAAGAATATGGTGTCTCTGCATATGAATCAGCTGTTCTGACTGCTGAACAAAATGTAGCTGATTTCTATGAAGAAGTCGCAAAAGATGCTGACGCCCGTTTGGCAACTAACTGGATATTAGGCGATTTCTTCGCAGCTCTAAACCGCACAGGTCGTTCTATTGAAGATAGCCCTGTTAGTGCCCAGGGCCTGCGTGAATTGCTGAGTCTCATTAGTGATTCGACAATTAACGGAAAAATCGCAAAAGAAGTCCTTGAAGACATGGTCGAAACTGGTGAATCAGCCAAAGAGATTGTGGAACGTAAGGGTCTTAAGCAAGTTACAGATACTGGTGCTATTGAGAAATCAATACAAGACATCTTGGATGCAAATGCTGATAAGGTTGCCGAGTACAAAAGCGGAAAAGACAAGCTTTTTGGCTTTTTCGTTGGACAAACGATGAAGGCAATGAAAGGAAAAGCTAATCCTGCCATTGTAAATGAACTGCTCAAAAAACTATTAAATGCATAAAAATTAAAAAATATGTTCTTAAGGGTTTGACGAATAAGCATTTTACCCTTAAGAACAGTTTTGCAAACGCCGTGTGATCTGCGTGACAAAGCGGAGGGGTGGCCGAGTGGCTGAAGGCGGCGGTTTGCTAAACCGTTGTACGATGTCAAGTCGTACCGTGGGTTCGAATCCCATCCCCTCCGCCAGCAGTTCTAAAAAGACACCCGAAAATTATATTATGATCTGGAGTTTTTTAGATAGCTTTGTTTATATTAAAAATTTGCTCCCTTCTGTCTAACATTTGTGTTTTTGGTTTTTAGATTAAAATTTAGAATTTTTGCTAAAAGCCTTTTATATCAGCCAGAAATCAAGCATTCGTGAAGAAAATTTTTATCGAACAATGTCACTACCAAAATATGTGCTTAATCAACTGAATAATGCACATTTTTACATGTAGACTTTATAATCAAATAAAGCTTGTCAGTTGCATAACTTAAGCTATCAAATTAAAAACACGATAAACTATTATAATATTAAAAAACTCAATTTTTATGATTAGTAGTTACACATTGTCAACTTATATTTAAAAATATTTACATTTAGTAAGACAAAGGGTTTAAAGTTTCATTAAACTACGTCTTGAGGCTTTTACGAAAAATATTATATACTGCAATCACTATGAGTGCTGTAATATTTCCTCTGCAAAGCCTCACCTAAAACCTAACACCAGAAGAACATTAATCTGGCCTTTTATACACTATGGAAACTAGAAAATATTAAGTTGTCATTTTATGATGCAGATGGAGTCAAAGAAGTTTGTAATGCTAGATTCAGTTTAGCAGGAGTAAACATAAATAATAATTGATTATTGTGTTTCTAAAAAACTACGGAAACTTACAGTATTTTCTTAAAAAGAATGCTACCTTCCTTATCTAGAACAATCATACAATGGCATTATAACAAAATATACAGAATAGGATGTTATAAATCATGAAATGGTTTTATATTTACTGAAATTAACCGAAGAATCCTATAAATATCTAAAAAATTTAATATAACTATGTGACAATTTTTAACTACGCAAAACGAGAAAATATTTATTAATCCATACAGATTTTATTTTTTTACAAAATAAAAATTTTAGTTCAGTTGACAATTTTTTAAAAAAAAGTAATTAATCCAAAATTATGATTTAAAAGGGTGAAATCTCGTAATTACAAGACTAACTCTAGATTAATTCCGACATATTCGGGGTTTCTTATAAGGTGAAGAAATGGCAAACAATTTAATTTATGATGACAAAAGAATCTCTATCAACAAAAGCATAGTTTCTATAAAAAAAATACCTTACTTAAAAAAGGAAAAATCTATTTCAGTTAGAGCTATAAATACTGTCTATATAAAGATAGGAAAAAGATATCTTTATATATTAGGTGTATTCTTATGGGGAGCTTTTAGCTGGGGGATGCTTAAAAGTTTTTTTGGAGATCTAAATGGAGTCCAATCTATTTTATGTGTATATTTGTCAGTTTTCTTTATAATAATGTTTGGTAAATGCCTTGTCGGTTCCATCGTACCATTCAAATGGCTCATTTTGCAGACATCCAGCAAACGGGTAAAAGCAGTAAAAAGTCTAAAACTTGACTATGTTGATACTCTTAAAAAGAAAATTGAAGAAGCCATTTCTGAGCACTGATTTTTGTAAATATATATGTTATTGTTTTTGTTCAATCTGTTCTTTCCTTTATAGGAAATAATTAGTTATTATTGGACTTAAAATAGCATAATTATTTATTACTTTAGATTTTGGTAATCATGTCACTATTTGCTATATTTTCATACATTATGTCATGATTACCAAAAGCAAATGACTGCTAAACCATGATTTAGCTTTTTTTGTAAATTTAAGAAATCTTTAAATTGCTTTTTAGAAGCTGTTGAAGTTAGGGTTACTAATAAGCGGAAAAAAAATCGAAACTTAGATTAATTTTTTCAGTTTAACTATAATTAATATTTTTTTATTCTAATTAACTATTTTTATATTTATTAAGAAAATATTGTAACTTGTCTAAATTTTATACAGAGCATTTAAATTAACATATTTTTTATTGCTTTTTGATTTAAATAGCAGAATACCGGATTATCCGTCCAACCTTCGGGAAGTTTAAACTTATGGGCACACATGACTTTGTAGAAAATGCATTACAAGAAGTTTACGACTGGGTTGCGAGTGAAGGGGATACTCGTATTCTCAAAACAGACTCTATTTTGCATGAAATGGTCAAAATTGCAATTTACTCCGCAGAGAGATCTGATTGCAGGATAGCCGCTTTTGGATTGCTACTTCTTGGTAAAAAGCCAACCAGAGAAGATATTCTTTGGTTAGTGAATGATGACAGGCTCGGTCCAGTTCCTGATTTCCCTAAATGGACCGAAAAAGATGTGGTTCGTAATCCTTTTAAAGCAGGAAGTCATTAGTCAATAAAATTAAAAAAAGACGTTTTACAATACTTAATTTTATCCAAGATTTGCATAATTATATGTATGAACACTTGGCGAGAAATTGAGTAAAAACGAGGTAAAATTTTGTTAAAACCTCTAATTGTGAGAGTGAATAGATCTAAATATATAATAAGCAAGCTGTCATAAAAATTTAATTCATGATATTTAGATCAATACAGCTTTCACTCTCAATTAAGCAATCAAAAATAAAAAAAACTTTTTAATAATTTTATTATAATTACATAAATTTTTAAAATTTTAATTTACTTTAGTTTTTTTAATTGCGATTTTTTTAACAAACGTTTCAAATACAGTTTTAAATTATATGGCTAAGCTTGACTTTTTACCTTATTTAAGCAAGCAGGTTGCTTGAATTTGGAGTGAAAGATATGTCTAAAAATTTCGTTATACTAGGAATACTAACTTTATCCTGCTTAGCTTTTTCACAAGCGCAATCAAAAGATGTTATGCTTGATACTCCTTTTATTCCTCTTCCAACTCATATATCAAAAACCAGTTCAAGCACATTAGCTAAACTGGAAACGCCTCATTCAAAGTATATTACGGCTCTACATTCTCGACGAGCCAAAGATGAACAGCTTTTGACAAAAAAAGGCCTTTCAACTCATACAGCACGTTTAGCAATTTGGGCCATAGCTCACAAACCACAATCTAATTGTGCTATATATGCAATGCATTTAGCTGGGTATCATGAAATGAAATTTGTGAGGCCCGATCTTTTTAAAAAGTTTGCCTCAAATGATGTTGATAATGCCCTTGTTAAGGAAATTACAGATAAGCATTTATGTGAGAGAAAAAATTTAAATATAAAACTTTCATCACCCCCGCCATATGTTCACGCAAACTCTTTAGCCTCTTTATTTAAAAAACAGGACAAAAAAGCGGTAGCACTTTTAAGACATGCAGGAGTTACACAAAAAAACGCTGAAGAAGCCGCCTGGGTGGTTTCTCACCATCCTAACTCTTCCTGTGCGTGGCAAGTAGAAAGAATTTTAGCTGATGAAAAAGAAGGCTATCATAATTCAGATGATGAAAAAGACGCTGTTTTTAAAATTGAACATAATAATGAATGTGCAAAAATTTATTATAAATAAGCAGGGATTACATATTTAAAAACATTTCTTTTTAAAAAAGCCTTTTTTAAGCAATTTTGGCTCGCTTTTTGTGTAATGCAACTTAAAGCGGGTTAAAGATTATAAGATTTTACATCGTATTAATGTATTTAAATTGGAAAAAATTTTATGATTAACTTTCAAAATAGCTTAATAAAATTACTAATATATTTTGCACTTTGATCATTATCATGTTTTTAAAATTTACATATATTTATAAAGCTAAAATTATTATTTTTCATTATTTAAATCAGTATGCAATCTAACTTCCTGAATAGACGTATTTATTTTTAATATATATAATATCGAATAAATGTTCTGATTTTTTACTTAAAGAAATTATTTTTACAAATAAAGTTAATTTTTATAAAAATTCGTATTTAATAAATTTTTTGCAATATTTACAATTTTTCTGAAATAACTATTAATACATGGTCACTAATTAAAGTTAGTTTTTAAAATAAAATTAAATATTTATTTTTTACTTAATTTTCAAGTTTCATTTCGAATATTATAATTTAATTTCTTGATAAAATTAGCTGCTAATTTCACTAAATATTAGATAATCAGTTCAAGTTTATATTATCTGTGACCTGTTTTATAGCCATACGGATTATTTTTTCTCCAATTTAAAGCAGATTCAATAATAACGCCTATATCACCATTACGAGGTTGCCACCCACATTCTGATTGAAAAGCTCTTGAATCTGCAACTAAAAATGCAGAATCACCTGGGCGCGGTTCAGCCCATGACCAGGGGAGCTTTTTGCCCGAAATACGCTCTATTTCTCTAATAATTTCTAAATTACTGAACCCTTTTCCACTCCCAAGATTATACGTAACGGAACCATATTTTAATTTTTCAATTACGCGAATATGAGCATCAGCTAAATCAGTAACATGAACATAATCGCGTATGCATGTTCCATCATGTGTTGGATAGTTATTGCCATATAACTTTAGGGGAGGACGTAGTCCTAAAAGAGCATCTATAGCAAGTGGTATAAGGTGAGTTTCAGGTTGGTGATCTTCACCTAATCTTCCTTCTATATCAGCACCGGCTGCATTAAAGTAGCGCAGGCACGCATAACGCATATTATAGACACGATCTGCCCATTTTAAGACCTGTTCAATGTAAAATTTACTTTCGCCATAAGGTGAGGAGGGGCGAATAGGCGCAGTGGCAGGAATAATTGAAGAAAAATTTTCCCCACCGAATATAGACGCTGTAGAGGAGAAAACAAAATTTTTTACGTTATATCTTATGCAAGATCTAATAAGATTTAGTGATGTTATAATGTTGGCACGCAAATAATGCGTAGGGTGCTTAATTGAATCCGCAACTGAAGACAAAGCTGCAAAATGTAGCACCACATCCCAGGGGCCTTGTGAAAGAACACGATCTGTTTCTTTTGCATTATTAAGATCAACCCGCTCAAGCTTTACATTTGGCGGCAAGGCCATTTCGTGGCCTGTTAAAAGATTATCAATTACAACAACTTCATGACCTGCTTCAACAAGACCAAGCGTTACGTGGCTGCCGATGAATCCCGCTCCTCCCGTAACCAAACAACGCATAAAGCAAGACTTTTATCGAAAAAACTATGTTGAACCCGTCACTCATTCAATTATGCAGAGTGGTCTCAATTTTTAGAGACAAACAATAATATGACAGATTTTTGGAGGTCTGGGCGGGAATCGAACCCACGTTCGCGGATTTGCAGTCCGCTGCATCACCATTCTGCCACCAGACCTAGAAAGGTGAACGTTGTATTACCTTTTATAATCGTTTCGTCAAGGGGAATTTGACAAAATAAGGTGCTTTTTGAAAAAGAATAAAATCCTCATCTAAATTAAATGACTTTATATTTTATTCCTTGTGCTTATAGCGTAAGGTTCAGTCATTATGAGCACGGACCTGAAAAGAATTGTTTTTATGCGTTTTTCATTCAAATTTGGTTTAGGCTTATATTCTGCCCTGGTTAGTCAAAATCTTATGGCGCAGACTTATGACGGGAAGGGGTCGCCAGACTTTGTGCCCCATACTCTACGCCAGGCCCTGGCTACGGCTTATTCAACTAATCCACAATTAAGAGAAGCTCGAGCACAATTACGATCTATTGATGAGCAAATGCCTGCTGCTCAAAGCGGGTGGCGTCCTATAATTCAAGGATCAGGAGCCCTAAGTTATTACGAAGGTAATAATGATAGTGTCTCGATGCAATCTGTTAATATACCAGGCCAAAAACCAATCCAAATGCCGATACATAGCGGCCAAAGCTATGCGACGCCTGGATATTCCGCAGGAGTGACAATAACCCAGCCCATTTATCAGGGTGGTCGTACTATTGCAGGCATTCGGCTGGCCAAAAACCAGATTATGGCGCAAAGGGCACGCTTAATTGCTACCGAACAAGAAGTTTTATTGGCGACAGTCAATGCTTATGTAAGTGTGGTACAAAATGAGCAACTTCTACAGATCAGCTTAAATAATGAAAAAGTACTAAGACAGCAGCTTAATGCCACAAATAAACGTTTTCGCTTAGGTGAGCTTAGCCGCACTGACGTTGCTCAGGCTCAGGGCGCCTTGGCAACTGCCTCAGCACAAAGGCAGGAAGCCGAAGGTATTTTACAGCAGTCCCAGGCAACATATGCTCAAACGGTAGGTGTCCCGGCTGCCCCTAATTTAAAACCACCGCAAGCTTTAATTTTACCTGTTAAAAATGAAAAAGAAGTCATTTCTCAGGCTGTGCATAACAACCCTAGCGTTATTGCTGCCCTTTTTACCGAAGCACAACAAAAAGACTCTGTTTCGGTTCAGATGGCGGCAATTTTACCTAAGGTTAGTGCTGAATTAGGATATCAAAATACACGCAATCAGGGTTCAGGTCATTCAAGTGCTGATAATAAATATGCCCAGCTTGCCTTTCAGATTCCAATTTATCAAGGTGGAACGGAATATGCCGCCGTCAGGCAGGCACGACAAAATGCAGAAACAGCTCACCATGAAGTCAATGTGCAAAGAAGGTTAGCCTTACAGAAAGCTGCGGCTAGCTGGCAACAAATGCTTGCTTCAAAAGAAAGCATTAAAAGCAACAAACTTGCTGTTTCAGCCGGGGTTGCAGCGTTAGCAGGGGTTGAGAGACAGGCACTTTTAGGCACAAGCAGTACGTTAGAAGTTTTGCAGCAACAGCAAACACTTTTGCAAGCTCAGCAAACATTGGTGCAAAATATTGCGACCTACGTTTTTAGTTCATATTCAACAGCAGCAGCTATTGGCCGTTTAACAGCGATAGATCTTAAACTGAATGTCCCTTTATATGATGAAAAAGCTTATTTTAAAGCTGTTGATGGTCGTCTATGGGGAACGGGAGATTACGCTGTTAATCAACCAGGACGTTAAATTTTGCCATCATTTTTAAAAGAGCTCTTCGATTAAAGTTCAAGCTACGTTAATCTAAGCCAACCATAAATTTGACCCTAATTATTGGAAAACCATGTCAGAGCAATATAACTCTTCACTCAAAGAGTCTCAGTTAGAAAAAAATTTCATACCTCAAAATTACGAGGCCGAGTGCTATCGAATTAGTGAAGAAAGAGGGGACTTTAAAGCCGATCCGACAAAAGAAGGAGACGCTTTTTCTATAATGTTCCCGCCACCAAATGTTACAGGCACACTTCACCTAGGTCATGCTCTGACCTTTACTTTACAAGATATATTAATTCGCTGGAAACGCCAGAAGGGTGCTAATGTGCTGTTTCAACCTGGAACAGATCATGCGGGCATAGCCACACAAATGGTGGTTGAACGTGCACTCGATAAAGAAGGCATTAGTCGAAAAAAAATTGGCCGCGATGCTTTTACAAAGCGTGTATGGGAATGGAAAGAAGAATATGGCGGCACAATTATCAATCAGCTTCGCAAATTAGGCATTTCAGCTGATTGGGAGCGTGAACGCTTTACGATGGATGAGGGCCTTTCAAATGCTGTAAAAAAGGTTTTTGTTCAGCTCTATAATGAAGGCTTTATCTATCGCGATAAGCGCCTTGTAAATTGGGATCCGGAATTTCGCTCAGCTATTTCTGATTTAGAAGTCAATAACCGTGAAGTAAAAGGATCAATGTGGTATATTCGCTATCCTTTAAAAGATAGTGATAAGTCGATAACCATTGCGACAACACGCCCCGAAACCATGTTGGGTGATGTCGCCGTGGCTGTTAATCCACAAGATGAACGATATAAAGATCTTATCGGACAAACATTAATTCTACCTCTTACAGGTCGTGAAATAGTTATTATTGGAGATGAGCATTCTGATCCTGAAAAAGGCACAGGCGCTGTAAAAATTACACCTGCTCACGATTTTAATGATTTTGAAGTTGGTAAACGTCACGATCTTTCGGCCATCACAATCTTAGATGAAGGCGCTTTAATATGGTTAGACGAGATTGAAAATGACCTTCAGTCCGTTGAAGGTTTGGCCGACCCAGCCTTTGTAAAAGCTTTGGCTGGGTTGCATCGTGATGAAGCACGCAAAAAAATTGTAGCCGAACTGGAACGTCTCGAATTTCTGGAGAAAATAGAGCCCCATACCCTTCAAGTGCCGACGGCTGACAGGGGCGGGGCCATTGTGGAACCGCGCCTTACATTGCAATGGTATTGTGATGCTGCCAAATTGGCTGTTCCGGCTATAAAAGCTGTCGAAACAGATAAAATTGTTTTTGAACCTCGTCAGTGGGAAAATACATTTTTTGCCTGGATGCGTGATTTGCAACCATGGTGTATTAGCCGCCAGCTTTGGTGGGGTCATCGTATTCCGGCATGGTATGGCTCTGACGGCAAAACTTACGTAGCTGAAACTAAAGAAGAGGCACAGGCACAGGCAGGTGAATCTATTGTCTTGCAACAAGATGAAGACGTGCTTGATACATGGTTCAGCTCAGCTCTTTGGCCGTTTTCAACATTGGGATGGCCAGAAAAAACCGATAGCCTGAAACGTTATTACCCAACATCAGTCCTTGTTACAGGTTTTGATATCATCTTTTTCTGGGTCTCAAGAATGATGATGATGGGATTACACTTCATGCAGGAAGTGCCATTCCATAAAGTCCTTATTCATGGCTTAGTGCGTGATGAAAAAGGGCAGAAAATGTCCAAATCAAAAGGCAATGGTATCGATCCACTTGATCTTATCGCAGAATTTGGTGCGGACGCCACTCGTCTGGCTATTTGTGCCGGGGCAGGACCTGGACGTGATATTAAGTTAGGCCGCACTCGCGTTGAAGAACATCGTGCCTTCATTACCAAATTATGGAATGCAGCTCGTTTCCTTCAAATGAATGGAGCCGCGTTTGACTCAAGCTTTAATCCTGAAACAGTTCAAACTACTCTTGGACGATGGATTATTGAAGAAGCACGTCAGGCAGCCGACACTGCCAACGCCGCGTTAGAGGCTTCGCGTTTCGATGATTACGCCCGTTGCTGCTATCATTTCATATGGAATATTTTCTGCGACTGGTTCCTCGAGCTTTCAAAGCCGCTTTTAAATAGCACTGGCAGCCAAACAGAAGAAATTAAAAAAGTCAGCGCTTACACACTCTCTATTATACTGCGTATGATGAGCCCAATTACCCCATTTGTAACATCGACTTTATGGACAAAACTGGGCTATGAGGGTGCTGTAGAAGAAACAAAATGGCCAGTTCTACCTAAAATTCTACACGCAGAAGACGCTCGTGAGGAAGTAAACTGGCTTATAAAACTGATTACAGAAGTACGGGCTGTACGTTCAGAAATGAATGTTCCTCCCTCTCAGAAAGCACCTATAATTTTAAAAGATGCTGCTCAGCATAAATTTGCATGGGCTGAGCAATGGGAAGAGGCTCTCAGCCGCATGGCAAGAGCATCATCCATAAAAAGTCTGACAGGTGAAGCGCCAAAAAGTTCTGCCCAAATCGTGCTGGATGAAGCTACAATCATTATTCCACTAGAAGGATTAATTGACCTGGATGCTGAAAGAGCGCGCTTAACAAAAGAAATATCTCGCCTTGAAGGAGAGATTGATAAGGTAGAGCGCAAATTAAGCAATGAAAATTTCGTAGCGCGCGCTAAGCCAGAAGTTGTTCAAGAAAATCGTGACAGACTTGAAATATTTCAAGCAGAAATTACCAAACAGAAAGCCGCTTTAACGCGCTTAAGCTGACTGTAAATTATAGCCAGAAAGAACATTGTGATGACTTTCTGGCTATTGAACCACCAATGTGAAGTAAGAACCTTTTAGTAAGCCACTAAATTTTAACATTAATGCTAAATTTAGTGGCTTATACTCAGTCAAAATACGCTAAAATATTCTTTCTTCAAAAATATACTAACGCTTTTTAACAATAATCTGACTCAGATCACGAACTGCGCCATGTGCTGCACTTGTGGTCATGGCTGCGTAAGCTTGCAGGGCACGAGACACTTGACGTTCACGTTCTGGCTGCCACGCATTTTTGCCTTTCTGATTCATAATATCACGGCGTGCTGCCAAAATATCTTCAGATACTGAAAGATGAAGGCGGCGTTTTGGAATATCGATTTCGATAATATCACCTTCTTCAACCAGACCAATAAGTCCACCTTCAGCAGCCTCTGGCGAAATATGTCCAACTGAAAGTCCTGAACTTCCGCCAGAAAAACGTCCATCAGTAATAAGGGCACATTCAGCACCTAACCCGATAGATTTTAAATAACTTGTGGGGTAGAGCATCTCCTGCATGCCAGGGCCACCTTTTGGCCCTTCATAACGAATAACAACAACATCTTTGGCAATAATGGATTTTGACAAAATGGCCTTTACAGCATCTTCCTGGCTGTCAAAAACGCGTGCACGTCCGGTAAAATTGAGAATAGATTCATCTACACCGGCTGTTTTAACAATAGCACCATCTTCGGCCAAATTCCCATAAAGAACAGCTAAACCACCATCTTGAGAAAAAGCATGGTCCTTGTCACGAATAACACCATTGGTGCGATCAGTATCTAATTCTTTATAGCGATTTGCCTGAGAAAAAGCCTCGGTGGTACGAACACCACCTGGGGCTGCCTTAAAGCGTTTAACAGCTTCTGGGTTACCATGTGTAATATCCCATTGCTGCAAAGCCTCATCTAAAGAAGAACTATGAACAGAGAATACATCTTTATGGAGTAAACCGGCACGGTCTAATTCTCCCATAATGGCAGGGATGCCACCAGCACGGTGAACATCTTCCATATGCACATTTGCTTTGGCAGGAGAGACTTTGCACAAATTAGGCACTTTACGAGATAAGCGATCAATATCACTCATTGTAAATTCAATTTCAGCCTCATGTGCTGCTGCCAAAAGATGAAGAACCGTATTAGTAGATCCTCCCATGGCGATATCCAGGGTCATGGCATTATCAAAAGCATGACGCGTTGCTATTGATCGTGGCAGTACTTTTATATCATCCTGCTCATAGTAACGTCGTGCCAATGCCACAATTGAACGACCAGCTTCTAAAAATAATTCGCGTCTGTCAGCATGTGTCGCCAGCAAAGACCCATTTCCAGGCAAAGACAGGCCCAAAGCTTCGGTTAAACAATTCATTGAATTGGCAGTGAACATTCCTGAACATGAACCACATGTAGGGCAGGCTGAGCGCTCAATTTGCTCAGATTCAGCTTCTTGTACACGATCATCCGCAGCAGCAACCATTGATGTCACAAGATCAACGGCTTTTTCTATACCATCAATATTAGTGCGCCCTGCTTCCATCGGACCACCAGATACAAAAATAGTTGGAATATTAAGGCGTAAAGACGCCATTAACATGCCCGGAGTAATTTTATCGCAGTTGCTGATACAAATTAAAGCATCAGCACAATGAGCATTAACCATATATTCGACGGAATCAGCAATAAGCTCACGTGAAGGGAGAGAATAGAGCATCCCTCCATGTCCCATGGCGATACCATCATCAATGGCTATAGTGTTAAACTCACGCGCAATACCGCCAGCCTCTTTAACAGAAGACGCAACTAAATCACCAAGATCTTTTAAATGTACATGCCCCGGAACAAATTGCGTGTAAGAGTTTGCAATTGCGATAATGGGCTTGCCAAAATCTCCCTCTTTCATCCCGGTAGCGCGCCAAAGAGCCCGTGCACCGGCCATGTTACGTCCGTGAGTACTGGTGCGTGATCGGTAAGCGGGCATAAAGAACCTCATTCTAAAAGACTATTTTTGGTAATAAAAAACTAAAATTTTACGGTTATCAAGCAATATATGAAAAAATAATATATCACTAGCTATAAACTTATTTTAAGCACATAATTAATATCGTTATCAAAAGGAGATTTATCATGCCTGAGTCTGCGACTAAAAAAGCAAAGACTAAGTCTATAATTTTAGGTGGTGGCTGTTTTTGGTGCGTTGAAGCAATTTTCAATGGCCTTAGAGGTGTAATATCTTCAAATCCTGGTTATGCTGGGGGGCATTTAAAAAATCCTTCTTACGAAGCCGTATGCACTGGTCAGACAGGCCATGCCGAAGTTGTTGAGGTCATGTTTGACCCGCAAGAAATTTCGCTTGAAGATATTTTACGTGTATTTTTTACAACACATGACCCAACCCAGCTTAATCGGCAGGGAAATGACATTGGCACACAATATCGCTCTGTTATATTTGGCGATGAAGAGCAAAAGAAAGTCGCTCAAAAAATTAAAGAAGAAATTGAGGCTGAAAAATTATGGCCCGATCAGATTGTGACATCTATAGAAGGGCCCGCACAGTTTTGGGAAGCCGAAACAAAGCATCACGACTATTTTGCACGTAACCCAGATACGGCCTATTGCGCCGCTGTCGTTGCTCCTAAAGTGGCAAAAGCACGTAAATTATATAGAGATCGTCTTAAAAAAGCAGATTAATTCTTGCCAAAAGCCTTGTTTTCTACTGACAAGGCTTTTGGCAAATATAAAATTAATCTTCATCTTCTAGTAAAAGTCGATCGGATTCTTCATCATAAATGAAAATCCCGGCATAACGCCCCCACGAAATTACAGTGTTTAATGTCTGGCGCGCGTAATTCTCTGACATTGTCTTTTCAAGCAAAGCTCTAATAGGCTCTGCGCTTAAACTATGATTTGAGCGCTCATCAAGAATATTGCGAATATGTCTAAGCAAGGGAAGAGCATGAAGAAGGGCGGTCCTCATAATATCGCGACGCGCATCAGCATCACCTTCAACAAATAACCTACCTCTATGAGTCAGAATTATATCACCATCTTCTAGCTCAGCTAATTCTAAAAGCTGCAATGTTTCACCAAGGGGAAGAAGATCATCCAACGTCATTTGTAAACGTTGGGCTAGTTCGGGTAAGTCAGCATGAGCAGAAAAAGGCTCATTTCCCAAAACCTCAATCAACCCCGCTAAAGTTTCGATTGAAAGATCCGGCAAGGGGATAAAGTTTTCATCTTCAAGCTCTTTGGCCGAATTGTTAGCTGAAATCTCCAAAATTTCAGCTTCAGAAATAGTTGGAGCCCGAGGCGTCATAAGTGAATAAACCTGATCTACAAAAGCCCTGAAAGAAGCATCTTGCCGGTTTCTCGGATGGGCAAAAGGAACAGGAATTTCAAACGAAATTTTCCCCGGGGATGTAGAAAAAAGCAGAATTCGGTCACACATTAAAACAGCCTCTTCTATAGCATGGGTGGCTAAAACCATTGCTTTAAGAGGCTGTAAGCGCCGTTCGCTCCATAATTCAATTAAGTCTGTACGTAAATTTTCTGCACTTAAAAGCTCAAGATTTAAAAAAGGCTCATCTAAAAGAAGCAAATCTGGATTACGAACCAGGGCACGGGCAAGGGCCGTTCTTTGACAAAAGGCCTCTGATAATTCACGGGGGAAAGCGCCTTCATAACCATCAAGATCCATAATTTCAGTAATATGGGCCACACGCTCGTCTTTTTCCTTGGCACTTAAAGAAGTCGCTTCAAGCGCAAGACGAATATTTTCACTAATGGTCAGCCAGGGAAAAAGAGCATCATTTTGCAATACAATTGAAACATGCTCAAAATCTTTAGGTTTAACAGGCCGGTCTTTCCAATAAATTTGCCCTCCAACAGGTTGATCTAACCCGCCCATAATATCTAATAAGCTTGACTTTCCTGAGCCTGAACGCCCAACAAGGCCAAGAATTTCGCCCTCTTTAACAGCTAAACTCACTTTTTCTACAACAACAATATCTTGCACCCGAGACTTACGCGAGGCTTGTGTGCAATCTTCCAAACGAAGAAGAGTTGTCATGAGTGCATCCTAAATCTACGATGAATATGAAAGCAGAGTGGTAATAAAAAGAAAAAAGTTAGCCCGTAAGACAAAGCCGTAACAAAAGCAAAAATACCGAACTGGCTCCAGTAATTGCCTGTTCTAACAGCATTGAGCAAAATAGTACCTAAACCATGCTCCCATAAAAGATGGTGAGACGGAAGCATAATCCCTGTAAGCAATATAAGATTCCATAAGGGATATGAGGCTAATAAACATCCTCTAGCTAAACTTGGCAATAAAAGAGGCAGTTTAACCCGAAACCAGATAACATATTTGCTTAAACGTAACCTATAAGCCATTTCCAGCAATTTATTACGCGTTACATCTTCATCTCTGTAAAAAACACTTTCTCCGTAAGCACCCTGCACCGCCAAGGCTAAGAGGAAAACGCTTGGTAAAAAGCTTCCTAATAAAGGAAATAATATAAAGCAGGGGAAAATTAAGCTGAAATAAGCCCAGTGACGGGCTCTAAAACGGAAATTTCTGGAACTCGTTAACGTTAATCCACCAACCATAACCCATAAGGCAAGGGCTAACCCCAGAGACACAGCCCATAAAATTAAACTTGAAAGGCCATTGAGCAATAAAGGCAAGACCGAGCCCGAGCCCATAGAGAACGCGATAAGTGAAATTAACAGACATAAAATGAATATTGTGAGATTAGACCATGATTTACCAAGCTCACGGGAATAAAGCTCAATATTAGTTAGTTTTATAAGCGAAGATGACAGAACATCATAACGTTTTACACGCTTTAAAAGAGGCTTTACAAATAATCTGTGAAAAAAGGCAACAAAAATAATAGTTGCTGCAGTCGTTTTACAAAAACCAATCAGATCAGATGCTTTAAAAGAAGCCAGAACATGGCCGCCTATACCGCGCTCTCCTGATGCTCCCCAAGAAGAAATAAGCCATTCCGCACCAAGAAATCTAACCCAAAAATTTGGCATGTCCAAAGCAATAGCCCGCGCCATGGCCGGATAAGCTATCGGGATTTGCAATCTCCAAAATTGCTGCCACGGTTTTAAACGTAATGCCCTGGCACTTTTAACCAATAAAGGTGGAATTTGCCCCTCAATATTAAGAACAGCCGCCACACAACGCACGATCAAGCCAGAAGAAGCGATAAGGGCTACAGTCCAAAACCCATTAAAAATAAAAGCAAAAAAACCAACTAACGCTATAGCTGGGATGATAGATAATATTTTAACAAAAAACCGTAATGAAGAACGAAAGAAAGCTGAAAAGGAAGAACAAATAAGGAGGCCCAAAACGACAATAATGGCCGAAAAAAAGGCCACACAAGCTTCTAAAAAGCTTGTGGCACAGTCATACCAAAAAGAATGCTGCCAAAAAAGCGAGAGTTCAGTAAAAGGCCAGGTAATGCCTAAAAAAGGGAGCCAGTAGCGGGCACTAAAAATAATGACCGCAAAAACAGAAAAGACGAGAAAAGCGCCGTTTTTTATACTGCGCTCCCTTATCATGAGATAGTGACCAATTCGCCTTAAATCCGACGAAAAATCTAAAGAACGTCTCATAACATATTTGTAGGTGACCGGCTGATCATTTATCAGGTCTTTCTAAAGTTAAGACCTTTTTAAATGGCCAGTGCTGCCAAACCCTTTCTCACCTCTCTGAGTATCATCCAATGTCTCGCATATTTGCCATGCCAGCCTAACAACTGGAGCTAATATACCTTGGGCGATACGCATTCCCCTTTCAATCGTAAAGGGTTCTGAGCCGCCATTCATAATGATGATACCAATTTCACCGCGATAATCTTCATCAATAGTACCTGGCGTATTAGGTAACATAATTCCATGTTTGAGAGCCAAGCCTGAGCGAGGTCTTATTTGCAGCTCATAACCCGCAGGGATAGCAGCTTTTAAACCAGTGGGAATAACAGTCCTTTCACCAGCCTTGAGGGTTACAGAATCTGTAATTGCGGCAACAAAATCAACGCCAGCAGCACCAGAAGTTGCATAATGAGGAAGATCAAGCCCCTCAAAATGAGGCAGAGTGACTACGTTAACTTTAACAAATGAAGAATTATCGTGACTATCCATATTTATAAAACACCATTTATAACTGACTAAAATAAGCGGAGATTTTCTGCGCCAATCGCGCTGCAATTTCTTTTTTAGTTTGCATAGGCCATGTTTCTATAGCGTGACCATCAAGAATTGATACCTGATTTCGGTCTGATCCAAAAACACCTGCTTTTACATCATTGGCTATTAACCAGTCACATCCTTTTCGCTCTCTCTTTTCCCGAGCATAATCCAAAACATTTTCTGTTTCAGCGGCAAAACCAACAACTAATGCAGGACGCTTTTGATGGCGACAAATTGTGGCTAAAATATCAGGATTTTCAACAAGCTTGAGCTTTGTCAAATCCTGATGACCCTTTTTAAGCTTTTCACTATGTTCCTGCTCTGCACGCCAGTCACTTACCGCGGCAACAGCCACCATACCATCGGCAGGAAGTGCCTTGAGGCACTGATCAAGCATCTCACGTGCTGTAACAACATTAACACGATCTACATGCAAAGGCGTTGCCAAAGAGACAGGCCCACTCACCAAAGTGACTTTTGCCCCTAATTTGGCCAGGGCCTCTGCAATGGCATAACCCTGCAAACCAGAAGAATGGTTAGAAATGTAACGAACTGGGTCAATAGGCTCGCATGTTGGCCCCGCCGTAACAAGAAAATGTTTATTCAAAAGCGGTGCAGGTAGCTTTAAATGGCCCTCTAAAACACAAATAATGTCTTCAATAGGCGATAAACGCCCCAAGCCATAGTCTCCACAGGCCATTTCACCTTCAGCAGGGCCTATGAAATGAACATCTCTTTGCTTTAAAAGCGCTATATTGGCCTGAGTAGCAGGATGCTCCCACATACGGACATTCATGGCCGGCGCTACAAAAATAGGCGCCTTAGCAGCTAATAAAATTGTCGTTGCAAGATCATCTGCCAATCCATGAGCCATACGCGCCAGAAGATTAGCCGTAGCAGGGCAAACCAAAATAGCATCAGCCATACGCGCCAGAGCTATGTGGTTTATTTTACTCTCCTGGCCAGGAGCAAAAAGCTCACTATGAACTTCATTTCCACAAAGAGCTTCTACAGATAATTTGGTGACAAAAGCTTCGGCAGAAGCCGTCATCACCGGAATAATGTCATAACCTTTTTTCTTTAATTGGCGTGCTATTTCCAGCGATTTATAGGCTGCAATCCCACCACCAATGATTAAAAGGATATGCTTCATTTTATAGACGCCATCCTGAATGAATAGCCACAATCCCACCAGATAGATTTTGATATTTTACATTTTCTAATCCAGCCTCACGCATCATATCAGCTAATCTATCCTGATCGGGAAACATGCGAATACTCTCAGCCAAATATTGATAGCTTTCCGAATCTCCAGCAATCATTTTCCCCATTTTTGGCAAAATCTGGAATGACCAGAGATCATAAACAGGGGAGAGGGCTGCTACAGCGACTTTTGAAAACTCTAAACAGCAAAAACGGCCACCAGGCTTTAAAACACGCCTTACCTCACGTAATACAGCATCTTTGTCAGTGCAGTTACGCAAACCAAAAGCTATGGAAACACGGTCAAAAGAAGCATCTGGAAAAGGAAGAGATTCGGCATCAATTTCTTTAACATCGAGTCGATCAATCAACCCTTCTTTAATCGCTCTTTCGCGTCCAACCTCAAGCATGGCAGGGTTGATGTCAGAAAGAATAGCGTGCCCACCACCGCGCTTAAGCCAGCCAAAGGTGATATCACCCGTACCGCCAGCAAGATCAAGCAGCTTCAAATTAGAGCGAGGCGCTAATTCCGTTATAAAAATTCGCTTCCAGATACGATGAATACCAAGCGACATAGCGTCGTTCATGATATCATATTTGCCAGCGACACTCTCAAAAACCTGCCTGACGAGGGGCTTTTTTTCCTCTCGTGGGACATGTTTAAAACCAAAATCCGTCATATCTTCATGAGAAGAAGCGGAAGAGGAGGAAGAATTTGTATGAGCACTATCAATCATAGAACCATCGTTAGCTTATCCTAAGCCATTATGCCAGAATTGCCTGAAGTAGAAACCATAATGCAAGGTTTGGTCCCTGTTTTAAAGGGAAAAACCATCACGCATATTGCTATTAATCGCCCGGATTTACGCAAACCTTTTCCGCCTGGGTTAAAAGAAACGCTTGAAAAACATAGTGTCATTCAACTCAGGCGCCGGGCTAAATATATATTGATAGATTTTAGCAGCGGCCACAGCTTACTTATTCATTTAGGGATGTCAGGGCGAATTTTTATTGATCACCCGCCTTTGCCTCCCAGTTTACGTAAACATGAACATTTTAGCCTGACCACTCAGGATGGCTTAAAAATCGCTCTGATTGACCCACGGCGATTCGGTTTGGTGACTTTTTTTGCCACAGAAAAAGAAAAAACTTTTCCTCTATTAGCTCATTTAGGCTTGGAACCTTTGGAACCAGAAGCCTTAAAAACAGAAATTTTAGCGGCTAAAATAAATCACAAGCGCTCTCCCATAAAATCTATATTGCTGGATCAAAGAATAATCGCTGGTTTAGGTAATATCTATGTATGTGAGGCTCTTTTTCGCGCTTCTATCCACCCCGAACGTTCAGCTTCAAGCCTCAAAGAAACAGAAATCGAAGCCCTTTGTAACGTTATTCCGGTCATTTTGCGCGAAGCACTAGCAGCAGGGGGATCAAGCTTGCGTGATTATGTAAAAACCGATGGGCAAAAAGGAGGGTTTCAAACGTTGCACCAGGTTTATGGTAAAGAGGGAGAACAGTGCCCGTCCTGTCCTGGACTTCCATCTTGCGAAGGTATTAAAAGACTCTTACAATCAGGCCGATCAAGTTTCTATTGCCCATATCACCAGAAATTATTTTAATATTAATGGTTATAACGCACTAAAAAACTTGACGCCTTTCTTCTCAGAGAGTAGATGGCAAGCATTATTGAAGAAACTTTTTCGTAGGAAGACCGGGAAGACACATGGCAAATAACCCTTCGGCTCGCAAACGCATCCGTCAGAACGTACGCCGCCGTTTGCGTAATACAGCTCGGCTATCCCGTATGCGCACTTTCGTGAAAAACGTTGAGAAAGCCATTTTAGCAGGCAATAAAGAAGCTGCTTCTGAAGCACTTCGTCTTGCTCAGCCAGAAATGCAGCGCGCAGCAAGCAAAGGTGTAATTTCTAAAAACACCATTAGCCGCAAAATTTCTCGCCTATCTGCTAAAATTAAAACTTTGGCAGCATAAGGCCCCCAAAAAATGGGTTTTATATGACACGATCTCTCTGTTTTATGAGACGTGTGGCGCGCCCTTTTTAGGGCGCGTTATTTTTGCACGGTTTTTTTTCGTTCTGTCTTAATTAGAGATTAAATCTTAGGCCGCAGAGTAGAGAAGAAGCTTGCGTCTCATGAAGTGTGTGATTAATCATACAAGATGAGAATAAAATAAGAGTCTAGTCAGGCAGTATTTAATTATGTGCCAAAACAGCAATGGGGCTGTTTTGCAAAATATTGTCGCATTTGATCGGGAAGCGGAGAAACAGAAGGTGGAAAAGACACAGTCCCAGGACGTCATGACCTCTTCTGCAAAGTCTCTTTTAGAGGCAGCATGGGCGCGTATACGCGAAAAATTAAAAACTGAAGTTGGTGAAGTCGAATATCGCACATGGCTACGCCAGATTGTGCTTGGCCCGTTAGATGAAAATGAGATCGTACTTTATATGCCGTCCCGCTTTTTGCGTGACTGGGTACGTGAACAATATGGCGAGAGATTGCAAACGCTCTGGCGCCACGAAACACCAATTGTTCAGCGCGTAGAGTTACAGGTCAAAAAAGAGTCTTCCCAAACTCTGGGTGCTGCACCGTCTTCAGAGTCTACAGAAGGCGCACCAGCCTTTATTATAGCGGATGACGATCATGATGGCGCCGTGACAGGTCAGGATTCAAACCTGCTTCATGCCCATGAAGCAAAAAATGACCTAGCAGCACCGCTTGATCCACGCTTTACTTTTGATAGCTTTGTTGTAGGCAAGCCAAATGAGTTTGCCTATGCCTGTGCAAGACGAGTAGCAGAAAAACCTTCTAGCCCCGGTTTTAATCCACTCTTTCTTTATGGCGGAGTAGGGCTGGGTAAAACGCACTTAATGCACGCAATTGGCTCAGAATTAACTAAAACGGGAACTGTCTCTGTTGCCTATATGTCAGCAGAAAAGTTTATGTATCGTTTTATTGCATCAATTCGGTCGCAATCAACAATGGAGTTTAAAGAACAGCTCCGTTCGGTTGATGTGCTCATGATTGATGACCTGCAATTCCTTATTGGAAAAGATAATACCCAAGAGGAATTTTTCCACACCTTTAATGCATTGGTCGATGCAGGTCGACAAATTATCGTGAGTGCTGACAAAAGCCCTTCTGACCTTTCAGGACTAGAAGACAGACTGCGCACAAGGCTGGGTTGTGGTATGGTGGCCGATATCCATGCCACAACATTTGAATTGCGCCTATCTATTTTAGAAGCAAAAGCGCGGGCTTCTGGCACGCCTGTTCCCAGTAAGGTGCTGGAATATCTAGCACATAAAATTACGTCAAATGTTCGGGAGCTAGAAGGGGCTTTAAATAGACTTATTGCCCATGCAGATCTTGTAAACCGGCCAGTTACCCTGGAATCTACGCAAGATGTGCTTAAAGATATGCTTAAAGCACATGAGCGCCGCGTAACAATTGATGAAATTCAACGCAAAGTTGCAGAACATTGGAATATCAGACTGACTGATATGTCTTCTGCACGGCGGGCCCGTGCTGTTGCGCGTCCACGACAAGTTGCCATGTATTTAGCCAAAAATCTTACAAGCCGCAGCTTGCCAGAAATTGGACGTAAATTTGGTAATCGAGATCATACAACAGTAATGCATGCTGTAGCCCGTGTTGCAGAACTTATGGAACAAGATCCTTCTTTTGCAGAGAGTGTAGAGCTTTTAAAACGCATGCTTGAGAGTTAAAGCTAGTTTCTGGACAAATATTTCCATATTACTTAAGATCTGCTATGATTTCGGAATAAAAATTTTGCGTAAGGACTTGGGATAAAGATGAGATTCAAGGCTGACCGTGCACCATTGCTCCGTGCACTTGCCCACATCCACGGTGTTGCCGAAAAGCGTAATACCATACCCATTCTCGCCAATGTTTTGCTAAATTACGATGGTAACACCCTCAAATTAACCGGCACAGACATGGAAATTGCCGTTGTTGAGGAAATTCCCGCCCCTGGTGGTGAAAAGGGATCAACCACTGTTCCGGCATCTGTTCTTTTTGAAATTGTGCGCAAATTGCCAGATAGTGAGTCCATCGAATTTACACAGGGCGAAACTGACACACCCTTGACCTTAAGAGCAGGACATTATGCGACTGAGCTTAATGTCCTTCCAATAGATGATTTTCCTGCCATGGTTGCAGGAGAATTACCGCATAATTTTAAAATTCCCGTTTTGGCCTTACGGTCTCTCATTGATCGCACAAAATTTGCGATGTCCAATGAAGAAACACGTTATTATCTAAATGGCATTTATCTGCACGTTAAAGATGATAACGGCACAAAAAAACTTCGCTCCGTTGCAACAGATGGCCATAGATTGGCACTTGTTGATGCTGAGTTACCTGAAGGGGCAAGCACCATCCCCGGTGTTATTATCCCTCGTAAAACAGTGACAGAACTCAGAAAACTTCTGGACGAAAATGATGCAGAAGTGGAAGTAGCACTTTCTGACACACGCATTCAGTTTAAAGTCTCTTCCGTGCTTCTTACATCTAAACTCATAGATGGTAATTTTCCAGAATATGAGCGCGTCATACCAAAAGATAATAAACGCTGCCTTCGTATTTCAAAGCAAGCTCTGGCCTCTGCTGTTGGCCGTGTTGCGGCCATTAGTCAGGAACGCTCACGCCCTATCAAATTAACTTTAGGGCAAAATCGCCTTACTCTTTCTGCTACCAGCCCAGATCAGGGCATTGCGCAGGAAGAATTGGGTGAAAATAGCGTCACTTACAATTCCGAACCATTGGAAATTGGCTTCCAGGCACGTTATTTAACTGACATAACAGACCAAATTGATGCAGAGGCCGAGTTCTCATTTGCTGATAACGCCTCTCCAACACTTATTCAGGATACGCAGCATTTATCAGCACTTTTTGTGCTGATGCCAATTCGCGTATAACTTACTCTTTATGAGAGACTATTGAGGCTTAAACGTCTTACCTTAACTGACTTTCGCAATTATGAAAGATGCGTATGGGAGCCTAAAGCTCCCATCGCTGTCCTTACAGGCGAGAATGGAAGCGGGAAGACAAACCTCTTAGAGGCTATTTCGCTTTTATCTCCCGGGCGGGGGTTGCGTAACGCGCCTTTAAACCAATTTTACCGACAAAATGCGCCGCACTCTCAAACAGTACAATGGGGCATTGCAGCACAGCTTGAAAATAGGGGGCAAGAATTTTCGCTCTCAACTGGCTCTCAACCGCGTGCCACAACGCAGCTTTCACACACTAAAAATGCCAGACGTGTTTTTTTAATTGATGGTGAAGCCAAACGGAACCAAAGCGAAATAGCCGCAATAGCCAGATGCGTTTGGCTAACGCCTCAAATGGACCGCTTATTTACAGAAACAACCTCTGGGCGAAGACGCTTTTTTGACAGGCTTGTAATGGGCTTATACCCTGACCATGCCTCTCAAATGGCCGCACATGAGCGTTCTGTTATGAGCCGGAACCGACTATTAACAACGCCTCATCCCGATGCGCTATGGCTTAATTCTATTGAGGAATCAATAAGCCGCCATGCCGTTGCGGCTACGGCAGCACGCATGTCCTTTATAGAACGCATGAATGGTCTCTCTCTTTTTGAAAAAGACTTTCCCTGCACAAATATCATTATTCATTGCGAAATTGCAGCACTTTTAAAAAATCATCCTGCTTTATATGTTGAGGACTGGTTACGTGAGCAGCTAAAAACCTCACGCGAGACAGATGCCGAAAAAGCTTCAACCTCGTACGGGGTTCATAAAAGCGACTTTTCATTAATTGACAGAGCAACAAAGCGATCTGCTGCATTATCCAGCTCTGGACAACAAAAATTAATGCTTCTTGGCGTTATTTTACATCAAGCTTTGTTAGTGCATGAAACATGGGGAACAATGCCTTTTCTCTTGCTTGATGAACCTTTGGTGCATTTGGATAAAAGCAAAAGAGGCGCTTTGCTCACCACGCTCACTCACCTAAAAAGCAACGTCTTTTTAACCGGCACTGAATATGAAAATTTTGAGCCAATAAAATCACAAGCCGCATTTTACACCGTTAAAAATGGTTTTATTCAGTCTCGATAAGATATTTATCGCTGCTCTAACCCCCTTAAAAATTAAAGGGAAAATTAGCTTTTTCACCCCCTTAGCCTTTGCAAAATTCAGACTCATCTTACGAACTTAATTTTTTAAAACTCACTTCGTTAAGAAGAAATTTCAACTTTCTTTATAGCTGATAACAGCCTTAATCCTGCAAAATATCTGCCTTAAAAACAGGCAAAATAATCGGTAACTTTCTTGACAAGGAATTTCCCTTTATATAACAATAATTTCCAGCAAGAGTGTTCCCCGCGCGTGCGGGGATGAACCGGGTAACGATCAGGAGCGCGGGAGTTTGTAGAGGTGTTCCCCGCGCGTGCGGGGATGAACCTTTCTGTGCCAATAGTGATGCGTTGTATTGAGCGTGTTCCCCGCGCGTGCGGGGATGAACCACTGACACTAGACGCAACGGAAGACGCGCTCTGGTGTTCCCCGCGCGTGCGGGGATGAACCTTTAATCCGTTTTTCTCCCGGTAATCCTCAAAAGTGTTCCTCGCGCATGCGGGGATGAACCAAACTCATTGCTGGTTACGCGTCCACAACTGGCATGTTTTTCGCTTATGCGATGATGAATCTTTTTCACTGGAAAATGGGTTAAATCCCTCATCATGTTCTAAATTACCATTTTTATTTTGCTATACATAAACAAGTTTCATAGTTTGAACAAACAGACCACGAGCAGAGTGGCCTAAAGAAGCTGCTATAATTTATGTCTGACAAAATATTTTTTAAATCTCGCAAAAAACAAAGGTAAATAGCTATTTTTATGGCCATAATTTAATGGCCTTATGTGTAATGAAAAGCACAAAGCACAAAGCACAAAGCACAAAGCACAAAGCACAAAGCACAAAGCACAAAGCACAAAGCACAAAGCACAAGAATAAAATGCTTAAAACTAATTAAAAGCAACAAATTACTGAAAAGCAGCTACAAAAAAGCTTCTGAAAAACAACTCTAAATCACATTTTTTTGCACTAAAAGAATCAGCCAAAACTAAACTGTTGCCCGCACATTTTGCAGAGCCATTTACCTGCCTGACAAAACCATCTTTCACGTTTCAAATCAGGAAACGAAGTAGCACTTTGAGCTAGCGAAAATAATACCAGCTTTTAAAAAGAACTACCCTAAACCTAGCTGTTGACCGCACATTTTGCGGGGCTATTTACCCGCCTGACAAAACCATCTTCCACGTTTCAAATCAGGAAACGAAGCAGCACTTTGATCTAGCAAAATTATTACCAGCTCTAAAAAGAATTAGCCTTAACTTAGCTGTTAATTGCACATTTTGCAGAGCCATTTACCTGCTTGGAAAAACTAACCTCCACGTTTCAAATCAGGAAACGAAGCAGTGCATTGAGCTAGCGAAAATAATACCAGCTCTAAAAGAGCTACCCTAAACTCACCTGTTAACCGCACATTTTGCAGGGCTATTTACCCACCTGACAAAACCATCTTCCACGTTCCAAATCAGGAAACGAAGTAGCACTTTGAGCTAGCGAAATTACTACCAGCTCTAAAAAGAACTACCCTAAACCTAGCTGTTGACCGCACATTTTGCGGGGCTATTTACCCGCCTGACAAAACCATCTTTCACGTTTCAAATCAGGAAACGAAGCAGCACTTTGATCTAGCAAAATTATTACCAGCTCTAAAAAGAGCTACCCTAAACTCACCTGTTGACCGCATATTTTGCAGGGCTATTTACTCGCTTAATAAAACTAACCTCCACGTTCCAAATCAGGAAACAACGCAGCGCATTGAGCTAGCAAAATTATTACCAGCTTTAAAAAGAACTGGCCTAAACTTAGCTGTTAATTGCACATTTTGCAGGGCCATTTACCTGCCTGATAAAACTAACTCACACGTTCCAAATCAAAAAATAACGCAGCACTTTGACCTAGCAAAAATTATTACTAGCTTTATTGGGCCAGAATAATTTTTGAATTTTTTATAAAACAAAAATGGAATATTCATTTGATGGCGATGATTTATGAGTCATTTTCAAAAGAAAACCCCAAAAGAGGGAGTTTTCAAAACAAGCGATAATTAATTACGAAAAATTCAGCCTCCAAAATTGGAGCTGCAAAAAACAAAACACTAAAAAGTGATATTCAAAAAACAGCAAAAAACAGACCCGAGTACATCATTCATAAAAAAATGAGAATTTTATAAAACACAAAAAACAGGCAGCTTAACATTGGCAACATCAAAGCTTTTTTAGACATATTTGTTCTTGAAATAAAAAAGACTTGGGCTGTGTAGGGGGTGTTTTTGAGGTGTTTTATAATGTGGTTTTTATCTGCCATGCCGAGTTAATTTTTTGCACGAATCGGTATGTTTTTGGATGTTTAGCAAATTTTTAATAATGACCGCTAAGTATAATTCTAATAAAAATAATTTATGATTTGTTAATTTTAAAAAGAAAAAACGCTCTTGACGGATATGAAGTAATAGTTCTATCCAAAAAGCAGGCCGCAAGAGTGTTGACGCACTCAAGCGGCCCTAACCGCAACCGTCCTTTGGAATAGAAAGGAACTGGCCATGGCTAACCCTGGTGGTAGCATGTCTTATAGTGTCATTTCTAGTGGCTTTTCACCATTAGAACGCTATTCATCACAATTTTACGATGCCCCTGCAAATTTATTTTCCTATTACGTAACAATTTATATTAAGACACGCATCTACTTCCGAACGAAAAAAGAGGTTTTAGAAAGGCGCTATGGTCGCGGCGCAATCTCTTTATTTCGGTTTCTTCGGAAGTCAGACATAATCCCACATTCATCTTTTTCAACTCATGGTTGTAAAATGGCAAGCCACTTTACCAAACTCGCTGTTCAAGCCATTAGCGCAGGCTCGTTTGGTGTTTGGCAAGACTCTTATAGAAGGCTCTACTTCTCTAAGATTTTTGAGCCATTTAAGGCCTATGAGCAAAAAAAGATGATGAAAGGAATTTCATAAGATAAGGCGGTTATCGTAAAATTGGGCCATGAGAGATAGTCTCTCTCATGGTCTGGGTTGCTGATAAACGCCTTATCTGGACTGAAAAATCATTCTGAATTGAAAAAGAATGATGCCGTTTTTTAAGACAAATTTTTCTCAAAATTAAAGTGGTTTTCAACCACCACAAAAATTATCACTATTACTGCTCAGTAATACGTCAGCTTTGAAAAAATGTTTAGCTTTTCACGTTAGGTGTGAGTTTCGCTAAGCTTGAACGAGTGAATACGAAGTTAGAACCATATATTTCTTATAGCTGAGATAGTTCTTAGATATAAAAAAATCACCATCGCTTTTTAACCCGAGTGGTCTTCGAAAAAAGCGTTAGCTTTGGCGAAGTAAGTTTAGATTTTGCAAAGCTTGAGCGGGTGAAAAAAGCTATTTTACACCTTTTATTTTTTTACTAAATTAAACTAGTAATAAATATTCTATTACACTAAATAAAAAAGTTTTTTTACAATGTAAAATGTGGAATGCGTTTCATGTAAAAATTTTATTTTAATATAGGTTAATATCACGCTGTTTTTTACAGTAGAGAATTCTAATTTAACGAAGTTAAGTCATTTAAAATAAGGAATTTTGAGCAGAATAACAGTTTTTTCCTTTATGTAGTCTGTGTTGACACTAAAAGGCTAAAATAAAAGATCGATGATAAAAAATTATATTTATAAAAAAGAATTATCCTAAACTTCCATAACTGGCTCTTTTTGTTTTTATATGCCGATAAAAGAAACAATGTCAGCGCGTGAGGCAAGAGCTAAGACAAATTGAGTAATTAGCGGCTATAGAAGTTCCACGATGTTTTATATCTAAAATGAAATGCGGCCCATTTAATGGGAAGTGGGATATAAGATGTAAGATATGGGATATACTGGTTATCCGACCTCCTATGAGACCGGCTCCAATTATTGGAGCTTTGAGGATAGCAGTTCTAAAATTTAAGCGACTATAGAGTATGGATTCCAAAGAAATTGAGGTGGCAGGGCTTCTGGTAATTTGGTTAATCTCATTTTAGCCCAGGAGCGTTGCGATTTGGTTTTGGCTTTTATTAAAGCAATGCACAAGCAAGGTAAGGGTATAAGGGTATAAGGGTATAAGGGTATAAGGGTATAAGGGTATAAGGGTATAAGGGTATAAGGGTATAAGGGTATAAGGGTATAAGGGTATAAGGGTATAAGGGTATAAGGGTATAAGGGTATAAGGGTATAAGGGTATAAGGGTATAAGGGTATAAGGGTATAAGGGTATAAGGGTATAAGGGTATAAGGGTATAAGGGTATAAGGGTATAAGGGTATAAGGGTATAAGGGTATAAGGGTATAAGGGTAAGGCAATAGGTGAAAAAGCTTTTTAATCAAAAATAATATTATTTCTTTTAAATAAAAATAAAGTACTAGAAACGTCTTTGTGAAAATGCTAACAATATTGTTAGCCGCAATGATATATATATTTAAAATCGAGAGAAGATTGCGGTTAGGGCCGCTTGAGTGTTGCTGCACTCTTGCAGGCCTGTTTTTTATAAATTTATTGCTTAATAGTCAGTGAGTGGCTAATGCTTTTTTCTCTTACCTGATTTTAAAAATATTTTTACTAGGGCCATATTTGCCGACATCATGGCGGCTTTGTCATACTGACAGGCCAAATGAGACATTAAGTTGCGTTATGAAAGCCGGCTTAATTAAGCGGGCGAACAGACTGGCTAAAATATAAAAATCACTCTATATTGAGCGTAATTTTTGGACCGTTATTGGAGTGATGCGCAGGCATGACAGAAACGCAAAATCAGCCAGGAAACTCTTCCAACAATGAAGAGGATTACGGAGCTTCCTCCATATCTGTATTAAAAGGATTAGATGCCGTTCGTAAAAGACCAGGCATGTATATCGGTGATACAGATGATGGTTCTGGCCTTCATCACATGGTGTTCGAAATTATTGATAATGCCGTTGACGAAGCACAGGCTGGCTTTGCGACCTATTGCATTTTAACCTTAAACGAAGATGGGTCTGTCTCGGTAAGAGATAATGGGCGCGGTATTCCTACAGATTTGCACGAAGAAGAGGGGATTAGTGCTGCCGAAGTTGTGCTGACCAAACTTCATGCAGGCGGTAAATTTAACCAAAACTCCTATAAGGTTTCGGGCGGTTTGCACGGTGTTGGTGCCGCTGTGGTGAATGCTCTGTCTGAATGGATGGAAGTACGCATTTGGCGCCAGGGTAAAGAGCATTTTATTCGCTTTCAGCATGGTGAGCGCGTTGCTCCACTGTCTGTTATTGGTGAATCAGAAGAAGAGCGGGGCACATTAGTCACGTTTTTGCCAAGTACTGGCACTTTTACAAAAACAAAATTTGAGCTTTCTATTTTAGAACGCCGGGTAAGGGAGCTTGCTTTCCTCAACTCCGGTATGAAAATTATTTTACGCGATGAGCGTACGAGTGAGCCTAAGGAAATTACCTTCCACTATGAAGGCGGTTTGAGTGCTTTTGTCGAATATCTCGATAGCTCAAAAAATTCACTGATTGCGGCGCCTATTACTGGTGAAGTTGATGAGCCTAATAGCGGCATCAAGGTAGAATTTGCTCTTTCCTGGAATGATAGTTTCCATGAAACTATGCTTTGCTTTACCAATAATATTCCCCAGCGTGATGGGGGGCTCACTTAGCTGGTTTTAGGCAAGCTCTTACGCGCGCCGTGGGTAAATATGCTTCGGAAAATTTTAAGAAAGAATCAGCTAATCTGACTGGTGAAGATATGAGAGAGGGCATGACGGCTGTTCTTTCAGTCAAAGTACCCGATCCCAAATTCTCTTCTCAGACCAAAGATAAGCTTGTTTCATCAGAAGTGCAGCCTGTTGTGCATTCTGTCGTGGCTGATGTGATTAACCACTGGTTTGAAACACACCCCAAAGAAGCACGTTCTATTGTTTCTAAAGTTATAGATGCTGCAAGTGCGCGTGAAGCAGCCCGTAAGGCACGTGAGTTAACACGGCGCAAAGGTGTGCTGGATGTTTCATCTCTGCCAGGTAAGTTAGCCGACTGCCAAGAACGCGATGCCTCTAAAGCAGAAATTTTTATTGTTGAGGGAGATTCGGCAGGGGGTACAGCCAAGCAGGGGCGTGATAGACGCTTTCAGGCTATTTTGCCTTTGAGGGGTAAAATTCTCAATGTGGAGCGCGCCCGTTTTGACCGTATGCTTGGCTCTGCTGAAATCGGCACGCTCATTACAGCTTTAGGAACAGGTATTGGTCGTGGCGAGGTAGATCAGGGCGGTTTTAGTGCTGAAAAACTGCGCTATCATAAGATTGTCATCATGACAGATGCTGACGTTGATGGCTCTCATATTCGCACATTGCTTTTGACATTCTTCTTTAGGCAAATGCCTGAACTCATTGAGCAAGGTTATTTATATATTGCTCAGCCGCCATTATATCGTGCAAAACGTGGGCAGGAAGAGCGTTATCTTAAAGATGATGCCGCATTAGAAGAGTATTTGTTTGATAAAGCGCTCAATAATGCAAAACTCACCTACCATAATGACCACGTTTTAGAAGGTGAGGCCCTAAAAGAAGAAGCCCAGCGCCTTTCTATTATTGCTCATGACATACAGGCTCTTTCTTCGCGAATTCCGCTGTGGATTGTGGAGCAGGCCGCTAATGCGGGTGTATTATCGACCGATCTGCAAAAGCGTGAGGCCCATATTCAGGACTTCCAAAAAAGGCTTGATGAGCATTCGACAGAAAATGAGCGTGGCTGGAAAGTTACGACAGATGAGCATAGCCTGACATGTGCGCGTTCTGTCAGGGGCGTGGGTGAAATTTACAACTTTGAGGCTTCTTTCCTCCGTTCTACAGAGGCTAGACGTTTGGCCTCTCAATATGAACATCTTGCCGAATTATTTGAAAAGCCAGCAATACTCTCTATGGATTCCAAAGAGGTTGAGGTAGCAGGGCCTGGTAATTTGGTTAATCTCATTTTAGCCCAGGGGCGCCGCGGTCTGACCTTCAACCGCTTTAAAGGCCTTGGTGAAATGAATGATGAACAGCTTTGGCATACAACCTTGGATCCTTCCACACGCACCTTATTACAGGTTAAAATTGGCGACCTTGAAGAAGCGGGGCAGGTTTTCTCTACCCTTATGGGTGATGTTGTTGAACCAAGACGCGAATTTATTGTCGATAATGCGTTAAAGGTTGCTAATCTTGACGTTTAAGCCACAGCATTAGGGTTTAACTAGTTCGATACCAAAAAACATGCTCTGTGAGACAATGTCAAAAGGACTAATGGAAGAGCTTAATAAAGTTCTGAAATTAGGCCTGTTAGGCTGTTATCTTGCGGAGCCTTTTATAGATTATGGCACTCTCTTTAATCTACCCCGCTGGCCTTACCTGGCTAAATGTTAAAAGACATGTTCTGTAAGGCTAGCTTAAAGAGACTGATGGACTTACTTAAGAATAAAGTTTTGAAACTGGACTTATTAGGCGGTTATCTTGCGGGATTCTTTATAGATTTCGGTGCTGTTTTTTAATCTGGCTAGCTGGCCTTATTCGGTTAAATGTTAAAAGACATGCTTTGCAAGGCGACTTTAAAAGGACTAACGGAAGTGCTTAAAAATAAAGTTCTGAAATTAAGCCTATTTGGCTGTTATCTTGCAGGGTCTTTTATGGCTTCAGCTGCTGTGTCTCGCAGTTTTGCACAGACGATGCCCGCTCATATAACAAATTCAAAAGTTCCAGAGACAGACTCACAAACTAAAAATAGTGCTGTCACATTACGCTATGCAGTATTTGTGCATGGCCTTCATGTTTTGGATGCAGAAGGCGCTTATGTTCTCAAGCCTTGGGGATATGGCGGTAATGCACATTTAAAAACTGTTGGTTTAGCAAGCTGGTTTTTACAGCTAAATATTTCTGCTCAGGTTGAAGGACGGTTTGACGGTACTATGGCTGTACCGCTTGATTATAAAGCTCATGGTCTTTCACGCAAAAAAGAACGTAGCGTTCATATTAAATTTGACGATTCCGGCCCTCATATCGTTAGTCTGGAGCCCAAGGACAAAGAGCGTGATCCTTTGCCAGAAGCAGAGCTAAAGCATTCCATTGATATGCTTAGCGGTCTTGCGACCCTGTTCCAGTCTTTAGCCGTAACGGGCAAGTGTGATCTTTCTGGTACTTTATATGATGGTTTGCGTTTAACTCATATAGAGGCGCATGGTCCTTTTGCTGATAAAGTTCCCGATAGTCATGGGTCTTATTATTCGGGCAAAGAAGCGCAAAGATGTGATTTTGAAGGTCATCAAATTGCAGGATTTGTAAAAACCTCTCATCACAAAGATCTTTTACGCACGCCACAACCTGGAAAAGCCTGGTTTTTAACCTTAAAAGATTATGGCATTGTGCCAGTAAAAATTGAATTTCATCATCCTAAAATTGGGAATGTTGAAATGGTTATGCAATCAGTTCCGTCTTCGGCCAAAATGGATGTTCCTGGCAAAAAAGGGCAGATGACATCTCCTTCTGAAAAGCCTCAGACAAAGCCCTAAATTTTCTTCGCTAAAAGGATGAGAGTTATGACGCCTTCTTTAACCGCTGTTATTTTGGCTGCTGGTAAAGGCACGCGCATGCGGTCATCTAAGCCAAAAGCTATGCAGCCTTTGGCACATAAACCGATGGTAGCGTATCTTATTGACTCAGTTGCCCGCCTGACTGACAAAATTATAGTTGTTATTGGCCCGGATATGGCTGATTTGGAGCAGGCTGTAGCGCCCCATAAAGTCATTATTCAGACTGAGCGAAAAGGCACAGGACATGCAGCCCTCACAGCTTCTGAAGCATTTGGTGAGGGAGATGTCATTATCTTAAATGCTGATAATCCTCTTGTATCTTCTGAGACGCTAGCCTCTCTGGTTAAATTACGCCGCACTGAAAAAGCGGCTCTGACCGTCATTGGAATGAATTTAGACGACCCTGCGCAATATGGTCGTTTGGTTCAAAATCAGCATGGCGAGATAGAGCGTATTGTTGAATATAAAGATGCGACAGAGCAGGAACGGTCTATCACGCTTTGTAATGCTGGCATGATTTGTGCACCGGCGTCTTCTCTACGGAAGTGGCTGAAAGACATTACACCACATAATGCCCAAAATGAGCTTTATTTAACTGACATTGTCGGCTTTGCCGCTAAAGAAGGTTCTGTACTCTGCCTACAAGCAGATCAAGATGAATTAGTTGGCATTAATTCCAGGGCAGAATTAGCCCGCGCTGAGCAGTTATTACAAAAAAAGCTTCGCTTAAGGGCCATGGATAATGGTGTAACCCTCATTGATCCTTCGAGTGTTTATTTTAGTGCTGACACCATTATTGAGCCAGACGTACTCATAGAACCTAATGTTTTTATAGGGCCCGGCGTTACTATTAAAACAGGAGCGCATATAAAAGCTTTTTCACATCTTGAAGGGTGTGTTGTGGGAGAAAATTCCCTTATTGGCCCTTATGCGCGCCTGCGACCTGGCACAATTTGCGAAGAAGGCACACATATTGGCAATTTTGTTGAATTAAAAAATACAACTCTTGGTAGAAAGAGCAAAGCTAATCATCTTACTTATTTGGGTGATAGTGAAATTGGCCCCAATGTTAATATAGGTGCCGGCACCATTACGTGTAATTATGATGGTTACTTTAAGCACAAAACCACAATTGGTGCTCATTCTTTTATTGGGTCTAATACCATAATGGTTGCCCCACTAAAAATTGATGACAATACGCTTATTGCAGCAGGAAGTGTCTTGACCAAAGATGTTCCTTCGGGTGCTATGGCTTTTGGTAGAGCGCAACAGGTTAATATTGAAGGGCGCGGTTCAGCCTATAAAGAAAGGCTGAAAGCTAAAAAGGATCAAAGCTAATATGTGTGGTATTTGTGGAGTTATAGGTCACCGTCCGGCAACGCCTCTTGTTTTTGAAGCTTTAAGGCGGTTGGAATATAGAGGCTATGATTCAGCGGGTATTGCTACGCTTGACAACGCAAAACATATTACACGCTGTCGCGCAGCCGGTAAGTTAGATAATTTAGAAAATGCCCTCAAAGAAACGCCTCTCGAAGGTTCAATTGCCATAGGTCACACAAGATGGGCCACTCATGGTTTACCCACAACCAATAATGCTCATCCTCATCAGGTAGGGAAGGTAGCCATTGTTCATAATGGCATTATTGAAAATTTTGCCTCTCTCAAAAAAGAACTGGAATCTTTAGGGCGTCATTTTACAACTGAGACAGATTCCGAAGTCATTGCCCATCTTCTTGATCTTTATCTTCAGGAAGAAAATGACCCCAAAAGGCTGCTTTCAGGACATTAAAACGCCTGGAAGGGGCATATGCCCTGGCCATGATTTTTGAGGATTATGATAATCTTCTCATTGGTGCCCGTCATGGTGCTCCTTTAGCCATAGGTTACGGCGAGGGTGAAATGTTTTTGGGCTCTGACAGCCTTGCTCTTGCTCCTTTATCTTGCCAGATCACCTATTTAGAAGATGGCGATTGGTGTGTGCTAACCCGCGAGGCTGTTCAGATTTTTGATTTTGATGGTCAAAAGGTTGAACGCCCTATTCAAACAGCCTCTTTCTCTTCTGGCTCAATTGGCAAAGACGGCTATAAGCATTTTATGGAGAAAGAACTTCATGAACATCCTGTTGCTATTGGCCAGACCCTCCAGCGTATTATAGACCCTGTCACAAGGCGTATTACTTTACCTAGCCCTCCATTTGACCCTGCCTCTTTACCACGCATTACCATTACGGCATGCGGCTCAGCATATTATGCAGGGCTCGTTGGGCGCTATTGGCTTGAATCAATTGCAAAGCTACCTGTTGAAAGTGATGTTGCCTCTGAACTTCGCTATCGCGATGTGCCGCAACCCAATCAGGGCATGGCGTTGTTAATTTCTCAGTCAGGTGAAACGGCTGATACTTTGGGCGTTTTACGTTCCCTAAAAGCTCAGAACCAGCATATTGTTTCCATATTAAATGTTGAGCACTCCACAATGGGACGCGAAAGCGATGTTGTGCTTGGCATGGTTGCTGGCCCTGAAATTTCAGTTGCTTCAACTAAAGCTTTTACAGCACAATTATCAGTTATAGCGGCTCTAACAATTACCCTTGCGCGCCTGCGCGGTACTATTGATGACAAGAGAGAGGCTGAGCTTACATCTCATTTATTGGATTTACCTTCTAAAGTTGTAGATGTTCTAAGCCATATTGACTCTATTAAATCTATGGCGCGTGTTATTTCACAGGCGAGAGATGTTTTATTTTTAGGACGTGGCAGCTGTATGCCCATCGCCCAGGAAGGTGCCCTCAAATTAAAAGAAATTACGTATATTCATGCTGAGGCCTATCCTGCAGGGGAATTAAAGCATGGTCCCATAAGTCTTATTGATCAGACTGTTCCGGTGGTGGCTATTGCTCCTTCAAACATTCTTTTTGATAAAATGATCTCTAATTTGCAGGAAGCAAAAGCAAGAGGAGGGCGCATTCTTGCCTTTACTGATGAGGCAGGTGCATCTCGCTTAGAGGCAATAGCTGATGAAATGGTAATTTTACCAACTGTTGATGCTTTTGTTGCACCAATTCTTTATGCCGTTCCTGTGCAATATCTTGCTTATGAAGTGGCCCTTCTTAAAGGCACTGATGTTGATCAGCCCCGTAATTTAGCCAAATCCGTGACAGTGGAGTAAATGAGGCGCTCTTCAGCTCAAATACTGAGAACTAACAAAGCAGCTCTAACAAGTTAGACAAAAAAGTCCGGCCATATCGTAAAATTGGATATGATCGGACTTTTTTATAAGAAAATCTCACTGATTAATTTTTAAGCATCAGATTAGTCGTCGGAAAATTATTTTTAAAGTCAAAAATTAAATATTAAGACGGCACTTAAAAACAGCATAAATAATGCAGTCGCTGCATCGAGCAATTGCCAGGCTGCGGGCTTACGGAATATTGGCTGAAGAAACCGTGCTCCAAATGTGAGAGCGGTAAACCAGACGACACTAGCAATACAGGCGCCTAATCCGAACATCCATTTACCGGCTCCTGCATAATGTGTGGAAAGACTTCCAACAAGCACCATAGTATCCAGATAGACATGAGGATTAAGAAAAGTGAAAGCCATACAGGTTAACAACACTTTTTTACGGCTACCGGCACTTTCATTAGCTGGTTTAAGTGCGTCAGCTCCTATAATAGCCCGTCTAGCGGCCATGAGGCCGTATATAGCCAAAAACGCAGCACCGGCAAATCTGAGCACTGGTAAAATAACTGGCCATGTCCGCACAAGGTGACCCATTCCGGCCACACCTGAAAAGATAAGAACAATATCGCCCAAAGAGCAAATTGCTACAACCAGCCATACAAAATTACGTTGGATTCCTTGCCGGAGGATAAATGCGTTTTGGGCACCAATAGCCATGATGAGGCCAGCACCGGTAACAAAACCAGCTAAAATTGCAGATAAATACATAAACCCCTATTTAATAAAATAAGCAAAAAACAAGTATTTTTAGGCAGTTACAACGCTCTTAGAGACAAAGCCGATAAGAAACAACCGCCAACAAATTGTCGCTAAGTGGCTCAGGCAGAATTTTTGGAAAAATACGCATTTCGATTAGGAACATTTAAACTCATTCTCACGCTCCCTATCACACACAAAGGCATATATTTTCATAGGCGATAAGTAAAGCTACTCTTAATGAAGCTCTCTAACGATGAGACAATAATTTTTTGCGTTTTTTCCTTTACGGTTTCACTCTGGCAAGAGGTGTTTTTTGCTGGCCATTATCATCAAAATTTGAGGGGTCAAGCCAGTTATTATAAGCCTTGGAGATCTCTGGATATTCACTATCTAGCATAGAAAACCAAGCTGTATCTCTGTTACAGCCTTTTGTAACCAAAGCTTGACGAAAAATGCCTTCAAAAGAAAAGCCAAAACGTAATGCGGCTGCGCGAGAAGGTGCATTAAAGGAATTACATTTCCATTCCAAACGGCGGTAACCAAGTTCTTTAAATACGTAATGAGATAAGAGGGCCATCACTTCAGTCGATATACGGGTGCGCTGCATTTTACGAGAATAAGTAACGCTTCCTATCTCTACCACGCCATTAGCAGGATCTATTCTCATAAGAGCCACGGTGCCGACTGGCTTTTTCGTTTCAGCGTCAATGACTGCGTAATGAATTGCATCTTTTAAATGCTCGTTTTGACGAACAAAACTGACATAACTTTCTAAATCAGGAAAAGGACCGTAAGGAAGATAAGTCCAATCACGCTGATCTTCTGCCTCTTGATATGCATTAAAAAGTTCACTTGCATGTTTTTGGGCAATAAGAGGCTCTAAAATAGAATAATTACCAATTAATGATCGACGATCAGGATATTTTGCGCCTTTCCATTTGGGAAGAGCAGCACCTATAGGCTGATTAAATTCATTAAAATGAGTAGTCATTTCGGTTCCTGGTTTTTTAAACTAAACTGTAAAATTTTAAGCCGTAAAATATATTAGACTAAATTTTAAAATTATCACATTAACCAAAAATCATATAAAGAGAACATTTTATACTATGTTACTAAAAGCTATTTTTAAAATAGGCTTATTAAGTAATGACCATTTTTCAGCGTTAAGAAGAATATTATATTGTGATTTTAATTAGGAAACAGACATAGTATTACAAAAAATATTTTAAATAATTCTATCTCAATTTTTTAAAATTTTATTACAATGAAATTTCTGATTTTGAATATTGTTGTATATTTTTAATCTGTAAATTTATTTTTGGTAATTTCAATTTATTACTATGATTATAAATGATATTGATATTCATTCTTTCTTTTAATCTAAAGCCTAAACTTACTATTTTGTTGCTCTTTATATTCACGGTTAATTTAGCATCAAGATATAATTATAAACCCTTGTCATAGTTATTATCTTTATTTTTCTGCTAATTTCTAAAATAACCAGAGGCTAATTTAACTCTAACCTTGGCGCTTCTGACATATTCAAGCATGCATTAAGGCTATAAGGCTATAAGGCTATAAGGCTATAAGGCTATAAGGCTATAAGGCTATAAGGCTATAAGGCTATAAGGCTATAAGGCTATAAGGCTATAAGGCTATAAGGCTATAAGGCTATAAGGCTATAAGGCTATAAGGCTATAAGGCTATAAAAACGCAAATTTTCTTTAATGCAACTAGCCTGCTGAAATATTTTGCAAAAAGTTAATTTTATAATATCGCCATATCTATCTTAAATTTTCCTTTTAATTTAAATAACACTCGATTTGGAGCTTAAGCATCCTCTTCCTGCGTTTTATCTGCCATTAAAAGGTTACATCTTTGTCCTCGAACAATATAAATCAGCCAGATTTCACTACTACGCAGGGCGAACATGATGATGCAAATAAGCTTATTGTTTCAGTTCTTGTTGGTGTGGCTGTTACCCATGCATGTAGTGACTTTATCCAATCGGTCTTACCGTCAATTTATCCATTATTAAAAGATAATTATGCCCTGACCTATGCACAAATAGGTATGATTTCGCTTATCTACCAGCTTGTTGCTTCTATCCTACAGCCATGGATAGGGCTTTATGCAGATAAACATTCAATGCCTTTTCTTCTACCAGGTGGTATGATTATCACCCTTTTAGGTATAGGCTTATTGGCTGTTGCACCTACTTATCATATTTTACTTCTTGCCTGTGCCCTAATTGGGGTAGGTTCGGCTACATTCCATCCTGAAGTATCGCGCATTGCCCGCATGGCCTCCGGGGGGCGATTTGGTACGGCTCAGTCTGTCTTTCAGGTTGGTGGGTATGTAGGTAATGCATGTGGCCCTCTTGCTGCAGCTCTTATAATCATTCCTTATGGGCAAGTTTCAGTATCATGGCTGATGCTGGTAGCTCTTTTGGCTATTTTTATACTTCATTATATGAGCCGCTGGGCCAAAACCCATGGCCATGCCAAAATGAAAAAACATATCAGCTCTAATTTACGTCAACTTTCACGTAAAGAAATATGGACAGCTTTAAGTGTTGTCGGGCTTTTAATGTTTGCAAAATTTACCTATATCGCTTCGATAAGTAATTACTACACTTTTTATCTTCTTGAACGCTTTAAAACACCGCTTCCTACAGCGCAGCTTTATCTTTTTACTTTTCTCACATCTGTAGCTGTTGGCACAGTCATAGGCGGTCCTATTGGCGACCGCATTGGTCGGAAAGCAGTCATTTGGGTTTCCTTTATTGGGGTTATTCCTTTTTCAATCCTTATGCCGCACGCTAACTTATTTTGGACAGTAATTTTAACAGTCTGTATTGGTTTGGTAATCTCATCCGCTTTTTCTGCTTTGCTCGTTTATGCTCAGGATGTTTTTCCTACCCGCATTGGTATGGTAGCAGGAATGATGTTTGGCACTATGTTTGGTATTAGTGGAATTTCTGCGGCAGCACTCGGTAAATTTGCAGATTATTACGGCATTGTTACTGTTTATGATGCCTGTGGTTTTTTACCATTTTTGGGTTTTGCAACATATTTAATGCCAGAAACTCATATCAAAAAGATAAAACTGTAAAATTTTAGGACATGCTGCCAAAATATAATTGGCAGCAAAATTCCTTTTTCTTATTTTAGTAAAAAGAAAATGTTCTTTACATACAGAATTAAACAATAGACTACTAATTCACATTTAAATTTAGTTTAAAAATAATAAAGTTATTTTAATTTCTTATTTTATTCATTGTCAGACCATTGCTCGCAAAAACGTGTATAGTTTTTATAAAGACTATCTTTATAAATTACTCATATGAAAAGGAGAACATTTGAATGAAAAAAACTGCTTTGGCTTTAATATTCGCTGCTAGTTCGTTTGGATCAGCATACGCCGCTTCTGGGGTTGTCAATATTCCTAGCATCGAGGCTAATATTGCAAACAAGCTTGTTGCAGAAGCTGTTAACGCTTGTGCGGCAAAACATTTAGCGGTTACGGCAACTGTTGTTAATGCAGCAGGACAACGTGTTGCTATGCTAAGCGGTAATGGCGCGCCAATCGATACAGCTTCCATCTCCTATCGCAAAGCTTACACAATTTATTCATGGGGAACAGCAAAACATAAAAATACAACAAGTGAATTATTAGCTGCTAAATTAGTTGGACCAGAAGATGGCTCACTGACAACAGTAGCCGGTATTCTTGTATTACCAGGTGGCGTCATTCTTAAAAGCAATGGTCATACAATAGGTGGGTTAGGGGTATCTGGCGCTCCTGATGGTATGGATGATGAAGGTTGCGCCAAAGCTGCTGTCGAAAAATACAAAAGTCAGTTTTAATTATTTTTCAAAAGTTTGTGTTTCATTTTTTAATGTAACATAATAAAAACTGGCTTGTTTAAAAATAAGCCAGTTTTTTGTTATGAAAAATATATTTATTTTTTAAAAATTATTAAGAAGTTCTTTTTAAAAGAGACCATATTATGAAAGCCAGAGAAACCAATCTCCTTAATTTATTAAAAAATACACCTCAATTTATTATACCCATTTATCAAAGAACATATTCATGGACTGAAAAACAATGTGAGCAGCTATGGAATGATATTATTGATGCTGGCTCAGATGAAAAAATATTATCTCACTTTATTGGTTCAATTGTATATATTGAGAGTGATTTACAACAAATATCGAGCCAATCTTCTTACCTAATCATAGATGGTCAGCAAAGACTAACAACATGTGTATTATTGTTAGAGGCTTTGTCACGTCACCTTAATAATAACGAACCTTTGGATGGTTTTTCATCCAAAAAAATACGCAATTACTATCTTCTAAACCCATTAGAAGATAATGATATGGCATTTAAATTAATCCTGACACAGCTTGATAAAGAGACTTTATTAACATTATTGGAGCAAAAGCCTTTACCTAAAGATTGTTCTATAAATATAGCCAATAATTTTTCTTTTTTTGACAAAAAAATTAAATCTTTAGACGGAAATTTAAAGGCTGTTTGTAAAGGTTTATCGAAGTTAGTCATTGTTGATGTCGCCTTGGATCGCAGGCAAGATAATCCTCAGTTAATATTTGAGAGCATGAACTCCACAGGAAAGGCACTCAGTCAGGCAGATTTAATTCGTAACTATATCTTAATGGATTTAGACCAGAAGAAGCAAAAATATTCATATGAACAATACTGGCATCCAATGGAAACTGCTTTTGGACAAGAAAATTACAACAATTATTTTGATAGTTTCATGCGTCATTATCTTACTATGAAAACAGGGAAAATTCCTAAAATTGATGACGTTTATGAAGAGTTCAAAATTTATGCCAGAAAAAAGAAATTTGCCTCAGTTACAAATGAGTTGCTGTTAGAAGATATAAAATTATTTTCTGATTATTATTGCGCAATGGCTCTAGGACGAGAAGAAAATAAGGATTTATCTCTTAGTTTTCGTAATTTACGAGAGCTTAAAGTAGATGTTGTGTATCCATTTCTTCTTGAGCTTTATGATGACTATAAGTCTAAAATATTATCTTATGAAGATTTTTTAGAATCTTTGCGTCTTATTGAGTCTTATTTATTCCGCCGTTCAGTCTGCGGTTTGGCTGCCAATTTTCTTAATAAGGCTTTTGCCTCATTTGGAAAATCTCTTAAAAAACATAAATACCTTGAAAGCATCAAGGCTCACCTTCTTCAATTAACGTCGCAGCAGCGTTTTCCCACTGATGCAGAATTTAAGGAATGTTTTTCAACCAGAGACCTTTATAAATTTAGAAATAAAAATTACTGGCTTCGTCGGCTTGAAAATTTTGGCCGTAAAGAATGCATCTTTGATGAAGAATATAGTATCGAGCATATTATGCCACAGAATAAAAATTTATCTATTCAATGGCAAAAGGACCTTGGTCCAGATTGGCAAGTAATCCAAGAATTATGGCTTCATAATGCAGGTAATTTAACACTTACAGCTTATAATTCAGAATTTAGTGACCGACCTTTTCTTGAAAAGCGCGAGATGGAAGGGGGATTTCGACATAGTCCGTTATGGTTAAATCAGGGTTTAGGTCAGGTCGAAGTCTGGAATGAAAATGAAATTAAAAAAAGAGGGAAGAGGCTTGCAGAGCGTGCTGCAACATTATGGCCTTATCCTTTTTTAAAAGAAGATATTTTAAAAACTTATCAGAAAAAAAATGCCGCATATAGCCTGGATGACTTTAACTCTCTAACAGAAGGATCTTTTACCCGTTCTTTATTTGATCAACTACGTAAAGAAATTTTACTCATTGATCCAAGAGTAAAAGAAAAAATTTGCAAAATTTATATTGCTTACAAAGCCAAAACGAATTTTGTTGACATTGAAGCTGATTCAAAAAAATTACGATTATGCTTAAATATGAAATTTGAAGATTTAATTGATCCTAAAAATATGGCCCGAGATGTTACTCATATAGGCCACCATGGAAATGGTGATGTTGAAATTTTATATAACTCACCATCAGAGCTAGATGATGTAATGAAGCTTATCAGGCAATCTTTTGAACGAAATAGTTAAGCCATCAGAAAAGTTTTTGATTATATAGCCCTTTTTCATATTAAGGCTGTAAAAATAATTATAGTTATTTATAATATTTTTTTTGCGTAATATGAAAAAGTTGTTATTTAATAAAATATATATGACAGACAAGCTAAAGATGCGATATTTTTTTATTATATAACTGTAGGATTTTTCAAATTACGCATTACAAAATTAGTCTTACTTTAACTTTTACCTGACGATTTAAATCTGATTTCTGTCTATAACATTACCATAATAAGGGTAACATAATCTTTTTCTAACTTAATACTCTAAATTCTTGTTCTGAGGAGAGCATTAATTTTAGGCTGTTTCTTTAAAAGCTATTTTTGTGTTATTTCAGTATATATTTTAAACTTACAAAGCAGACTCAAATAAAAAAATATTTTATTTATAGAAGAATTATATAATCTGTTCAGAATGAAAATTGGTGAAAAACAGTATATATATATTGAACTCTAAAATATAACATAAAATTCTAACAATATAGAATAATAAATCTTGCTTCACATTATACAAAATTGCAAATGTCTTTATGGTTGAGACAAAAATTTGCTATATTTTTGGCTATATAACAAAATTGATATTTTAAAGAAACTACAACACATTGATAAAATTCTTGTTTTATTATTCATTTTTACTACAAAGTCTAAGATGAAAGAAACGTTAAATCTTTTCCATCTTTAAAAGTTGTATCTAGCCTCAATGAAAAATTTTTGATAGCTCATCACATATTAGAATTATTCATTCATAACAAAGGTTAGTAAGAGCAAAAAGTACTTGATTTTTTTAGCATAAATGTCAAAATTGCTGTGACTAAATGTTAAGGCTTGCTGGATGGTTTGGTCGCATAAAATAAACTAATTTTTGTCAGAAAAGATTTTTTCTGTGAACTGGAAAGAACATGTTAACACAGAGCTGTTAGCAACTGGCTTATTGCATTGTTGCCAAACCATAAGAGTAGCATAGGACTTCATATTATATCTTGTGCGACTTTTAGACTATTATAGAGAAAATGAACTAAAATTATCATTTTCTAACGTCTTATAAACGATAAAATGTGTTATAAGGCTGATGTAATTGAATTAAAAAAAACTGCGAAAGAGAGCACATAATGGAAACAGGACTGGCAGCTATCATTCTTACGCTTGCATTCCTGCTTTTATTGGTAAGCTTCATTCAGCCTCTTGCAAAAAAAATTCATATGCCCGACACGGTGCTTATTGCAATTGTGGGCATTATTTTAGGTGCTGTAGCCTCAATTGTGGTTAACTCAATGGGACTAGACCTATTTGAGGGGGCCGCAGAAACTCTCATCTCATTCCCTATTAATAGTGAAGGGTTTCTCCTTATTTTCTTGCCTATTCTGGTTTTTCAGGGAGCCATGAATATTGATGTAAGGAGCTTAGCCCATGAAACAGCAACCGTGCTGCTTTTGGCCGTTGTTGCTGTAGTTGTGTCAACTGCGACAATTGGCTTGGCACTTTATCCTTTCGCTCAGCAATCACTTACGGTCTGCCTTTTATTAGGTGCAATTGTTGCGACAACTGACCCATCTGCTGTAGCAGGTATTTTTAGAGAAATTGGCGCAGCTTCGCGGTTAAATCGTTTGGTTGAGGGTGAGGCGCTTCTTAACGATGCGGCGGCCATTGCTATTTTTTCTATTTTAGTAACAGCTGTTTCAGCACATCATCAGATACAATTTGAAGAAGCTATTATAGATTTCTTTAGTGAATTTGTGGGCGCTATGATTGTTGGCGTTGCTGTAGCTCGTCTTACCTTATTAGTTATATCAGCCATAAACGGTTTTCCTGCAGCCGAGGCCACGCTCACCATTGTTCTTCCTTATGCCGTTTATATTTTGTGCGATGATATGTTTGGATTTTCTGGCGTCGTCGCAACAGCCACAGCAGGCTTGACCGTCTCTGCTTATGGTCCTTCAACCTTTAGACCGCAAATCTGGAACTTTATTAAAGAATTATGGGAGCAGTTAGTATTTTGGGCTAGCTCTCTGGTCTTTATTTTATCGACCATGCTTGTCCCTAAGCTCATGTTTGGGATAACAAAATGGGACGTAATATTAATTCTCATAGTTACGTTCGCGGCTATTTTTGCTCGGGCTGCCGTTATTTTTGGTCTTTTGCCAGTACTTAGCTTTACGCGCCTTTCTCCACCAGTTCCAACACGGTTTAAAACTACTATGGTTTGGGGTGGCTTAAGAGGGGCTATTACCCTGGCTCTTGCACTGGCTGTTACTGAAAACCCTAATATTAATTCTCCGATCACCCATTTTATTGGGATTATTGCAACTGGCTACGTGCTGATCACCTTATTGGTAAACGGCACAACATTGCGGTGGCTTGTAATCTTTTTGAAACTTGACCGCCTTTCACCAGTTGATGAGGCTATGCGCCACCAGATTATTGGTATTGGCTTGGGTCATGTTGCAAAAAGAGTTGAGGAAGTTTCTAACGAACTTGGTTTTAGCAAGCGTACTCGTAATGGCGTTATTGGTCAGTTAGAACGCAGAGCAGAAAAAGAAAAAGCTGCTAATGAATTTGAAACAGCTTTAAGTGACCGTAACAGGGTTACTGTTGCGCTCATTACCATTGCTAACCAAGAACGAACCATATTACTCGATCTTTTTAGAGTACAGGGCCTTTCAAGCCGTCGGGTAATGGAAACATTACTCCGCACTGCTGAAGCCATGATTGACGGGGCTCGCCTGGAAGGACGTTATGGCTATGTAAGAGCTCGTAAAAAACGCTTACCTCCTTCATATCGCTTTCAGATAGCACAATTTTTACATCAGCATTTTCATATTGATCGTCCTCTCATGTACTGCATGATGGAACGTTTCGAAATGCTTATCATTGCTCACTTGGTGTCAACGTCATTAATACGCTTTGTACATGAACGTATGGAACCTATTCTTGGGCTTCGTATTACCGAAATTGTGTCTGAAGTTTTAGGAAGACAGGGAAAATTAATTGACGATGCGCTTGAAGCCTTAAGATTGCATTATTCTGGTTATTCAGAAGCTCTTGAAAGTCGTATTTTACGTCAGGTTGCTCTGCGTTTTGAAGATGATGAATATAATACCCTTTCTCGTGAAAATTTAATCTCTGACGAATTATTACGTGAATTGCATAAGTCCATTGAGCAACATAAAGCCCGTTTACAAACACCTTTACGCTTTAATTTACGTAGTGGTATTGAGCAGCGTTTAAGAGCATTTCCAGCTTTTAATGGCGTCCCTGATGCCGCTCTTCACAAGCTTGCTGACAAAGTTTCTATCAATTTTCTTTCTCCTGGGGAATTGCTATTAAAAGACAAGCAGCGTGTCACGACTATTTATGCACAGGTGGCTGGCATGATGGAGTTTCATTATGAGGGTCGTGATATACGCTTAGGGGCGGGGACCTTGTTGGAGCTGCAAGTTTATTGCGCGGTGACAGAGCCGTTGCTTCTGTTCATTCTCTGCAATTTTCTCACCTTTTGGCTATTCCAAGAGCTGATTTTGAACAATTAATGAACGATTATCCCATTGTTAAACGACAAGTCATCAAACGTGATGATATGCGTTTGGAAGGGAAACTCACTCCCAAAGTGCTTGTCACAGATAATGGCCAGGCCATAGAAGCGGCTTAATAGCCTGTGCTAAGAAACATTTTTGGGAATTAAAAGCTTTTTGAAATAAAGAGCACAAAACAAAAATATTAGCGTTGCGCATAACGCTGCCATGGCGTGTATAAACCAAAATAAAATCCCTGGCATGACAGCAACTTGCGACGCTAATTTTCCTACCATAAGATTGGAAAAGGTAAGGTGAAGCGTAAAAAATGACACAAGTAGGGTATTTAAGCTCACCGGAGCAACGCGAGAAAATAAAGCGAGCCCGATAGAAAATACCATTGAAAAACCAATATCGTTAATTGTATGAAAAACTACACCCCACCAAAGGCTAATGGTATGAGGGGCGGGGTAGAAAAATTGAGCTAACACAAGGCAAAGCGGGCCCAAACTAGCAATCAAACTTCCCCAAAAAACCTTCCAAATTTCGGCTACCGGATTATGTTTTTTCTCGAAAAAACGCCAGAACCATAAGACAAAAATGGCAGTTGCTGAACTTATAAGCCCGTCAAGTGACAATAAAGTACTTACAGGAAAGTCATAGCCCCAAAAAGTCAGCTGATAATGCTCTTTTCCCCAAAGAAGATATCCGTCAAATATTTCTTCATTGGGAATGGCTCCGATAGCAAAAACAAAAACGAGCATTATGAGTAAAAATACGCGTTTTTTTTCTATCGCTGATAAAATAATAACCTCTTTTTTATGCTGTTTTTTCGTTTCTGGTGGCAACCATTTTCGCCCCATTAAATAGCATATCAATCCCGCAGCCATCCCTATGCCAGCAGCTAAAAACCCCCAATGCCATGCTATTTTCCCTAAAAATGCGCAAAGAATGGGAGAGATAATAACTGCAATTTGCACGCCCAAAGAATAAAGCTGATAAGCATCAGCGCGCCTTTTATCATCTTGCGCATAAAGGGCACCGACCTGTGCTTTCATAGTGCTGCTACAGCTACTGCCTATTAAAAGACATAAAAGAGCAAAAACAAAGCTACTTTCAAAGCTCATGAGTCCATGGCCAAAAGTCATAAGAACGGCACCAATAATTATGATGCGTGTTCGACCTATAAAACGATCAGCAAGCCAGCCACCAAGAAGAGGTAAAGCCGAAACGGCAGCCATAAACAGCCCCATAATACTAGCTGCAAGAGCAGGGAGGCCTATAGGATTATAAAGATATTTAATTAATGTAAGGAGGGGATTTATGCCCCATACATGTTCTAAATGTTCTGGCTTAAGAATATAATCTTGCATGTAAATGACAAGAAGAGCCAGCATTCCATAAAGAGAAAAAGCTACCCATGCTTCAGCAGCAACAATAACCCACAAACCTTTTGGATGACCCCATAAAACTGTAGCTTGAGGCAATGTAGTTTCTTCTGGATCAGGCAAATTTTCAAAAGTTTGAGTCACAATCTCTTATCTTTCGTCTCAAAAATAAGTTTTAGTCCAAGGAAACAGAAATATTAACAAGTAATTAAAAATATAAATTCCATTATTCTCAATTGATAGTAATTATGATAATTATTCTTAACTAGTAAGATGTAATGTATTTTTTATTATTTTTATGGACAAATAACAATTGATGTTTTAACTATAATAAAAATTAGCTCCTTATTTTGAAATTCTTGTCTTGACGCTATGAGAGGGTATTATGGCCATTAGAGACCCAAAAGTTATTGAATATCTTAACACTCAGCTAACAAATGAGCTTACGGCTATCAATCAATATTTCCTTCATGCTCGCACCTTGCAACATTGGGGTGTGACTCTGCTTGGGAAAAAAGAATATGCCGAATCTATTGAGGAAATGAAACATGCTGATTGGTTAATTGAACGTATTTTATTTCTTGGTGGCTTACCAAACGTTCAACGTTTAAACTCAATTTTGATTGGGCAATCTGTCGAAGAAATTCTTAAATGTGACCTAAAATTAGAAGAAAAGGCCATAGCAGATTTAAGAGAGGGAATCGCATATTGCGAAAAAGTCCAAGATTACGTTTCAAGAGATCTTCTATTAACCATCCTTAAAAATGAGGAAGAGCACGAAGACTTCATTGACCGTCAATTTGATCTTATTAAACAAGTTGGGATTGAACGTTACATTCAAAAAAATTCAGCCCCGGCAACCGAACAAGAATAAACTACCGCTCTTTGTCGTGAACGATACACGGCGAGGCGGGTTTAACAGCATGATTATCGTAAAGTTCAATAGGCGCACCATTTATTATGGTGCGCTTTTTTTGTAATTCTTCCTTAAAAAGGCATTTCACATTTTTAAGGCAGTTGCCACACTTAACCTGACATTTCTTGCGTGCATATAATTCAGCAAGCTTCGAGGCACCATCGTGAATGACAGTTTCGATATCACGATCTGACAAGCCATTGCATGAGCAAATGATCATTAGATTGCCTTAAACAAACTTGAATGCTTTATATTTAATGCAACTAATAATTGTTCGCAAGAAATTTTAATGATTTCTTTAAAAAAATATCGCAGAAAGAGCCATCACTAAAAGTCGTATAATATTTATTATGCCAACTCATATTCTTTGAACCTTAGCTTTGAACCTTAGCTTTGAACCTTAGCTTTGAACCTTAGCTTTGAACCTTAGCTTTGAACCTTAGCTTTGGGCTTTGGGCTTTGGGCTTTGGGCTTTGGGCTCAAATAGCTAGTTTCTATATATACGGTCAAATCTATGGCCTAATGATGTCAAAATCTCATACCCAATTGTATCAGCACTAGCGGCTAATTGATCCAGGTTTTGGTTAGGCCCCAAAATTGCTACATAATCCCCTTCTTCTAATTTGACTGTTTCTAATTGACCAATATCAACCGTCACACTATCCATTGAAACACGGCCTATAATTGGCAAAGCCTTATTATGAAGCCAAAAAGATCCTTTTGAGCTTAAATATCTAAATAACCCATCTGCATAACCTATTCCTATCGTCGCTAATTTTGTCTCTTTCTGAGCCTGCCAAGTAAGACCATATCCAACAGAAGCACCTTTTGAAATTTGCCTAATTTGGCAAATCGGTGCTTCTAGCGTCACAACTTGAGAAAAAGGCTGAAAACCTTTTTGCGGTGCTATTCCATATAACGCTGCACCAGGACGCACTAGGTCATAATGATAATCTTGTCCTAAAAATATTCCTGACGAGGCTGATAGTGACCGTGGAATTTTAGGAAAATAGGACGACAACTCGTCAAAAAGTTTTTTTTGCGCCTCATTTGCAGGATGCTCAGCAATATCAGCGCAAGCTAAATGACTCATGACAACAATAAGAGGTAATTCTTTCAGCCATTTTTCCTGTTTAATATCTTGCTCTGACAAACCAAAACGAGACATGCCCGTATCAAACTGTAAAGCAGCCGGAAATGCTTTTTTCCGCAGCCTACAGATCTCAAGCCACTCTTTCGCTTGGCTAAGCGTATTAATAACTGGAATAAGCCCCTCTTCTGCCAGATAGTCTCCTTGACCTAACAAAAAACCATTAAGAACAAAAATGCGTGCTTTAGGCGTAATTTTTTTTAGCTGTACACCTTCTTTTGGTAAGGCGACAAAAAAACTATCAACATAACCACTAAGTGTTTCTGCAACTGGCTCAATGCCTAACCCGTAAGCATTGGCTTTTAGCACCGCACCACATTCAGCATTATGGGCTAAAGAACGCAGTTTTACATAATTTTGTCTTAACGCAGAAAGATCTATCGTTAACCGTGCCGCATTAGATTCAAAATTATATTCCACAAAAGACCTTTTTTAACTTATAATAGTCCGCGATAGTGAGAAGGACACTCAGAATCATGGATAATAGTGTTTGACAATGTTTAGATTTTAAAAATTATCTTTTAAAAGATTGAAAAATCCTGACAAGTCATAAAGTTTCTTACTTTATATAATGAAAAGCCTCTGATCTGCCTTGAGCTTGAGAGGGTTTATGTATTAGAGACATTTCAGAAAATGGAACTTTCTTCGTTTGAAGGGTTGTTTGCTTTTTACCCATGAGGGTAAAAGGCCGTATTAGATTTTAGTATAAGGTCCACTTTTAGAGTGGATCAATTTGGAGCTAGTCAAGGTTTGACAGAGGCTAAGCACACTTCCACTAGCCCTCTTTGTGCAACACCAAGCCGGTCAGGTTTAGTGCGGCGCTATGGGGATTTTTCAAGCTTTCCAGAAGCATTAGATTATGCTGCCCAGGGTAAAACAGGCTTTAACATTTACTCCGGTAAAGGAACTTTACTGGAAGCGCTGCCGTACAGTCTGCTTCGCAGCCAAGCGCTCTCTGTGGCTAAGCGCCTTCTAAATCAAGGGTTAAAGCCGGGTGATAGAGTTGCTTTAGTCGCTGAAAGTGACGGGGACTTTGCTCGAATTTTCTTTGGCTGCCAATATGCAGGCCTCGTTCCCGTCCCTCTTCCTCTCCCCGTCGCTTTTGGCGGAAAAGAGGGTTATATACAAACCCTGCGTGGCATGATTGAATCTGCTCAGGCAAAAGCAGTTATCGTGCCAGATATCATTGGAAGCTGGCAAGACGAGATACTTGCTGATTTAAAGCTTATTTTTGGTGGCTCTCCAGCAAAACTTCTTGCCCTACCAGATGCAGATATTGCTTTGCCAACAATCAAAGCTGAGGATCTTTCTTACCTACAATTTTCCTCAGGAAGCACACGGTTTCCAATGGGCGTCAGTGTCACACAAAAGGCTGGAATGGCCAATGTGTCAGGCATAGCCCGTGACGGCTTAAAGGTTTTTCCTTCAGAATCTACAGAAGATGACCGATGTGTGTCCTGGCTACCACTTTATCATGATATGGGGCTTGTCGGATTTTTCTTAACCCCGATGACATGCCAACTTAGTGTTGATTTGCTTCCAACGCGTGAGTTTGCAAGACGTCCTCATATATGGCTCGAACTGATATCACGCAATAAAGGTACCCTCGCCTATAGTCCTTCTTTTGGGTACGAGCTATGTGCAAAACGCGGTGCCCGTGAAGATATTGATTTATCAAAATGGCGGGTCGCTGGAATTGGTGGCGATATGATAAGGCCACAAATTCTAGCCGAATTTGCTAAAACCTTTAGTAATAAAGGGTTTGACAAAAGAGCTTTTGTCGCAAGTTATGGCATGGCTGAAACTACGCTCGCCATCAGTTTTGCTCCTCTTAATAGAGGGATTGAAACAGACACAATCGATTTACGTTATCTTGAGGAAAATAATTTAGCACGTCCAGTTTCTGCTGAGACAGAAACATCTCGTACTTTTGTACTTTGCGGTGAAGCACTTCCTGGTCACAAAATTGAAGTTCGTTCACCAGAAGGCAAAGTCCTACCCGAAAGAGCAGTCGGGACAATTTTTGTACATGGGCCAAGCCTCATGTGCGGTTATTTTAACAGACCAGACGAGACAAAATCTGTTTTAGCCGATGATGGTTGGTTAAATACCGGAGATCTTGGTTATTCTCTTAAAGGTCAAATCGTTGTTACAGGTCGTGCCAAAGATTTAATTATCATTAATGGTCGTAACATTTGGCCACAAGACCTCGAATGGTCTGCCGAGCATGAAATAAATTCTCTTCGCTCACGTGACGTTGCTGTTTTTTCAGTTAATAACGCCGATAAAGGTGAGGAGGTTGTCGCTCTTATTCAATGCAGGCTAAGTGAAGAAGAAACACGTGCTGCGCTTAAAGCTGACGTAACAAGCCTCTTCCGGCGTCTTCATGGCGTGGATGTAAATGTCATTTTAGTTCCGCCACGCACTTTGCCTCAAACTTCATCTGGCAAATTAACCCGTGCAAAAGCAAAGGCCATGTTGCTTGCAGGTGATTTTGGCAAATAGAAAAATTAGGTCTAATATAATACGTAATAACTAAATTATGAGTTGAGACCGAAAAGGTTTAAAAACATGACAGACAGCGTAGCCGATCTTGCCGAGATGATTACACAAAAACTTTTGGCTAACCCTAAAGTTCCACGAGATATTAATGGGAACAGCCGTATCGTAGAAGATCTTGCTTTTGACAGTCTAGCAGTGATGAACTTTGTCATGGAAATTGAAGACACGCTTGACGTTTCAGTTCCCCTAGACAAACTTGCTGATATTCGCACGATTAATGATCTTGCTGCTTGTCTGCATGACATTAAGGCTCAATAAATATGACCAAGCTTTTTGAGAAGCACGCTGCCCTGAAAGCTGCTTATGACAGCTTAAATAAGCTTAGCCCGCGTAACCCTTTCGGTGTTGTCATTGACCGTCCTCTTTCCGCAAGTGTTGGACTTATTGAAGGGCGAGAAACCCTTCTCTTTGGTACTAACAACTATCTTGGGCTTAGCCAATCAACCAAAGCGCAGGAAGCAGCTATTGAAACTGTGCGCACAATGGGCGTGGGTACAACAGGCTCTCGGATAGCCAACGGGACTTTCTCACTCCATCAAAAGCTTGAACAAAAATTAGCTGAAGTGTTTCAACGTCGTCATGCCATGGTTTTTTCAACCGGCTATCAGGCTAATCTTGGCACAATTTCAGCATTAGTAAATAAAGATGATACACTTTTTTTAGATGCTGATAGTCATGCCAGCATTTATGATGGGGCCAAATTATCTGGTGCTCAGATCATACGCTTTCGTCATAATGACCCTGCTGATCTGGACCGTCGTCTAACCCGCGCTAAAGATACACCAGGTGCCAAGCTTGTTATCGTTGAAGGTATTTATTCAATGACTGGCAACGTTGCACCATTAAATGAGTTTGTCGAAATCAAAAAGCGCCATAATGTAGCTCTTATGGTTGATGAAGCTCACTCTTTTGGTGTGTTAGGCGAGAATGGTCGTGGCGTTGCAGAAATGCAAAACTGCGAAAAAGACATAGATTTTATTGTCGGAACCTTCTCTAAATCATTGGGCACTGTTGGTGGCTATTGTGTCACTGACTATGATGAAGTTGATCTTATGCGACTTTGCTCTCGCCCTTATATGTTTACAGCGTCTTTACCTCCCGAGATCATGGCTGCGACACTTTCTGCCCTAGATGAGATTCGCACACGCCCTCACCTTCGTCAGCAATTACAGCTAAATGCTGCAAGGCTTCACTCAGGGTTTAAAGAGCTTGGTTTACCGACGGGTGAATCTGTTTCTCCTGTTGTTGCCGTTACATTAGAAGATGTTCCAACAGCAATCACTTTTTGGAATATGCTTTTGGAAGCAGGAGTTTACGTCAACCTCTCGCTTCCGCCTGCCACACCAGACAACCGTCCTTTACTCCGCTGCTCTGTCATGGCAGCTCATAGTTATGGACAAATTGAACAGGCATTAGAAGCTTTTGGAGATATAGCCCGTAAGCTCAACGTTATATCCTGATTTTTGCTTAAATATTTTTATAATGCGGCCTGAATCTTTATTAAGGTTTCAGGCCGCATTATTTTACAATTGCGTTACTATATGAATAACGCTGGCGTTACGTAATTTTGTGCAAATTCAAAAAATTATTATGTTTGTGAGCGCAATTTTCTGAGACGCCAAATGATTAAAGGCAAACAAATTATAGGGTGTTTTTTTTCAAAATCAGAAACTATAATTTTCTTGCCCGTATGACGTTCTATTTTCCATAAAATATAAGATAAACCATTCTCAAATGTAAAAGCCGCTTTTATCAGACGCATTACATTAAGAGGACGCCCCAATCTCTCAATACGATTCCAGGATTTTTTAGCCTTTAACCGATTTCGTTTAGTAATATAAGGTTGCAGCTCAGCGCTGTGAAATTCGACACTAATATGCGCCTGCTTCCAGGCCGCTAAAAGGCACTCAGCAAAGCGGGCCTCTTGTCCTTGTAAAATATTATGGCTTCTTCCTTTTTTTTCTACACGCAACTCAGCTTTGTAGGTATGCGCAAAAAGGGTATGCCAGTAAATTTCTGCTGGGGCTCTCTCTGGCCCTAACAAAGCTGCCCAGCATGAAGCCGTAATAATGCAGCGTTCAATGGCTTCTAAAATCTTATCTGCGGAATGGGTATCACGAACCCAAAGGAGCCTGACTGGTTGGCAAAAACGTGCCCAAATGGTGGTATCAGTTGTTGAAAAAGAACTACGTGCTAAAAATTGTTCATAAGATAATGTGGCAATTTTAGCCCTATATATTTTTCCCTGATGAGTTGTTTCTGCATAACGAACATTAGGAGGAAGGATTTTATTAGCATATTGATTAAGCGAGGAACCTGAAAAATCCGCGCTTGATTCTGTAATAATATAAAAATCCAAAATCCCTGTTGGGTCAGAATCTCTTAAAAGAGAGCCGTAAAAAAGAACCCCCATGGGCAATTTTGGCAGCTCATTAGCTAAGGCCTCAGCAAAAAGAGCTACAGGCTCAGCTACAGAAGTCGTAAGCTCGCTAACTAAAATTTCTTTTAACAAATTAGACATGAAGAAACCTGAAGCTAGGCCCCTGCTCTAAAAGCAATTTCGAATCAGAAGGTGGATGAAAAACCTCACCATCCAACACGAAATCACTATCAGTTTCAATGCTCATCGAGGTGGTCATCTGACTAATATAATCGGGATGTTGTCTTAACCATTGTGGCGCTTTACCGCGCAAAAGATTACAGATTGCCGAAGGCAGGTTAGCAGGAAAGCATGACACATTTAAAAAATGAAACCCCTTGGCGTTTCCACCGGGACTCCAGAAAGGCCATATACCATGAGAAATTTTTTCTAAGCCTGTTGCCAGAAAAAGGAAACTTGCATCATCATGTGTCAGCAATCCTTCTGAAGTCTGGGCTGACCAGCTCAATTTGTTACCATTAAGCCATTTTTGCCTAGATTTTTTTATAAATAAGCTCGCCACACTCGATAAAATAGTCAAAAAAACAGCCAAATCATGCGGGGCAAATTTTAATACGGTTGGAGAATGGGCAATACGAACGGCTCGAGCATATCCCGTGCAGCCTCCAAACATACCTAATACAGGCGTACGATCATCACCTGGCCAGGAAAGACGAAGAGGTGAACGCCTTTTATAAGCTAATGATTGCGGTTTGAAGAGACGATCAAGAGCCTCGGTTCCTCTTTTTCCAAACCCGACATCACCAGCAATTAAGTTTGTATTACCCGAAGGGATAACAGCAATATTAGGAAGATTTTCTTTGGGGTAAACGGACTCAATCGCCGTTAAACACCCACTAACAGTGCCATCACCGCCATTAATCACAATTGTCGTCACACCCTGCTCATAAAGAGCACGCATGTCTCTAACAAGATGTTCATCGTGATGAGACCGAATACAGAAATCTCCAAAGATGTTTTTTGCTTTGGAAAGAAACTGCTCGCCATCAATGCGATTTTTACGACTGTTCGGATTATGTATAAAAGCAGGCTTCACGTGGCGATAAGTCTTTATTCTTAAAAGGATCCAAAAAAGTAAGGGAAGTCATACCCTGCCTGCTCCATAAAAGCTAGGTGACTTGATCTATCATAACCTTGCTATAACAGCTAGAAAGGATCTGTCTATGGTTTAGTAAATATTTTAAGTGATCCGTACCATGCTTACCGATTCATCCGCCTCACTACCGTTACCCAAGCAAGAGGCAAGTGTACGTTTTGCCCATATTTCCGACCCTCACCTCCCTTTGCCCAATATTCCCATAGGGTCCTTTTTCAATAAACGTTTATTTAGTCTTGCCCTATGGAAAGGCGAGCGACAAAAACAGCATCTTTTTGAAATCACCCAGAAAATTATTGCAAATATTAAGAAGCAAGCAAATATAGACTCAATTCTTATAAGCGGTGACCTCACAAATTTTGGTACAAAACAAGAATTTTTATCATGTTCAAACTGGCTTCAAAGCTTACCTATTGAGCCAATTTTGGTTCCAGGTAATCACGATGCCATGATGCCTGAAAATTTTGATAATAGTCTCTCTCTATGGACAAAATGGACAGGCCCTCAATTTCCTTTCGTGCGCTGTATAAAAAATGTAGCTATTATCGGCCTTAATTCGGCTGTACCGACACCTCTTTTTAAAGCATATGGCCGTTTGGACCAAAGCCAGATTAGAAAACTCTCTTATTTACTTGAGGATCTCGGACAATCTGGCTATTGCCGTATTGTAATGATACATCATCCTCCTCATTCTAAACTTATGTCCAATTCTAAGTCTTTGCGAGAAACCCACGAATTTTCCGAAGTTCTTAGGAGCAAAGGTGCAGAGCTTGTTTTACACGGGCACAGCCATAAAGCGACATTCACACACGTAGAAGGATGCAATGTACCCCTACTTGGCACTAGCTCTGTCTCTATGAAACGAGAAGATGAGTTGCATGAAGCAAGTTGGAATAAAATCGAATGTACCAAAATTCCTGATGGCTGGAATTTAAAACTTACGCGTATAAATATAAAAGGGGACTCTCTTTGGGAGCATCAATGGAACACTTATAATCAGACTGCCTCCAGCTTTCAGGAGTCTTGTTAGTGAACCGCCTACCCACCCTCGATCGCTATCTCTTTAGGCAGCTTGTACCGCCATTTGTGGTAGCTTTAGCAACAATGCTCATTGCGTTATTGCTTGAGCGTCTTTTGGTTTTGTTTAACCACCTTGCTAGCGCGGGAAGTTCTCTGGCAACTTTGGTGAGCCTGCTCACTGATCTTTTGCCTCATTATATGGGATTAGCATTACCAGCCGCTCTTTGTATCTCGGTTTTTTTAACTATTCACAAAATGAGTGAAGGCAATGAAATAGATGCACTAGCTGCGGCACAAGTTCCTTTATTGCGTGTAACGACTCTCTATATAAAAGTGGGTGTAGTATTAGGAATTCTAAGTGTTTTCCTTTATGGATACATACAACCCGTGGCACGATATGATTACCGCCAGGGATTTTATTTCGCACGCCATACAGGCTGGGCGCCACATCTACAAACAAAGATGTTTGCTACCACCTCAAAAAAAGCAATGCTTACTGCTGATTTTGTAGATCATGGAGGATCATATCTCCATCATGTTTTCATTCGAGACGTAAAAAATGACGGCAGCACCCAGCTTATTACAGCAGCAAAGGGCATTTTAACGATATCAGAGCAGGTTCGGGCCACCCAGCTTGATTTATGGAACGGCCAAATTATGACAATTAAAGAATCAAATACTATTGATTCTCCTGTCACTATCACCCATTTCGACCATGTTACGCGTGTTCTTGATAGGGCTAAATCTACAAAATCTTTTCGTGTTCGAGGGCGTGATGAGCGTGAACTAACGATGTTTGAGCTTGTTCATGACCTTCGAAATGGAAATAAAACAATCTCGCACTTATCTCTACGCTCTGAGCTTGATTTTAGGCTAACGCGTGCGCTTGCCATACCATTCCTACCGCTTATTTCAGCAGCCTTTGCTGTAGGACAAAAAAGGCGGCGTTCCGCACTTGGTCAGATTATTTTAGCGCTTATATTAGTGGGGTTTGATGAGATATTACTTTTTGGTCATAGTTTAGCAGCAGAGGGTGTAATTCCCGTTTGGCTTGCTCTATGGGTCCCTGAATTTATTTTTTGCACGGGCTGTGTTGTTGCTTTACTCTCTCGTTCGCAATTAACATGGCGAAAATCAAAGCAACCTCAGAATAAGGCTGCGTCGTGATTTTATATAAACACCATGTACTCACTAAAGCGTTTGTTAAGCCGCTTTTGGGACGCATTTTACTATGTTGTGGCGTTTTAACAGCATTGCTTGAGGTACTTGCCCTTTTGGATGAAGCCTCAGATATTTTAGGGCGACATTTAGGTATTCAGGGTATTTTAAAATTTCTTATTTACCATTTACCTGCTTTAGCTACAGAAATAATGCCTCTTTCTGTAATGATTGGCGCGCTTTTTACGTTACTTCAAATGGCCCTTTCCAATGAAATAGCCGTAATGCGCGCTTCTGGGCTTTCAACTTTTGAAATGTACAAATATCTTTTACCAGCTCCTATAATAGTTGGTATTTTAACCACTATAGTTCAATTTTGGGTCGTCCCGCCCTGTGAACAGGCTCTTAACACCTGGTGGAATGTAACTGATATAGCTGGAGATGACATTCCAAACCTTTGGTTTAGAGACCAAAAAAACATTGTACGAGTTGAACAAATTACAAAAGGCGGGGAAATTTTAAAAGAAGTTACATTTTATCAACGCAACCCAAAAACCGGCATCTTATCTAAAACAATTTACTATCATCAGCTTTTAAGACAAGATGGTATTTGGGTCGCTTCTGAAAAGGGATTATCAACTTTTGTTGACCAATCGCAAAATAGTGCACAAGTTGTCAGTTATGAAGGAAAAATACCACTGCTTGCCACTCCAAAACAGATTATGAATATGACACTTAAAGATGCCTATTACACACCTGGGCAAATCTGGCGTGCCATAACGCATAAATCGCCCAGTAGCTTGCCACCTTCAAATTATTTGATGGCTTTTTTCTCAGCAATTTTTCTTCCCGTTGAAATGGCTGTAATGCTTTTAATTGCCTTTCCCGTAACCTACATCCCCCCGCGTGCCGGGCTAAGAAATCCTCTTCCAGTTTATGTTATGGCAGCAGGTTTAGGGATTGTTATTTTACAAGGTATGATCTCCGCCTTGGGCAACGCAGGTTCACTCCCTATATTTATTGCAGTTTCTGCCGGTCCCGTTATTGCCACTCTATTCAGTCTTGCCTGGATCTTAAGATTGGAGGAAAGATGAGCACGCTAAAAACTTTTTTACAAAATACCACTTTGCTTCGTAAAGGTCGGAGCTATGATTTAGGCAAAATGAACCTGACTCAATTATGGGCGGCTTATCTTACCTATCCGACTATTTTACTATATTTTGCTCTCATTCTTTTGACAGCTTACCTAAGCTTAAAAGATATAAGCAATATATGGTTGTCTCTCATACCCATTCCTGTTGTTGTGGTGATTTATCCTTTAGCCTGGTATCTCATCCATAAGTACCTGCTTCATGGTCGTCTTTTTTATCGCAATCCCTTGACCGCCTCTTTGTGGAAAAGAGTTCATTTTGATCACCATCAGGATCCCCACCTTTTAGAAGTGCTTTTTGGATCTCCATTTAATACTGTGCCCACTATGGCAGTTATTACAATGCCTGTAGGAGCGTTAATTGGAGGATGGAGCGGTGCCTGGTCTGCTCTTTCGACTGCTCTGGTCATGACCTGTATTTACGAATTCTTCCACTGCATTCAGCATTTAGCATACAAACCGCGCTGGAATTGGGTCGTCTATATCAAGCAGCTTCATGTCCTTCACCATTTTCATGATGAAGATGGCAATTATGGCATCACTAATTACCTGCCTGACAGACTTTTCAAAACTTTTTATCGCGAGGCCAAAGAACGGCCCAAAAGCCCTTATGTTTTTAACCTTGGCTACACAATTGAAGAAGCCAAACGGTATCCTTGGGTTATGAAAAAAACGGGCTCTCCTCCTCGTGATAAACCCGATCCAGCACGTGCTCCCAAAAAAGATGAACTGTCTAAAAGAGCATGAAACTTCCAGTTATTATTCTTGCAGGGTCACGCTCAGGTGAGCGTGATCCTCTAGCTCTTCATGGAAATGTCACGCATAAAGCTTTGTTAAATGTGGGTGGAAAACCCATGATTGAGCGTGTTGTAGAGACAATTGAGACGATTGATGAGCTAGGGCCAATTTGGGTCAGTATTGAAAATACAGAATGTTTAAATTTTCTGGGCAATCGAATTAACATCATTAAATCTCAACCCTCTCCTAGTGAAAGCGTGTTAGACGCACTTACTAAGGTAGGCTTTCCATGCCTTATCACGACGGCTGATCATGCTTTATTACAAAAAGAATGGGTGAAAGAATTTCTTGATAAAAGCGCCAAATCTGAGGGTGACTTAACTGTCGGCATTGCCACAGAAAAAGTTATTAAACGCGACGTACCGGGGACTAAAAGAACTTACATCCCTCTTTCTAATTTTTCATTTTCAGGGTGTAATCTGTTCTGGATGAGGTCTGAAAAAGCCAGTGCTGTAGTTGCTTTATGGAAGAAACTCCAGCAAAACCGCAAACATCCTTTTAAAATGGCATCTACGCTTGGTTTTTTGACATTATTTAAAGCCCTAATTCGGTGCTTGAGCTCTAAAGGACTGGAGAAGCGTCTTTACCATTTAACGGGAGCATCCGTCCGACTAATTACCTTATCAGACGGACGAGCTGCTGTAGATGTTGATAAAGTTGAAGATTTGCAACTTGCTGAAAAACTCTTAGCTAAGCTTTAAGGCCTTTTTGAAAAGATTGACGCTTTTACGCAAAGAATATCTTTCTTTTTTAACATCGACCAACGTCACGGACCCGGCCGCAGATAGAGTATGCATACCATCGGGATAAGCAGGCTCTAAACTGGGAGGTAACCCTAAAGACCGCCCTCCTATTAATAGAGGCCGTGTATTACCAAAGCCTTCAAAACGCAAAAACCTCAGTCCGCCACCTTCTGTGCGTCTATTTTGTCTTACAGGAAGCAAAAGAGCATCTTCATCAATAATAGGAGATCCACCAGGAAGGGCACCACCCAAATCAGTTAAGAAACATCCCATATCTGCCCATGGCCCTAATAAATCTTCGGCAATGGCTATATGAAGACTGTCACGTTTTTTCTTAACTGACATTGCAGGTGACCAGAACATCCACCACCGACCTGCATGGTGTAAAATAGTGGCATTCATCACACTAAGGGGAAAATTAAAGCCTTCTAATTTTTCCCATTCATAGGGAAAATTCTGTGCACGATAAAGAGTTAACCTTCCTGATTCATGTGCATCGGGCAGCATATAAATCTCGCCTTTATGTTCAAATACATAAGGATAGGCAAGGTTCCATTTTTCTTCTAAAACACTACGCGTTTCGAGCAAATTAAAAGCTGAGTCGTAGATTAAAACATAAATCCCACTTTTAAATGTCTGCTCATTCAAGGCTTTGACAAATACATATAATTTGTCATCTTGCCATATACCAAAAGGGTCTGAAAACGAACACCCTTCTCTACTTTCAGGCAATAGCGATAAAGGTAACCCCCAAAGCCATATTGAGAGATAATTTCTTTCATAGGAGCATTGATAATGGCACTACGCCAGTGATCAGCTTTGTAAAACGACATAACGAGCTTTCCTTATGTAATAATCCAGAATGCCACTAAATGCTTTTATCGTTACCTATAGTCTATTAATGATCATAACAGATTGATAATTATGGTGGCAAATTCATGAAAAAAACTGAATTTTTTGAAAAAAATGAGATTTCTCTTCGATTTTATGCCGCTAAGGCTATCATTGAAGAGGCTGCTAGTCTTGCTTTATCCATGCGTCCATCTCCAGGAGGACCCTCAGCAACATTAAAGGGGCGTCAAGATTACGTCACAGAAGCTGACCGTGCTGTAGAACTCATGGTCTATAATCGTCTTTCAACACTTTTCCCTGATGATGGTTTTATCGGGGAAGAACGTGGTGAGCAAGCCCAGGGTACTTATAGATGGGTTTTAGATCCTATTGATGGGACTTCCAATTATGCTCGCGGTCGTAATCGCTGGTGTATTTCTCTTGGTCTTATGAAAAACGATCTTCCTGTAGCAGGTATTATTAATGCCCCTGCTCTAAAAGAAATATTTACTGCGATTCGTGGGGAGGGCGCTTTTTTAAATGGCAAACCAATATACGCTGCCAAAACCAAAAACTTAGACGAATCTATGGTAGAAATTGGATGGTCGCCTTTTGTTCCTCTGGAATGGTGGCAGGAGAAAACAACAGCTATTTTAAATCTTGGCTCTATGCCTCGATCATTAGGATCTGGAGCTCTTGCATTAGCTGATGTAGCTTGTGGGCGTTCTGATGGTTATTTAGAAAAAGTAATATATATCTGGGATGTTGCCGCTGCACTTGTTATTCTAGAAGAAGCTGATGCAAGAATATCACCTTTTATAAAAATGGGTGGCATCGAAAAACGCACAACCATTTTAGCTACAGCCCCTAATATAGCTTCGCAGCTATCTAAAGCACTTGGCGTTGAACTCGGATAAAGTCTAATATTTTATTAAACTTTAAAAACTTTTTTTTAAAAGAGGATCGCAATGTCTCGCCTGAAAACTCCTTTATGGCTGGGTACTGTTTTGTTTGCGGGATTACCTGTGTTATCCGCCTGTTCGTCTGAAACGCAGACTTCTGCTGCCGAGCAACAAATTCTTGTTGACCAGGCTACTGTTACGGTACAGAGTTTTTTTGTAAGTAATTCAACAAATTCACGCACACACACTTTGCTTAAAAAAGCCAAAGCTGTGATGATATGCCCTTCAATTACCCATATGTCAGTAGTTTTTGGTGGTTCTGGGGGAAAGTGCGTTTTACTTAGTCGTGACGCACGTAATTCATGGTCTGACCCTGCTTTTTACAGCTTAAGTTCTGGTTCTTTTGGACTTCAGCTAGGTTACCAAAATTCTCAGATAATATTTTTTATCATGACACTTAAGGGCTTACAGGCCTTATTAGATCATCAGTTTAAATTTGATGCCAGTGCAGGAGTGTCTTTCACAAGCTTTAGCAGTAATGCTCAAAGCGGCGGAACAAGTGCTATAAAAAATGATATTTACGCCGCACAAAAAGCTAATGGCATTTTTGCTGGTCTTGCACTTGGAGGAACTAAATTATCCGTCGATAGTGCTGCCAATCGTGCTTATTATAGCCAAATTGTCGGTCCAGAAGATATTGTTATTAATATGCGCGTTAATAACACTTCTGCTGACCCCTTAAGACGCGTTTTAATGAGTTCCAGCTCCGCTACATCTTCTGAAACAGACGAGAAATAAAATTCATCACAAAAATTAGTGCTGATAATGTAAATGAGAAAGAATTAAGGATCTAAAGCTGAATTTAAACAGAAAAGCCTAATGCGAAGATATTAAGGCTTTTCTGTATGCTTTTATGTAATGAATATGCTCTTTAAGAGTTTTAGCAAAGTAATGGCCACCCTGCCCGTAGCCACAAAATAAAGCTCGTCTCCATTCGCAGGATGAGCCGCTGCCTGCAAAGATGCAACACCGGGGGAACAAATTGGACCAGGAGGTAAGCCAGCAACCTGGTAAGTGTTATATGGACTTTGGAACTGTAAATCACGACGTGTAAGAGAATGATCCAGGCCCTCTTTTCCTTGATTAAGGGCATAAATAACAGTGGGATCAGTCTGTAGCTTCATATTTTTTTTCAGGCGGTTTAAAAATACCCGTGCAACACGTGGTCTCTCTTCAGGTAAAGACGTTTCACGTTCTATAATGGAAGCAAGCGTCACAAGTTCCTGAGGTGAATGAACAAGCCCTTCCAAAGCAATTTTGTCTCGTTCATTCCAAATTTTGTCTAATGTAATATCCATAAGACGTTGCATTCTTTGCAACAAAGCAGAACGTTGTGTATTTTTTAAATAATAAAAAGTTTGCGGCAGTACACTTCCTTCTCTAAAAGGCTGTACTTCTCCATCTAGTAATTCATCATTTTGCAATATTGCCCGAATTTGGACCGCTGTAAGACCTTCTGCAATAGTAATACTATGCTTAATGGCTTTCCCATGCCGCAAAATAGCTAAGCTATGAGCAATCGAAACACGCTTTGGAAAAGAAAATTCTGCGGCCTGAATAGGACCTTCTTTTGAAGTTAGTCGAACAATGATTTGAAAAAATAACGAAGATATTCGGCCAGGACTAATTATATTTTCTTTTTGCAGCGTATTTATAACACTTTTCATTCCTCCATGCGGAATGACTACATTTTTTGTCTCTTGAAGCGGGCCTGGATCAGTATAATGTCCATAGCCTGCAATGACCGTTGATAAAACCAACAGGAAAAAGAGAAAAACCCCATATTTGGCTTTAAAAAAACGCCGCCACGATGCCTTCCCTCTGATGGTTCTAATAAATCATGAGAGATATTCTCTCGTTTATCACCAGAAGGAGAAGGCTTCATTTTGAGGCTCACCTCACTTTTTTAGCTGTCAGTAAGTGACTGTAACTTTATCCAACAAACCGTTTTAGCACGATGCTTGCATTCGTCCCGCCAAAACCAAAGCTGTTAGATAAGGCAAAGTCAACTTTACGTTGCTGTGCTTCATGGGCGACACGATCAATAACGCTTGTTGTTTGCGGATTATCCAGATTAAGCGTGGGAGGCACAACTCCATCTCTAATAGCCTGTAAACAGAAAATAGCTTCAACCGCACCAGCCGCACCCAGCAAATGGCCTATGGCTGACTTTGTCGATGACATTGCTAGCTTACGGGCATCATCACCAAATAAACGTTCTGTTGCTGCAAGTTCAAGGTCATCAGCCATAGTAGACGTACCATGCGCATTGACATACTGAATGTCAGCCGCCGTAACACGCGCATCTTTCAAAGCCGCAACCATGGCTCTGTACGCCCCCTCATGATTTTCAGCTGGGGCTGTAATATGGTGTGCATCGCCTGAAAGACCATAACCACCAATTTCGCCGTAAATTTTGGCGCCACGCTTTTTGGCATGTTCATACTCTTCAAGCACAACAACACCAGCGCCCTCACCCATAACAAACCCATCACGATCCTTATCCCAAGGACGAGAGGCCTGTTGAGGGTTGTCATTGAAACCTGTTGATAAAGCACGTGCTGAGCAAAAACCTGCAATACCTAACGCACAAATAGCAGCTTCTGCACCGCCAGCAATCATAACATCAGCATCACCATGCTGAATTAAGCGTGAAGCATCACCAATAGCATGCACACCGGTCGCACAAGCAGTCACCGCTGCATGGTTAGGGCCCTTAAATCCATAACGGATGGATAAATGCCCAGAAATCAGGTTAATCAGTGCTGAAGGGATAAAGAAAGGAGATAACCGCCTTGCTTTACCACTCGAAACAGTGAGTGATGCTTCATAAATTGTTTGCAGTCCGCCAATACCAGAGCCAATCATCACACCTGTAGCACAACGATCTTCTTCATTCTCTGGCTTCCAGCCCGAATCTTCTACTGCCTGAACAGCCGCAGCAAGCCCAAGATGGATAAACCGATCCATCTTTTTCTGATCTTTTACCGGTACCCAGTCCGATAGGGTTAGTTTCCCTTCCGAAGTAGGACCTTCAGGCACCTGCCCTGCAACTTTAGCCGGCAAGTCAGAAGGACTATTTGGGTCAAAATGGGTAATGCGATCAATGCCCGAGTGGGACTCAATAAGGCGTTTCCAGGTGAGTTCCGCACCGACAGCAAGTGGGCTTACAACCCCTATACCCGTGACAACAACACGTTTTTTATTTGTTCCAGCCCCGCTCATCGACGCCCCATCCTGTACTCATCTTGGAAGGCGGAGCTGTTTTTAAACGGCCCCGCTTTAATTAAACTGGGAGTATAAAACTCCCTTCCTCTAACTTTAGAGAAATTAAGCAGCTTTTTGCTTGCTGATATAGTCAATTGCATCTGAAACCGTAGCAATTTTCTCTGCTGCATCTTCAGGAATTTCGACTGAAAAAGCTTCTTCAAAAGCCATTACCAACTCAACTGTATCGAGGCTGTCTGCACCAAGATCATCAATGAAAGAAGCCTCAGCTGTGACTTTGCTTTCTTCAACGCCGAGATGTTCAACGACGATTTTTTTTACTTTGTCAGCAATTTCGTTGCTCATTTGCCATTAATCCTTAACTACCCTTGAAGGGTTCTGAGAAAAAACTCTGTCCGCTATCAATTAAGATAAAGATAGCATCGTTGCGTGACGGAGCGAAAAGGGCCCTATCAAGCAAAGCTGCACGCGCTTAGCACGCTTTACCCACAAAGGCCAATCTTTTCAGACCATCGCCATGCCACCATTGACATGAAGTGTGGTACCAGTGACCCACGAAGCCTCGTTAGAAGCAAGGTAAAGCACCGCTGAAGCAATATCTTCAGGTTTACCCATCCGCCCCAAAGGAATCGAGTCTAAAAGTTTCTGCTTAACAGAATCAGGTAAGACATCGGTCATGGGTGTTTCTACAAATCCGGGAGCAACTACATTGACAGTAACACCCCGAGACCCAGCTTCTTGCGCTAATGCTTTACTCATACCAATGAGACCCGCCTTAGCCGCAACATAGTTTGCCTGACCTGGATTGCCCGTTACACCAACAATTGATGAAATTGAAATAATACGCCCTGAGCGCCTGCGTAACATTCCTTTTAATGCGGCACGCGCTAAACGGAATGGACTTTCAAGGTCCAATGTAATGACATCGGTCCAATCTTTATCTTTCATTCGAATAGCAAGCGTATCACGGGTCAATCCGGCATTATTCACCAAAATATCAAGTTTCTGGCCCGCCAATTCTTCGGCACGGTCGAGCAGATTATCTGCTTGCTCTGCCTCTGACAGATTGGCAGCCAGGCAAAAAATCCGTTCCCCTCCCAAAGAATCAGCCAAATCTTTAAGGGCGTTTTCTCTCGTGCCTGTAATAACGACATGAGCACCAGCTTGGTGAAGCTGTTTTACAATTGCAGCACCAATACCGCCAGTTGCGCCAGTCACTAAGGCGAGTTTTCCAGAAAGTGAAAACATGACAGTTAATCCTTAAAGCGTTTTCAACATTGTTTCAATTTCGGCAGGGGTGCCTGCAAAATCGGTCGTTAGATCAGGAGCAATACGGCGCGCCAGACCTGTCAAAACTTTTCCTGCCCCTAATTCATGGTGATGCGTTATACCAGACTGTGCAAAAAGTGACACTGTCTCGCGCCATCTTACCTGCCCTGTTACCTGCTCAACCAAACGGGTACGGAAAATTTTTGCCTCTCGTGTAAATTCTACACTTACATTGGGAACGACATCAATTTTAGCATCTTTTAAATCTGCCCCCTCAAGAGCTTCTGCCATTTCTTTTGCAGCTGGCTGCATGAGAGAACTATGAAATGGTGCAGAGACTGGTAATTTGACAGCACGGCGTATGCCCTTGGCCTTTGCCAGCTCAATAACCCGATCAATAGCCTCTATTGATCCAGAGACAACAATTTGTCCCCCTCCATTGTCATTCGCAATTTCTAAAATAGAGTTCTGAGCTGCCTCTAGACATAATTCTTTTGCCTGCTCTGTCTCAACACCCAGTAAGGCAGCCATTCCCCCCTTACCTGCCGGGACAGCACGTTGCATTGCCTGGCCTCTCAAACGTAATAAACGAGCTCCCTCTGCAATGGTCAGAACCCCTGATGCAGCAAGAGCAGAATATTCTCCTAGTGAATGACCAGCTACATAGTCGGCTTTTTCACTCAATTGAAAACCGCCCTGCTCCTCAAGAGCACGCACTGTTGCAAGAGAGACAGCAAAAAGAGCCGGCTGAGCATTTTCTGTTGCTGTAAGCTCCGAAGCATCGCCTTCAAACATTAAGCGAGAAAGATGTTGATTTAGGGCATCATCAATTTCATCAAAAACAGATTTTGACACGGGAAAGGCTTTAGCAAGCTCAAGCCCCATACCAATAAACTGACTACCCTGTCCTGGGAAAACAAAAGCGTGACGTGTCATGCCATTCCTTGCTTTAAAGCTTTTTTAAAAAATTAATTATCGCCCGATTAAGCGTCCACGCTGCCATGATTCTGCGGCGCTTTCAGGATCAGTTCCATCAACTGAAATAGCATAATCCAAAGCACTCATCACACGATTACCAAGCATCATACCAGAAAGTTCATGAAACAAATCATCATCCATATTCTGCCTTATACCAGCTCTTAAAACAAATTGAGCTTTTAATTCTTCGCCCAGCAGAGATGTGTCATCAGGCAATATTTTCAGCAAATCCGTATGAAAAATAGCATGAGGCTGCCAGGTAATAATCAATGGGTTTTGATGATCATTTTGAGCCTGTTGTACTTTTTCAATCAAAGCCCCTTCACCTATGACCTCTAAGGGTAAAGCTTTTAGGTCATCTCGTGAAGAAAAAGCAGTTTTGGCTTGTTCTAGTGCTTCGTTAGTCACAATGATTTTAGAAAAATCAGATGCGTTCCATTTACTTTCAGTTTTATGCCGCTCTAAAGCAGCAAAAACAGCTTTAGGTCGATAAACATCGCCAAAAAATTCTCCACCCCCTTCACCTAATGCATTATCGCGTGGTGTCCAGGCAGATATAAGAAGATCAATTTCAGCATTTTCCAGAGCTTCCTGACGCTCATCTTCGCTCAAATCTACGTAAGATACTTCTAATCCATGCGCTTCAATAATACGGGCCACTGCACTCGCACAGGCTGCATGAAGAGCAGTATAGAGGTGACCAATTGAAAGATGAGACATGAAGGCCTCTCCTGATTTTAAAAACTTTTATGAGGGATAAACGTCTTATCCCTCTTTTTGTAAAGCCTCTTAAATTTAAAACATTAAATGGACTCTGTCTTAAAACGCGCTATCGACTTACCAAATTGTTACACGTTCTGTCTTTGGAAGATAAAGTTTTTGATCAGGCTTTACACCAAAAGCAGAATACCAAGAGTCAATGTTACGAACAGGAATATTTACACGTAAAATAGCTGGAGAATGCTCATTAGATAACACCTGACGTTTTAAAGCGTCGGGTCTGTCTTTTTCTCTCCATACCTGCGCCCAACCAAGATAAACTCTTTGAATACCCGTTAAGCCATGTCTGATGTCAGGATTTTTATTGTGAGCTGACTCCTGATAAGCCTGTAAAGCCAGATTTAGCCCTCCCAAATCAGCAATATTTTCTCCCATTGTCATGGTTGGATTAACATGCAAACCAGGCAATATCTCAGGAGCAGCATATTCTTTGCCCAAACGCTGCGCTAATTTATCAAAAGCATCAGCCGATTTTTTTGTCCACCAATCATGTAAACGGCCTGTTTCATCAAAATGACGGCCTTGGTCATCAAAACCATGGCTCATTTCATGTCCTATCACACCGCCAATAGCTCCAAAATTGACAGCCATATCACCTTTAGGATCAAAAAAGGGTGGTTGTAATATAGCTGCCGGAAAAACAACCTCGTTCATTGTAGGGTTATTGTAAGCATTGACCGTCTGAGGCGTCATATCCCATTCATCACGATCGACCGGACGATCCAAACGCTCAAGGCGATGTTGCCAATTAAAGACAGCAGCGCGCTTTACATTGCCGTAAACATCATTTTTTTGAACAGAAAGCTTGCTATAGTCCCACCATTTTACTGGATAACCAACCTGAATGGCAAAATGGTCCAATTTATTTAAAGCTGCTTTACGCGTTGTCTCGTCCATCCAACGATTACGCTCTAAACGCTTTTTGAAAGCAGATTTTAAATTTTCTGCCATTGCCGTAATTTGTTCTTTGGCACTGGCAGGGAAATATTCTTTTACATAAAGTCGGCCGAGAGCCCAGCCCATCGCCTCGTTGGTAGCTCTAACAGCCCTCTTCCATCTTACAGGCTGTTCCTTGATGCCAAGAAGCGTTTTACCGTTAAAGTCAAATGAAGCTTTTGCAAAGTTTTGAGAGAGATAGGGAGCTGCATTATCAATTAAGTGAAATGCTAACCATGATTTTAAGGTAGGCATATCTGTTTGCGCCAAAACATCGCTCATAGCAGCAATGGCTTTTGGTTCCCGAACGTCAATTTCTCTTTTATCGAGATCTTTTTTCGGTATGCCCATTGAAGTGAGAAGCATATCCCAATCAAATTTAGGAGCGAGCTTTTTAAGCTGACTGACTGTCATGGGGTTAAAAGTTTTAATTGGATCTCTTGTTTGGTCACGTGGCAGCTCAACCCGTGCCAATTTTGTTTCTAATGCCAAAATAGCTGCTGCATTTTTTTCGGGGTCTGGCCAGTTAGCAAGAGCAAGCATATGCGATATATAATCCTGATATGCTTTTTTCTTATCCGCTAATTTAGGATCCGTATAATAAGAGATATCCGGCAAACCTAAACCACCACTAACGCCTATGCTCATTCCCTGATCAATTAAAAGCATATAACGGCTAGGGTCGCGCTGATCCTGCTCAATATCTACAGCAAATGTGCTGAACATAAGAGAATGAGCTGCCTCACCGAAAATCTTTGCAATATCATTACGGGATGTAAGGGCTTTAAGGCGAATAAGATCAGGATTTAAGGGCTGAATACCTAAATGATCTATTTTATCCTGATCCATAAAGCTTGCATAATAAACGCCTAATTTTTCCATTTCGGAAGAAGAAGCATTAGATGTAGAGGCAGCTTTTTCTAATAATGACTTTTGTCGTGACAGAGACAGTTCTGCCAAAATATGAAAAGCACCATAGCTGCTCATATCATCGGGAATTTTTAAATGATCAATATAAGTACCATTAGCGAAATTATAAAAATCATTCCCCGGTAAAATATTAAGCTTCATACCGGACTGATCGAAACCCCAGCCATTTTGGTAAGGACGAGCCTCGTCCAGCGGCTGAGGTGCCGCCTCTACCAATGGTGCTGCAAAGGCGAGCCCTGCGCCAAGAGCTAAAAAACTACAACCATGCTTTAAAGAACGCTTAAAATAGCTAAACATTATAGATATTGCCTTTTTATAAAATTGTTTAAATTACGCTGCCAAACCAACTTTGCGGGCATATGATTTTTGCCTCCATTTCATGAGACGAAAAACAATATGGGCTATCATTTTCTGTATTTTAGAATGAGGGGTAATGCCTGTTGTTTTAAAAATCATGGCTGTAACCCGATCCAAATGTTTTTGCTGATAAAATTTCATCGCACGGGCCATATAGGCAGCAATATAGCGCTTATGATCATAAGCTACATTAGAGGATTTATTTGTTATATAATAAGCCGTTGCCAGCTCGTCATCTTCGCTTTCCATAACGCGACTGAGAGCAATTTTTAACCGGGACCATCTACCGAGATTTTCACGATCAAGATATCTGTGCATGTGGTCATAAAAAAGCTTAAAGTGACGATATTCATCAGCGGCGATCTGTTTACATAAGGCTTTTAACACAGGCTCATCAGTCGCATCAGCTAATGACGTATAAAATGAAGATGTACCTGTTTCCACCATACAACGTGCAATCAACTCACCTGAGCGCGATCCACGAATAGAGGAAGAGACATCTGTATCAATCTTATAAGCAGTGCGATAACGCTCAAAAGCGTCTTTATAATCCCAAGATGGATCTGCTAAAGACGCCCATTTTCCCAATGCATCACCATGTTGAATTTCTTCTTCTGCCCAATGTTCTGCTGCTTTGCTAAAATCAGGATCCTCTGAAAAAACATGTTTGAGATATTCTGTGTAATCACGTGCATTACGCTCAACGACAGAAGCTGCCTTAATGAGGGAAACAATATCAGGATTTACTTTTGTGGGATCAAAAGCTTCCCAGTTCATTTGTTCAATACGCCAATGTTTCATAAAATTTCCCTCATTTTAAAACTCACTTAAATTATGACAAATCACGCTGTTTTTGTGCTAGGCACTGCTTTTCTACTGACATAATACAACAATTTTAGGTAAGTGTAGGCCCTCAAATGGAGACAATCTTTTCATGACTTCTGATTCACCCAGTTTGGTAAAATTAAAAGACACGCTTCGCCATGACTGGAGCCGTGCCGAGATAAACGCTATTTTTACACTTCCCTTTCCCGAGTTAATTTTTAAAGCTCAACAAGTTCATCGTCAGCATTTTGACCCAACAAAAATACAAATATCTACCTTACTTTCTATCAAAACAGGTGGGTGTCCTGAGGATTGTGCCTATTGCCCGCAAAGCGCACATCATGAAAAATCTGTAGAACGTGAAAATTTAATGGCTCTGGATAAAGTCATCACCGAAGCCAAAGCCGCTAAAAAAGCAGGCGCTGAACGTTTTTGCATGGGCGCCGCCTGGAAAGCACCTAAAGACCGTGATCTTGACCCTGTTTGTGAGATGGTTAGGGAGGTTAAAGCTCTTGGACTTGAAACATGCTTAACCATAGGAATGCTAACTCCCACTCAATCAGCGCGTCTCAAAGAGGCAGGTCTAGATTATTATAATCATAATCTAGATACATCCGAAGAATTTTATGGCTCTATCATTTCAACACGCACTTATCAGGATCGTCTAGACACACTTTCTAACGTGCGCGATGCCGGTATTAATGTCTGTTGCGGGGGCATTATTGGCATGGGTGAAAATGAAGAAGACCGCGTGGGTCTGTTAATGACACTCGCTAACTTACCCAAACATCCTGAAAGTGTACCTATTAATCTGTTAGTACGCGTTGAGGGTACTCCTCTTCAGGATGCCTCTAGCGTAGATATCATTACCTTCGTAAGGGTTATCGCAACTGCACGTATTTTAATGCCAGCCAGCCATGTGCGCCTTGCGGCCGGTCGTGAAACCATGTCAGAGGCAGATCACGCCCTTTGTTTTCTTGCTGGGGCAAATTCTATTTTTTGGGGTGAAAAATTACTTACCACACCCAACCCTGTAAAAAATAAAGATCAACGCTTATTAGATCTTTTAGGCATGAACCCTGTTGAGCCTTCATGTGCAAGCTCTGCCCACGCCTAAAACTATCTCCTCTCTCTAATCAAGAAATGAGAGAGGAAAATTTATAGGGGCTTTTCGTCCCTATCCTGACTATCTTTAATTTGTTGACGCACACGATCTGCCTCTTGCGACTGACCATTACCGCTAAAGGCTTTAGCCTGTAACTCTAAAGCCCGACGCATCGCTATATAATCTCCACTAACCTGCCGGTAACGTGTAAGATTTTGAGCTAAGGTCAAAGCCTGAGACCATTGCTGATGCGACAGCGCATAAAGTGTCTGTAACTCCATAAGATTAGCCTGGTTGCGTTTCTTCTCAGCCTTAGACAGCCTATGAATAGCATTTAAAAGATGGGTATCATCTTTTAAGGCCGCTGCATTATAACCTTCAAAAGCAATTGCTTCTTCTTGCGTCGGTTTATCGGATGATTTCTGAGCAGTTTTTGCTGCCCGTAAAGATTCCTGATAATTTTTTTGCCTATAAAGCGCCGCTGTTTTTATGAGATATAAATCTTCTATGTGATGATAGTGCCTGGTTTTTAAAGCATCTATGGCCTTATCAATGGTCTTTAAAGCCTGCGTTACATGGTTTTGACGTAACTGTGATGTTGCTAAATTAAAGCCAGCATCATGAATTGAGCCTTCATCATCAATCAAAAAAGCCCTTTGAAAAGCTGAATCATATTTAAATTCAGCCTGAGCTAGTCGCCCATTTTCAAACACTGTGCGCCCGACTTCCATATCATTGACATAGTCTGAATCTTCCCACGGTCCAGAAGAATGGCTACAGCCAAAAAGAAAAAAAGGCACTATTAATAAGGCTGCTCGCTTCATGGACGCACCTCTTTTGCAGGCAGACGGTGAGAGACTTTCGCGCCGTCACCCCCTCCTAATAACCAAAGCCCGCGCAATTGTTCCATAAGCTTTCTCAAACTCGTGGCACTTGCTTCTGCTTCAATAATAAGATCAGGCAGGTCTTCAGAGGTTAGACTTGCATTATGCAAAATTTTCTTAACATCAGGCGTGGAAGATTTAAGATCACCCGACATTTTGTGCACATTTTTCATGGTGCCATTAGCTTCATTAAGCGCTACGTGCAGCTTTTTTTCCAAAGGCTGAATATTATCTATCGCCTTATTCAAACTACCCAACACCAAATTCGCACGGTCATAAACCTGACGTTCTGTAATAAAGGCTCCGGCAGACCCTTTACCTGCACGTAAATCTTTTATTAGCCCATCGACCTGCGCCGTAATATCTTCGACATTATTCATGGCAGGAACAAGACGCTCACGAATGTCAGATACTATTTTGGCAATTTGATCGGCCGGGTTAGCTTCTACATTGGCATGTACAACAGCATAACCCCAGTCCAAATTCTCTTTATGGCCACGTGTTAATTCAATATAACTTGCCCCAGCTACGATAAATCGGCGCCGGATTGTAGCAACACTATCCTTGCGAATAAAGCGCTTAAATTGCGGTTCAATCGTTCCTTCTGCATACATACGTCCGGAAGGATTAAGCTCTAAGGCACGAATTTCACCAGCATGCACACCCATAACTTCAATATCATTTCCAACCGCCAAGCCAGCAACGCCGCTTCTGGGTAAGACAAAATGAATTTTTAAAGATGGTGCAAGCCACTGCTTTAAAAGACCTGTTTCAATAACTGCCGCAGCAAAAATAACAATTGCTGCAAGCACAAGCAGCCCCACCCATTCATCAGTATACCGATTACGAAACAGGGATTTTGCTGTATCAGAGTCTTTACGTAAACGGAGCATAACTAACCTCTCATCGTGATAAGGCCACTATCACTTAGGCGAAATTTTTGCATGTCACTTTGCTCATAATCTTTCCAGACACTCGCGTCAGAAGAGATCCATATAACGGCACAGCCACGTTCGCGCACAGCTGTTAACTCACCGAGAAAAGCATCATAAAGTTCACTCGGCTCTATTGTGACAGGTTCTTCCAAAAGCATTAATGACGGATTACCCATAAAGGCTCTGACATATTCTGCACGACGCAAGTCCAAACTGGATAATTTACCCGGAAGCTGGGTAGGTAACCCAGGTAAACCAAAGCGAATTGAAAGTTTCACGGCTTCTTTAATAAGCTCATTTAAACTCGTTTTTGAGTGATAAAGGCGCTGCCATAGGATATTCATCTGCATTGGATAAAGCTCTATCCATTCATTGCCCTGAAATATTCGCCCTATACGCCCCCTCAAGGCCGAAGCACGCCTATCTTCCAGATCTTTCCATTCCAGACCCAGGCATCTTACGCGTCCTTCTCCTATTGGAGCCAAACCAGAACATATATCTGTAAAAAGAGAAGCTTGCTGTAAATCACGACACTGGATTAATGCGCATTCACCAGCATTAAGACTTAAATTATAGCGCGCATAAGAAAGGCCAATTTCATTGAGAACAGGCCTTGCATCATTTAGCTCAAGAACAGGTCCCAAAAACTGCAATGAGGATAATGGATTTGTCATAACAGTCCTAAAAAACCATATCCAGGACCACATTAATGGCCATGACTGACATAATTCCCCGTGAGAACCCTCTGGGTAGTAAAGTGGTCAAATTATCTTCAGTGGTAATATCCATTCCTGATAGGCAACAACTTAGGCCAACAGCAAAACCGCTCAGTAAAAATTTTAGAGGAATACTAATATAATCTGTAGGATGAACCGAATTAATGACCTGGAACATAAAAGACCAAATGGGCATTGTTACGATGTTTTTCAGCCAACAAACAACATAGCCTGTCCCAAGCGCGATGACGCTAAAGATCATTCCTAGCGTAAAGCCGCTAACAGTCATGGCTAGACTACGGGGTAAAATAAACGCAATAAATGGATCAATTCCCTGACCATTTAAAATGCGCAGCTGGCCTTGCAATGTCAGGTTCCCAAGGTCGGTGAGAATAAGCATTCCTGAACGACCTAGCAAAATAATACCAACTAAAACGGGCGCAATTTCTCTGACCAGCACGGTAGAAAGAATACTACCTGTCATTTGGGCTATGCCGGCAAAACCAAGCCAGAAAATAGCTTGAGCCACAATACCTAACCCGGTGAGAACAGCCACAACAAGTACGCTCGTCAGCCCCCTCCTGTCATCTGACGCAAATTACGCCAAAACTCCATTTGAACCGGGCGCCGCCAGTTTGAAGGGAAAGACGCCTCTTTTAAAACACCCCAGGCTGCACCAACCATAATTAACATAAAACGGGGCATGCCACGCGTTACATGACCTATAGTCGCTAAAGTGCGCTGTATGAGGAAAAAACGCTCCGAATTATTCATCTCCGGCCCGCCATAATGTAACTGCGTGTAATACCCTTGTTAGGGAGATAAAAATCACCTCTTGGCCTAAAGAGGAAATATTCTCTCAACAATCTGTAAGCCTGCTCTGAAACCTGTATTTGTCCTCCGTCCGGAGCATTATGTGCCATCAAATCAGCGACCGAAAGAGCATCTCCCCACACATTAAAGACGCTTGGATTTTCACCAATCTGAGCAGCGATCACCGGACCAACATCTATACCGATGCGAAACATTAATCTTGTTGACAAACCGGTCAACGCATTAAGACAGATTTCACGAATATTTACCGCTGCATCAGCAAGGCGTAACACACTACCTATATCGAGTTCCTGACTACAGCTACCCAGTAAATTCAATCTATTGCCAGCAACCTGCATTGAAAAAAGACCGGCATCTTTCGCAGCATTTTGGATCTGCTTGGAAAGATCATTAATCAAATCGAGATTACGCTGGGCCGTATCTTTCTGGGTTGTATAAGATTCAACAAATTCCAAAACCATTAGAGGAACAAGCGGATAAAGACCATCTTGCGGCAAACCATCTTCCTGGTCTTTTGGATCTAAAAGAAAACCCTTGTCGATTTTAAGAATATTAGCTTCATGAGAGGCACTGGCTTCTTCAAAGCTCTTCTGTTCTTTGTAATTATTTTTGTTGAATCTTTTATTGCGCTCGGTAAAGCGCACTGCCTCAATTGATGAAACAAGGGCTATTGTACGCTCCAGCATATTATGATCTTCAGGATCCTCAATCATTATAGCCCAACGGGATTATGCTGGTCCAGAATGGGAACAAAAAGAAGATGGCTGGAATCGATCGTTCTCATTACAACGCGTTGGACAGACCGAAACCTATCATCTTCCTCTGCATTAGGAACATCAATGAGCTGTGAATCTCTTAAACACTCAAATAAAGCTGGATGAGAATGCTTTGCTAGCTCAATGCCCGAGCCATGAATATCTTCTGTACGATCAAACATATCTTCACACAGTAAGCGCTGCCCATCGGGTAATAAACGCCAGAGGCTTGTCCTTTTTGCCTTTGCCCGCTCAGCCAGAACTTCAGTCATGGCGGGAATTTCTTTTTCAGGATTCAATAAAGAAGGCGTATTAGCAATCGCCAAAAGACCAGCACTTTCTTCGCGAATCTTTTTCTGGCCTTTTTTCAATCTTTTTTGAAAAAAGACCACACGCCGGCCCTGATAAATAAAGCCTACAGCAAGCAAGAGAGACAAAACTATAACAATTAATGAAAAGTAAATATTTTGCTTTTGAACAATTTGAGCAAAATTGGCAAAATCACTTTCCGGCGCATTAATTAGCAAAACCCACGATTTTTTTGCCAAAGCCATGGCAGAAGCGATTGTGACGTAATTTTGATCCTTAATATGTACTAGCCCCGTGCCAGGTCCTTGAATTTTAAAAATATTTAGAGCGCGTATGAATACTGACTGTGTTGCGGGATCTAGCTTTACTTTTGTAGTATCAAACTTGGCAGCTCTCATTGCCTCCATATTATGGCCGGCAATGATATGACCACCAACATCAACAATAACAGCTTGCCCATTTTTGCCAATTTTCAAGCTATTTACAAAATGTGAAAGCTGGTTCAGTGCGATATTGATCGCAAAAACCATACGGCGCCCATCAATTGTTTTAAACGTTGTAGAAGCCGTTATGATAAATTGATTAGTAGAAAGATAGGGCACAGGGTCACGCCAAAAAAGACTTAGTTTTCCTGGTTGCTGTTCTTTTTTTAACGCTCCTAAATACCAGTTTTGTCCTCTAGGATCATAAGGATCAGTTTTTAAATCATCCTCACTAACAAAGCGTCCTTCAGAATCCCTGATTTCATGATGAAAAACGTGTTGCCCATTTTCTATTTTATAGGTCGTTTCTTCATAATTTCCATCACGCGGGGCCATCATCCAAAAATGTCCCTCGTCATCAGCTAAATAAAAGCTGGCTACTTGTGGAACATTTTTAAGTACAGAACGCCCCAAAAGCATGAAATTAATGACGTCTTTATCAATATCAGGGCCGTTTAAAAGGTCTTTCGCCACAACTGAAGATGAGCGCGCGGGGGAAAGATAATTACTCACTTCTTGAGTGATATAACGTTGCTCACTATTCAGCAGACTTCTAGAAAGCTGGATAGCCCCCTCTCTTGTAGAGTGATAATTATGGAGAGAAACCAAAATTATCGCACCAATAACAAGGACAACCCCAAAAATGGGCGCTAGGAATTGGGCAATCTGCCACCGTCTGTTAGACGGACTTGACATAGGATTGACGATCTCTTCACTCGACAAGAGCCTTATTCCCCTCAAAATGGATAACAGTTTCTAAGCGGGCCACTATAAAATTTAAATAATTTGCCCTTCTGATGAACTTAATTATCATAATATACCTAATGAATAGCAACCATCTTTCCCATCGCCGCGTTCTTTCTGTAACTGGAAAAGATCGATTTACCTTTCTTCAGGGGCTAGTTACCGCCGATATTTTGGCTCTTAAGCCCGGTGAAATGAGTTTTTCGGCCTTTCTGACGCCTCAGGGCAAAATAAGAACGCTTTTTTATGTTTTTCATGCACAAGAGACTCTTTATCTCGACTGCTCGACTCATGAGGCTGATTCTTTTTTAAAACATTTGAGTCTTTTTAAATTAAGAGCTGATATTTCTCTTACTTTAACGGAACTTCATGTTTATGCCGGCGGACCAGCAGACACACCGCCCCACGATGCCATTATTACGTCCCCAGATAAAAGGGCCCCTTCAGCAGGATGGCGCTCTTTAAGTGCGACCACTCCTTCAAAATTAGGGGGCGGAGATCAAAACTGGCTGGAACGACGTTTGGAAAATGGCCTGCCAGAAAATGAAGACATTATTTTAGGTAAAACCATAGCTTTGGAAGCTAATTTGGATGGTCTCAACGCTGTTTCCTGGAGCAAGGGATGCTATATGGGGCAAGAAGTGACTGCACGTTCACATTATAGAGGGCTGATCAAAAGAAGAATTATTCCTGTCACCCTTCAAAGCGGTGCGTTTCCACCAGAAGGCGGGTACCTTTCTCTAAAAGATTCAGAAGATATTCCTCTTCTTTCTAGAAAAGAAAATAAGGCGTTAGTTATGTTACGAAGAGATTTCTGGACAAGTGAGTCTATCTCTTTCAACCATATTCCGGTTAAGGTCACGCCTGCCGACTGGTTCTTTAAAATCGTGTCTTCTGAAAGTTCTTCTTCATGACCTGGCAAGCCCCCGATGAAATGAGCCTAAATTCCATTTTGCAAAATGTCAGATTTGACCAAAATGGTCTTATAGCAGCCATAGCTCAGGACGAAAATAAGACAATACTTATGCTTGCCTGGATGAATTTGGAGGCTTTGAAAGAAACATTATTAACGGGACGCGTCTGCTATTATTCAAGAAGCAGACAGACATTATGGCGCAAGGGTGAAAGCTCAGGCCAGGTGCAAAAGTTACTTTCCGCTGCGCTTGATTGCGATGGCGATGCTTTACTTATGACTGTTATGCAAAAAGGTGTCGCCTGCCATACAGGACGCAAAAGCTGTTTTTATCAGGAAATTACCTCTCGCGGCCTAAAAGCTAACACAGCTCCAGAAATTGACCCCTCTGAACTTTATGGTTCAGAGGACATCAAAAGGTAACAATCAAAACGACATCGTCATTATAAAGCCGTTAATATGGAAGCATGATGGGCTATATGCTCTTCTATAAAACTTTGCACAAACCAATATGAATGGTCATAATTTTGATGCCGCCGCAACGTTAATGGCTGGTTCACCTGGCGTGCTGTTTCTTCAAGAGCCTCTGGCTGAAGAATGGTAAGAAATTCATCATTCAGCCCTTGATCAACCAGTATTTTACAAGGGTGACTATGCCCTGCTTTGAGCAATAAACAGGGGTCATAATGCTGCCATTCCTGTTTATTACCGCCAAAATAGGCTGCTGTTACTTTTTGCCCCCACTCTGTACGTGACGGTAAGCAAATAGGTGCAAAGGCTGAAACGCTTTTCCACTTTTCTGGTTGACGTAGGGCAAAGCCAAGAGCCCCCATTCCTCCCATTGAATGGCCCATTATACCGCATAATGCCGGATCTAAGGGGAAATTTTCTTCCAGAATTTTGGGTAATTCATGCCCCACAAAGCTGGCCATTTTATAATGATGTGCCCAGGGCTCGGCCGTAGCATCAAGATAAAATCCAGCCCCTGTCCCCAGGTCAGAACTTTCATTTTCTTCTTTAATGTTTGTATCACGTGGAGATGTGTCAGGCGCTACAAGTGCTATACCCCATTTGGCAGCAAAACGTAGGGCATTTGCCTTAACCAGAAAATTCTCATAATTACTGGTCAACCCGGCAAGGGCATAAATCACTGGTACCTTATGACCATCTTGCGCCTGGGGTGGGAGATAAAGGCCAAAATTAGTTTTTACGCCCAAAGTTTTTGAGTTGAAGCGCAAAAATTGAAGCGTTCCGCCAAAACTAAAATGAGATTCAATAATTTCAAAATTATGCCTATTCATGATCAATACTCCACGACTGTACGAATACCCTCACCGCGCTCCATCATGTCAAAGCCTTTATTAATATTGTCCAAAGTCAGTTTCTGGGTGATTAAATCATCAATATTGATGCGCCCTTCCATATACCAGTCAACAATTTTTGGTACATCAGTGCGCCCTCTTGCTCCACCAAAAGCCGAGCCAATCCAACGTCGCCCCGTTATAAGCTGAAATGGTCTTGTACTAATTTCCTGTCCTGCGCCAGCAACACCAATTACACAAGACACTCCCCACCCTCTATGAGCACTCTCAAGAGCCTGGCGCATGAGCTTTACATTTCCGACACACTCAAATGTATAATCCAGCCCACCATTTGTCATCTCTATGAGATGGCCTACTAATTCATCTTCACTGTTCAGATCTTTAGGATTTACAAAATCTGTAAGGCCAAATTTACGCGCTATGGCTTCACGCTCTGGGTTTGTATCTATGCCAATAATACGTTTGGCCCCAGCCATTTTAGCGCCCTGAATAACGTTAAGGCCAATACCGCCAAGTCCAAAAACAGCCACGCTAGACATAGGTTCAACCTTTGCTGTGAAAAGTACAGCACCGATACCTGTCGTAACGCCACAACCAATATAACATACTTTGTCAAACGGAGCGTCGGAACGGATTTTTGCCAAAGCAATTTCGGGCATTACGGTGTAATTAGCAAATGTGGAGCAGCCCATATAATGGTGCACCGGCTTACCTTTATAGGAAAAACGCGTCGTGCCATCGGGCATTACACCCTTTCCCTGGGTAGAGCGAATCGCAGTACATAAATTTGTTTTTCGCGACAAGCAGGAAGGGCACCCCCTGCATTCAGGGGTATAAAGCGGAATAACATGATCACCTGGCTTTAACGCCTTCACACCAGCACCAACCTCACGGACAATTCCAGCACCTTCATGACCCAGAATTGAAGGAAACAAGCCTTCCGGATCTTTTCCTGAAAGCGTGAATTTATCTGTGTGACACAAGCCTGTTGCTTTAATTTCGACAAGAACCTCACCCTCTTGGGGACCTTCGAGCTGGACCGTATCAATAATTAGAGGTTTTCCGGCTTCAAGAGCCAGAGCTGCACGTACGTCCATAAATTGCTTTCCTTTCCGATATGTAACTATTGATAAAGGCCTTCTGCGTGTAAGCTACAGACCTGTTCATATAAACTGATAACATAGAGAGGAGAGCGCATTTGGTTGTTAAACGTCGTTATGGGCTGACAATTCTCATCAAAGAAACACTACCCTCTCTCATAATACTAGCATTATGGGACTTTGTTGTGGTGATTCTCTTTCAGATTTACCACCAAACTTGGATGGAACAACCCGCCCTTCCCATCTCTCTTATGGGATCAGCTTTGGCTTTGTTTCTCGGTATTAGAAATAATGCAGCATATGCCCGCTGGTGGGAGGGTCGAACCTTATGGGGTTCCATTACAAATAACTGCCGCTCTTTTGGGCGAGAGGTTGCTTCGCTTCTTAACGGACGGCCTGACCTTGCAAAAGCTATGGCAGCCTATCCTTACCTTTTAAAAGCCGCCCTTAGTGAAAGTGAAATTGGTGAAGAGGTGGGCACTTTATTATCCAAAGATATGCAACAACGGGTTTTTTCTTGCTCTAACAAGGCAAATGCTCTGCTTTATGAAATTGGAATAGAGGTCAGGAAAGAAGTTGATAAATACCACATAGATGGCGCTGTGCATGGCACGATTGATCGTATTTTATCCGACCTTGCCAATGCCCAAGGAGGGCTGGAGCGTATTCAGAAAACACCCCTGCCCATACAGTACTCGGTATTACCTAACATTGTAACACATCTTTTTTGCATTATGTTGCCAATTACAGCAGTGCAAACTTTGGGATGGATTACTCCTTTAGGCTCAAGCATCATTGGTCTTTTATTCCAAATGCTTGATAGAAGTGGCCGTGATTTACAGGAACCTTTTAAAAGCACATCCCATGCCTTGCCGATGCTCAATATGTCACGAACCATAGAACGTGACCTTCTGGAACCTCTAGGTTTAAAATCTCATCCTATGATACAACCACGCAACGGGGTACTACCATAAAAGTAGTTTTGGTAAAGTACGAATAACCATTATGCAGACAAGACCCAATTTTTTTGCTATAAAGGCACAATGAACAGCAATTTTAGAATGCCTCAAAGAGGCGGTGTAACCGAAGCTATGGCCCGCGCTGCTGCTGAACATACGGCACAACAAAAAGATCCCGGCCTAAAAAGCGATCCCTTTCAGGTTGGGGATTCGATTGTCTATGCGGCCCATGGTGTTGGGCGCGTTGAGAGTATTGGTCAAGTCGAAGTTGCAGACACCATGATTGAGATGATTGAGATCTCTTTTCCTGGTAACCAGATGACCCTGCGTATCCCTTTAGCCAAAGCGCGCAAATCCGGCCTACGCAAGATAGCTTCACGCGCTATTGTTGATAAAGCTATGGCTGTTGTGAAGGGCAAACCACATGTCAGCCGTGGTATGTGGGCACGCCGTGCAATTGCCTATCAAGAGAAAATTAACTCCGGTGATCTTATACAGATTGCAGAAGTTTTACGCGACCTAAGACGTAACGTTGATAGTCTCGATGGTAGTTTTTCTGAACGCAAACTTTTTGAGGCTGCACAGGAACGTTTTGTTGCTGAGCTTGCCGTCCTAGAAAATAAAGACCCGGACACGGTTTTAAGAGACCTAACAGAGACCATGAAAAGCGCCTAAATTGTGCTTAGAGGTTGTGCCTTTTTACTGTGATCAGAATTATATTTGGCTTCTAAAATAACCTTTATCGGACTAAGGAGATTTTATCGCTATGACGCTTTCTTTAAAGCCACGATTTAAAGGCCAAAAAGTTCTGATCACGGGTTCTTCTCAAGGAATTGGTGAAGCTATAGCGCATTTTTTCGCGAAAGAAGGTGCGCGCGTCGCCCTGAATGCGCGTCAGGAAGATAAACTTCTTGCTCTTAGAAAAAAGCTGGCCAAAGTACCAGAAGGTGAACATGTCATTGCTGCAGGTGACATATCTAAAGAAAAAGATGTAGAAGCCCTTTTTGCTAAAGCAATTAAAGAGCTTGGTGGTTTAGATATCATCATTAATAATGCCGGTTTTCTTATTAACGCCCCTTCTGATGAAATGACCTTATCAGACTTTGAAAGCGTCATGGCTGTTAATGTGACCGGCGTGATGCTTTCTTCCCGCTATGCTCTTCAATATTGGCTCAAACACAACGTCAAAGGGCGTATTGTCGTAACGTCTTCAGTACATGAAACGATACCAAAACCAGGTTATTTGGGATATTCAGCCTCTAAGGGGCTGTAGGAAATATGGTCAGAACTTTGGCACTTGAATATGCCAGCCGTGGCATAAGGGTAAATAGCGTTGCCCCTGGAGCTATTGTAACACCCATGAATGATGCTTGGACAAAGGATCCAGAGCAATATAAAGCTGTTTCAGATCATATTCCAATGAAAAGACCTGGTAATAGTGACGAAATTGCAGCTGCTGTCGCCTTTCTGGCTTCAGAAGAAAGTAGCTATATAACAGGTCAAACACTTTATGTTGATGGTGGTTTGACGCTTTATGGTGATTTTGAGAAAAACTGGTCTTCATAATAATAGCAAAGACCTGGATGGACTCTCATTTTTCAAATAATAACGTTTTAACTGCTCAAATTTCGTCTTTATTACATGACGGCCAAAAAGAGAGAGCCTCGATCTTAATAGAGCGCATTCCCCAGGAAGAAATACGCTCTTACTGGGAAGCCTGCCTGTTCTTTTATGAAAATTCCTATCACAAAGCCGCTCAACATTTTAGAGCGGCCTCTCAATCAGGGTTTTCTTCGCCTTTAAAACATCTTCAACAACAGTTACAAAATAACAATGAAGAGGAAGATTTTTTAAAGCTATTAGAGCATATTGAGGCTTCTGATGATATTTCACCTCACCTTATTGAACTAAAAGCAATGTCACTTATTCAGCTTCATCATCTTGAAGAGGCTGAAACTCTGATAAGACGTTCATTGAAGACTGGAAAATCCTCTTATCTTTTTCAGAGTGTTTTAGTCAGAATCTTGTGTGAAGAGGGTGCTTTTGGTGAAGCAATTTACCTACTCAATAAAATGCGGCAAGAACTCCCCCTTAATTGGGAAATACTTAATAATTTAGCCTGTATTTATAATAATATTGGCAAGATGGAAGTAGCTCTTACGCTGTACGGCCACGCTATTCCTCTTGCGCCACAAGAAGCTCAATTAAGGCTTAATCATTCTATTGCCTTATTAAAATCTGGACGTTTCTCTCAGGGATGGCAAGAACATGAATGGCGCCTGAAACTGCCATTTCATTCTAATCTTCCTCGAAAGAAAATTTTGCCTACCTTGTTGCCTGGGCAATCTTTGGCACATAAAAAAGTTCTTGTAACACAAGAAGAAGGGCTCGGTGACGGGCTCATGTATGCACGCTACCTCCCTCTTTTAGCTCAGACCGGCGCTATTATTCATGTTTGGGGAAGCGATCAGCTAGCTTCTTTAATTGAGCGCATTGAAGGTGTTTCTGTTTCGCAGGTTGGAGGCACCTGCCCGCCTTATGATTATCATTGCCCTTTTATCAGTTTGCCAAGGGCACTAAGTTTATATCCGTCAATGCCTTTTAATATATCTACGCCCTATCTTACCCTTTCTTCAAAGAAGAAAAATTATTGGCAAAAGAAGCTGCATTCAGTTCCAAAACACAAATTGCGTGTAGGGCTCGTATGGGCGGGCGGGATCCATAAAGATGACCGCGCTTCCAGATTACTCGATTATCACCGTTCCATAGATTTAAAAACGCTTAAGCCCCTTTTTGGTGATCCTCTTATCCAGTTTTTTAGTCTACAAAAAGGCGAAAGAGCTTGCCAGCAGGCAGAATTCTCGGATCATATCATTGATTATATGAGTGAGTGTGAAACAATGGAGGATACCGCGGCCTTTATTGAAGCACTTGATATTGTAATTACAGTCGATACCTCAATAGTTCACCTTGCCGGCGCCTTAGGTAAAGAAACTTTTTTAATGGATCGCTTTTGTAACTGTTGGCGCTGGGGATTTAACCAATCTCAAACCCCTTGGTATCCTTCTGTAAAAATATACCGCCAACCATATTTTAATGACTGGCCTAGTGTCGTAAACCTCATTAGCGCTGTTTTAACAAAGAAAGCTTTGGATAAGGCTCTTTCTTAATAATCAATGCCATAAAATAACCAAACAGACGAGCCAGGATCATTATTTTAATGACTAGCCCGGTGCCGTTAACCTCATTAGCACTGTTTCAACAAAACCCTCTTTGAACGAGGTCCTCTCTTAATAATCAATGCCATAAAATAACCAAACAGACGGGCCAGGATCATTATTTTAATGACTAGCCCGGTGCCGTTAACCTCATTAGCACTGTTTCAACAAAACGCGCTTTAGACGAGGTCCTCTCTTAATAATCAGTGCCGTAAAATATTCCAACAGACGGGCCAGGATCATTATTTTAATGGCTGGCCCGGTGTCGTTAATCTCATTGCCGCTTTAACAAAACGCGCTTTAAACAAAGTCCTCTCTTAATAATCAGTGCCATAGGATAACCCAACTGATGAGCCTGGATCATTTTCAGGTGTTGTAAAACCAGTAATTTGGCCGCCTGTTCCAACCGTGGTGTTAAGTTTTAAATGTTTTGTCAGGTCAATACGTACTTCTGCTTGTGTGTTACTGCCTGATAGGCCCTCTTTCGCACCAACATATACATTTTTAAAAATATATTTTCCTGCTGTAAGAGTAGATTTACTTTTGCCATTTCCGTCATCTCCTCCTCCTATCGAAAGCTCATCTAAGCCAAGGCCACTTCTAACAGTGCCTAATGGATCAAATGATGTACCACCACCTAACTGAACAACCGCTGCGCCTAAAGCTGCTAACTGAGTAGGTGATAAGCTTGCTCGGGAACTACCAAATAAAAGGACAGACAAAACCTCATCTTTTGGCCGTTCTGGGACAGACATAAAGTTTATTTTAGGTGCACTTGCATAACCCGTTACAAGAAGGCTTGCTAAAATACCCTCTGCACTTCTGTCAGCTTTAAAATCAAGAGTAGGATCCAGGCGATGTCCGACACCACTGCCATTAAAAGCGACAAGTCCCTTGGTAAAGGTCAGGTTGACACCAGCCAGGTTAAATGTTCCTTGCTTCAAATTAAACCCACCAGAAATAACAGGTGCGCTACTGACACCACCAACATGAAGTTTACCGTTCATCTCAGCAAACAGCCCATGCCCTCTTACAAAGAGTTTACCTGGAGATATGACATCAAGATTTAGACCAATCACCATAGGCGGGTCGAGTTTTTGAGCTTGTTTTTTAACAGGTTGTACTATCTCTAATTCTGGCACTGAAGCAGGCATGGAATTAGGAATTGAGATTGATGCCTGAGGGATTTTGATTTTCCCATCAATATTTAACTTTGACGTTGCCTGCCCATAAATATGAATCGCCGCATCAAGTGTTTCTTCTAAAATATCACTGATTACAGGCTGAGCTTTATCCATTTTAAACTCTAAATCTATAGGTATAGCTGGCCGCAAAGCCCCTATTTGGCCTGTAAGAGACATAGTGCCCTTGCCTGCCTGCAGAGTTAAATCCTGGATCGTTAACTTATCGCCTTGCGCTAAAATATCTCCGTGCAACTGAGTCAGATGCACTCCCTGGGCATAATGGTCAAAGGCACCATCTCTAAGGTGAACTGCCCCAGAAAGCTGTGGTTGAGGCAATTTACCCTGGGCTAATATGTCTAAGGCCAAATGACCTTTTAAGCCCATACCACTCGCTCCCAAAATGGCATTTGCCATTGTCAAATCGAGCTTTCCCTTTGATCGTAATGAAATTGCACCATCTTTGCTTAAAGGCACACTACCATCAGCATTTAGTGAAAGTTTCTGGCCAGCCGTAGCTGTAGCCTTGATAACTGCCTTTTTATGATCAAGCTGAGTACGCACATCAAAAAAAGCAGCCGGAAGAGATGCCCCAGGCCCACTTGTTAAACGAAGATTTTTGCCTGAAAGAACAATATTTCCGGTTGGATCTTCTACCGACCCCTTTAGCACGCCCTTCGCTCTGATAATCCCCTCCGCTTTTAATGAAGGAACAAAAGGATTAGCCAGGGTAGGTGTTAAGTTATCAAGCCCAAAAGAAAGATCCAACTTGGGTTTGATTGTGCCATTTACCGATAATTGTGCTGCTTTGCTGTTTCGAGCTGAAACAGATAATTTTAGATGCTCAATTGCTAAAGGAACTCCATATTTTACTGCCGCAGGAGACAGTAAACGCATTGTTTCCCCTTTTACGAGAGCACTAAATTTCTGAAGCTTGACGTAAGAGTTTGTTAAATCAGCTAGAGCAGAAAGATCAAGCTGTGCAGGTGCCTTTAAAAGATTTTGGAAGCGCCCCGAAACATTCAGAGAAAGAGCATTTTGTGGCCCTTTCACGGTCGTTTTTAGATTACCTGTTATATCCTTAGCTTTAAGGCCTTCTAACTGGGCCATAAGGTCAAAATTAGGTTCCTCAGATAAATGGGTCGCTTCTCCCCTAATTTTTAAGCTGCGCACACCATAATCAGCCATTGCAAGGCGGGATGACAGATCAAGCCTTACATTATTGGCCCGTAATTCGCCGTCATTTTTCTTTTCAGTATGAAGAGCTAATGTCAGGGCTCCCTTTATAGGCTGACCAATAATGGGAGCAAATGCCTCTAAATGAGGGATAGAGAGGGCCAAATTTCCCCTAGGTATTTTCTTTCCATAAGGTAAAGCAATATCGCCTTTCCCCTTAAGAGATTTCCACCCTAATTCATTTAATGAAAAGGCCAAATTACCTTTGGAATCTTTATCAAATAATGCATCAAGCGTTAAAGGCGCGTTATCAAATGTTCCTGTTAGGTTAAGCTTGCCTTTAGGCGCATTGGGAAGATGATCAATCTCTGCCTTAAGAGTCAGCGGACCTTCTTTAATATGGGCCTGTGTATGATCTACGCCTAATTTCCCGTTAAGGGTTAAGTTCGTTTTTATATCTTTTAAAGGGCCACTCGTTTTAACATTAAGATCAACCCCACCCCGCAAAGCAGGATGAAGAGCTTTAAGTTGTGGCAAGTTTAATGAGATAGAAGACTCTACTGCGCCAGCGTTTTTTAAATCAAACTGACCTAACCCTTTTAAATCAAGAGCCTGCCCCGTTACATGGAGAGTTTTAAGATCAATCACACCTTGTGCATTACGCTGCACATGCAGATTTAACTCACCTTTTTTACCAATTAAATCAACCGCCTGGCTCAAACCCGATTTAATATTGATGTGCCCAGCGGCAACAATATCAAGAGGATCATTTTTAAGCTGAGGAAGTACAATATCAGAAGTTAGATGTGTCGATCCCTCTAAATCAATTTTTCCTAATTTAGCAAAAGGACGAAGTGAGGGTAAGGCAAGGTCAAGATGTGCTTTGAGAGCTGGTGCGAGCGTACCATTAAGATGTAACTGAGCCAATTCATGTGAAAGTTGCACTTCAAAAGGCTGAGTTTTGTTAAAAGGCTTATAAATAGCTTTTAATGTTAAAGGCGAGCTCGCTAATAATAAGGGTTCATTTCCAGGTATTTTTAAAGCTGAAACAGCCCCTAATAAAGAAATCTTTTCTTCAATATGGCCAGTTTTTTGCGAAATTCCTTTAAATTGTAAGTCTATCGAACTTGCCGCAATGGATGACGCAGCAAGATTAGTGATTTTAACAAAGGCCTGGCCCTGAGGTGCTGTGAGTGATCCTTTTAAAGCAGCCTCGACATCAAGTTGATCCCATCCCAGATCGGATCGAAGATTCATGGATGGCGCTTTTAGAGTAAGAGCCAATTGACCTTCTTTTTTATAGAGATTTACCATTCCCGCGCTATGAGCGCTGAGCTGTGCCTTATCTTTATCTCCAGCAAGCAAACTCAAATTTATTTTGAGCTTGCGAAAAGGACCATCAATCATAATGTCCGTTGTCAGTGGATCTAAAGCAGGCATTTGCCCAAATAAACTGACAAAGCCATTTTTACCTTCATCAAAATGAATAGTGCCCGTTACATGATGGCGCTTTTTATCCAAATTGAGAAATAACTGCCCTGGTTCATCCAGCCTTTTGGACTGAATGTCGAACCTCATATTAGGCAAATTCTTAAGGCTTATATTATGAAAAAAAGGATTAATGCTTTTAATATAAGCTTTACCTAATAAGGAAAGCATAACCCTTTTTTTAGCAAGTTCTGGCCCTATCTCTATATGGGGCGCAACCAGCCTATCAATTCTAATACCTAAAGGAAGATTGAGAGGTTTTTTATGAGGATCCTCAGGTGGTTTAGGTTTACTTGAATAAGGAAGCCGCTCAAAAATAAAGCGCTCTGCCTTAAAATCATTAACCTTAGCTTGTAAATGTAACAGGGCTAAGGGAGACCATTTTAAGTCTGCATGATCAAGTTCAAGCCATATTCCTTTTTCATCTTCAAGTGTTAATTTTTCAACACGAAGATGAGCTGGCAAAAATCCAGAAACCCCTTCTAAATGAACCATATTACCAGTCAGAGAAGGTAATTTTTGTTCAATTATATTTTGCACATTAGGAAGATTTAGAGCAATCAATAATGCTGATACGCTCATTCCTAAAAGCATTAATGGAATACCAATTAACGCAATGAAAGCGAGATAAAGTCGTTTATGCAAGCGCATCAGAAGCTCTCTCCCAAACCAATATAGAGCTCCCATTTATCTCCACGTGGCGGACGTTTATAAGGCAATGCGATATCAAGCCTTACTGGACCAATAGGAGTAAAATAGCGCACACCAGCACCATAACCTACGCGTAACTTCCCATGACCAGGCATAGACCCTTTTCCAACCTGACCAGCATCAACAAATAAGGCAGTTCCGAAACTTTTAAAAAGTCTCTGGCGATACTCAATCGTAGCTGCATCCATAGAACTGCCCCCGATAGCATATTTCGAGTTGCGAAATTGCGGACCAACCCCCTGATATCTAAAACCGCGCACTGTAGACTGACCACCTGCATAAAGGCGTTGATCTGGCGGAATATCCCACGTTGTGGCCCCTTGAATAGAGCCAACAATCCCCCTTAGGGCAATGATACTTCTGCCTGGGCGGGTTAAACCAAGATTATGTATATCAAAGTAAGTCGATATCTGTCCGTTCAAAATAGCGAAAAATGAAGTTTGATGTTCAAGAGATTCAGAAGGCGTGACAGAGATAGAAATTTTTACACCATGAGTAGCAGGATCAATAGGGCTAGTACGACCAGTACCGTCATAATCAACGCCAAGAGGGAGAGACGCTATAAAATAATTGCGTGACTTGCCAAATTGCTTAATATTTTCTTGTTCAAGCGATATGGCGCCATTTAGTTTCCACTCATCATTAATTGGCTGGGAAAAACCTCCCCGCAAAATAAGCGCTGTTTGGTGGTAAGAATATAAAAGCTGCCTGACCCCTTCAGCTCTTAAATTAAGAACACGCCCACGATCTAAAAAATCGGGCTTACTGAAATCGACATAACCATCATAACCAAGACCTTGCTGGGCCGATCCGCCCAGACCTGTTGCAAGAGCCGAAATTTTAAGCTGCTCTCCCCTGCCCAAAAGATTACGATGTAACCAGCTTGCCCCCAAACGTCCTCCCAAATCTGTAGAAAACCCGACTTCTCCAGCAACGCGATGACGTTTCCCTTCAGTAAATGAAAAATTCAAAGGCATAGCCTGAGATACATTTTCAACTTCACTTTTATCAGGTGAAATGGATATGACTGGTGGCGCATTTTCGATTTGGATTGCCGAAAATAGCCCCGTACTACCAAGATCCAGGCGAGAATTTTCAATTGAAGACGGCTTATAAAGCTCACCTTCATGAAGATGAATACGGCGCGCAACATAATCCTGCTTTACATGCTTTAACCCTTTAAAATGAAACGGCCCCACAACTAATTTAGGACCTTTATTCACATAGGTTCTGACTGTAATTTCATGACGATCATGATTAAGGATTGCTTTTGGCCGTGATACTGAAGCAAGGCCGTAACCCTCTTCATGCAAATAATCTTCTAATCTCGTCTGTGAGGCTAAAATATTTTTTGCAATTGCTTTATCGCCAATTTTAACACCAAAAGCTTTTTTTTCCTCACTTGTAAGCGGGATAGCTTTTAAATCAACGCGATGGGCCTCATCATGAGCAGAAAGCAGCTCTATTGCTCCAACATGATAACGGCTAGCCAAAGTGGCTGACGCTGTTATTTTTACGGTTTTACCCTCTGGTAACTGGCTTAAAATTCCTGCAAGGGCCGGATCTCTGCCATCGTACTCTTGATCCAGCACAAAAACCTTAATTTCGACAGAACCACCATAAAATCCTTCAGATCTGAGGCCCCCTTCTAATCTTCCATAATCACTACGGATACGACCTGCCAGAGCATAAGGCCCAATATGATGGGTTTTTTGTAAAGCCACGAGCTGAGATGCAGCCTGCAAAGCACTATCGACATTACTATCAGCCGTTTTTTTAATATTTATTTCATAGGCCAGACTCTGCTCTTTTTCTTGCGACGTTGCCGTTTCAGAAAAAGCTTGCTGTACGCCTAAAAAATGACTGATCACAAGCGTTAAGCATAAACTTAACGTCCTAACAGGCTTCACCCCGCCCCCTTATTTTACAATAAAATCTTGCAGTTATTCATGGCTAATGAGGTATTTTTATACTGCAAAATCTGACATAGATATGGCATAACATACATCATTCGTTATTTTTTTATCTCTTAAAACAGAGTTTCTTTCATCTTCTGACCTGTTTGAGATTGTCTCAGACGATGAAAACTTTTATCACAAAAACCATCATGCCTGCTCCTACACCTTTACCCAATAAACATAGTCGTGGGTCATCATCCCGCCCTGTTTTTGACCCCGAAGCTCTTTTTGACAAAAATGAGCCTACATCTCCACGCTCCTTAGGGCGCAGCATTCGCTGCACTTTGCGGCTTATCGCCATATTTTTTTGGGGCCTTATATCCTGTTGTTTCCAGGCAATACTTATTCATGCCCCAGGACGGCTACATGTGCAATTCCCCTGTTTTTTTTGGAAAATAGTTTGCACTATTATGGGGATCGATATTCACACAAAAGGTCAGCGCATCGGAGAAATTTATTCCGATAAAGACATTAATCTGGGAAAAAGGCCAGTTCTCTACATCGCTAATCACAGCTCATGGCTTGATATTTTAGTTTTGGGAACTGTTCTGCCCACTCTGTTTATTGCTAAGCAGGAAGTAAGAACCTGGCCACTTATTGGTGTTCTTACCCGATTAGGTGGAACAATTTATGTTAGTCGTAATCGTCAGGGAACAGGCCAAGAAGTTTCTGATGTCACAAAAAGATTGCGCGAAGGTTATAACATCACTCTATTTCCAGAAGGCACATCTTCTGATGGTATGAGAGTTCTCCCTTTCCTCTCCTCTCTTTTTGCCATTGCAAAACCCGTAAAGAAACGCGATATGATAGAGGATGAAAATGTACCTCCCCTCTATTTGTACAGCCAATTTCCATTGTTTATGACCGATTAGAAGGGTTACCAGTAGGCCGAAACAGACGTTCATCGGTTTTTTCATGGTTTGGAGATATGGATTTGGCTCCCCATTTATGGGCTTTGGGAAAATGGCGCTCTATGCGCGCTAGCATCTATTTTCATCCTCCCCTAAATCCGGATGATTTTTTATCCAGAAAAAGCTTGGCCGTTAAAACTTACGACATTATCACCCAAGGTAATGAAGATCTTAGACAAAACCGTCTTGATTAAAACTTAGCCTTCACTCTAATTAAGTTTTTTTGCTCCTTTAGGATATAGCGTTCATAATTTATGTCTCAGCCTGCTCTTTCTCCAAATACACGCGGTCTTCATATCATCACTTGGGGTTGCCAGATGAATGTCTATGATAGTGCGCGCATGGCTGATGTATTACAGCCACTGGGTTATAGACCTGTTGAAACAGCAGAAGAAGCTGATATGATTATTCTCAACACATGCCACATACGTGAGCGTGCTGCCGAGAAAGTTTTTTCAGAGTTGGGACGGTTACGTCTTATTTGCGAGGCACGTAAAGCAGAAGGACATAACACGCTGTTAGCGGTTGCGGGTTGCGTTGCCCAGGCAGAAGGCGAAGAAATTCTTGCACGCGCCCCTTATGTCGATCTTATTCTGGGGCCGCAAACCTATCATCGCCTCCCCGAAATGGTAGCACGTGTCGCCCGCGCGGGGAAAACAGTTATTGAAACTGACTTTCCAGTCGAAACTAAATTTGATTTCCTGCCCGAAGATGCAGCACCGCAGACAAATGGCAATTTAACAGCGTTTTTGACCATTCAGGAAGGGTGCGACAAATTCTGTTCTTTTTGCGTTGTGCCTTACACACGCGGCGCTGAGATAAGTCGTCCTGTTTCTTCAGTTATGGCAGAAGCATCACGATTAGTTCAAAGTGGCGTAAAAGAAATCACCCTTCTTGGGCAGAATGTAAATGCTTATCACGGACTGGAAGATGACAAAATAGTCGGACTGGCCGGACTGGCTGAAAGATTACGCACCATTCCCGGCTTAGAGCGCGTACGCTACACAACCTCTCACCCTCGGGATATGGATCAGAGCCTTATTGATGCTCATAAGAATAATCCTATCCTCATGCCTTTTATTCATCTACCCGTACAAAGTGGTTCTGACCGTATATTAAAAGCTATGAATAGAGGCCATACGGCAGAAGAATACCGAGATATTATCAGAAAACTTCGCCAGGCAAGGCCCGATATCGCACTCTCCTCTGATTTCATTGTTGGTCACCCAGGTGAAAGTGATAAAGATTTTGAAGAAACATTGCAGCTCGTCCGTGACGTTACTTTTGCGAGTGCCTATAGTTTTAAATACTCTCCTCGCCCTGGCACACCAGCTGCAGGACAGCCATTTCAGGTTGATGAGGACGTAAAAGACAAAAGATTAGCTATTCTTCAGGCTCTCTTGCGTGAGCAGCAAGATGCATTCAATGCGTCTTTGGTGGGAACTGTTCAGGATATATTAGTGACAAATACGGGCCGAAAAAAAGGGCAGCTTAATGGCCGCTCTCCTTATTTACAGCCTGTTCATTTTGAAGGTGATATATCCATTATAGGACAAGTTGTTAAAGTCAGAATTACCGATCAATTAACGAACTCTCTTAGTGGGGTTCTTCTTTAAGGAGATAGCGGCCTTTTGACCACCACTTCCTCAAAAAACACCTCACAGCCCCGCTCAGACAATATTGTACGGACAGCGAGCTTGCGCTTTGATAATAACGCGCTTTTACAACGCATTTTAGGTGAGCATGACAGGCACTTGGTCAGATTAGAACAAGGTTTGCATGTTCGACTTTCCTGTCGGGGCAATCGTGTTGCAATTACAGGTGCCCCCAGCGATGTTGCTCAGGCACAAGCAGCATTTGAGGCGCTTTATCGTTTAGCGGAACAAGGTCATATTATCGACGCTGAGCAGGTTGCGGGGGTTATCAGACTCAGTGGCTCAATGCCTGTTGCTCCAGCTTCGTCATCACAACGCTCTTCAAAAACGGAGCCTGATGTAGGAGATTTAAAAACTCTACCCGCTTTTCAGACAAAACGCGGCATTATTACCCCCCGCTCACCTGGACAGGCAGCTTATATGAATGAGCTGGCCCAAAAAGAGCTTGTATTTGGGCTAGGGCCGGCCGGAACAGGCAAAACTTATTTAGCCGTAGCTCAAGCCGTATCAATGTTTCTTTCTGGGCAGGTAGAACGCATAATTCTGTCTCGCCCCGCCGTTGAAGCCGGTGAGAAACTGGGATTTCTACCCGGTGATATGCGTGATAAAATCGACCCCTACCTACGCCCACTATATGATGCCCTGCATGATATGATGCCAGGTGACCAGATTGCACGCCGTATCGCTGCGGGCGAAATTGAGGTTGCACCACTAGCTTTTATGCGAGGCCGCACACTGGCTCATGCCTATGTGATTTTAGACGAGGCTCAAAATACGACTTTAGCTCAAATGAAAATGTTCCTCACCCGTATGGGAAACGGAACTCATATGACAATAACTGGAGATCTTAGTCAGATTGACCTCCCCCCGGTGTGCCTTCTGGCTTAAAAGATGCTGTTGCAACTTTAGAGCACGTCCCTGAAATTGCTTTTTGTCATTTATCTTCGGCAGATGTCGTGCGTCACCCCCTTGTAGCCCGTATTATAGACGCCTATGACAAAGTATCTCGCCCTCAACGCTTCAACAACGGACCTTTAAATTATCATGGCTCTACAAAGCCCTCAGCAACGCGTTAATCTTTTAGTTGAAGACAAGCGCTGGCACAGGGCCGTACCCCAGCTTGAGCTTCTTGTTTCAAGAGCCTTTAATACGACTCAGCGTTTTTTGGGAAAAGAAACCAATATTACGTACCCTAATTTAGTTTTTTCAAATGATCGTCAGATCAAAAAACTTAATGCTCATTTTCGTGGACGTAACAAACCTACAAATGTCTTAACTTTTGATCCAACTTACCCTGGTGAGGGTGGTGATATAATTTTAGCTTATGAGACGATGAAACGTGAATCTACAGAATCACAACGCTCGATGAAAAGTCATACAGCTCATTTAACCGTTCATGGCCTACTACATCTTGCAGGCCATGATCATTATCACCCCGGAGAAGCCAGAGCTATGGAAACGCTAGAAACGCGCATATTATGTGCAATGCACTTTGCCGACCCCTGGAAACAGGGACGGAGACTAAACCGATGAGCGACATGACGAGCTCGTCCGAACGGCCTAATTTACTTACTTTATTTAGCCGCAAACCCCGTGCGCAAAATTTACGACAATCTATTACTGCTTTAGTTAAAGAAGCCGCAAAATTATCGAAAGATACACCTGAATCTGCTGAACTTGACCGCCAAGAAAGAGCATTAATTTTAAACGTATTGCGTCTTTGCGATATCACGGCTGACGATGTCATGATACCAAGAGCTGATATTGTCGCAATGCCTGATAATCTCTCTTATGATGAGGCCCTAAACCTCATGAAAACAGAGCATCATTCTCGTTTGCCTGTTTATCATGAAGAGTTAGATGAAACTATCGGGATGATTCATGTAAAAGATCTGATTTCTTACGAGGGCCCCCGTGACGTTCTCGATCTTCAATCACTTTTGAGACAACCTCTTTTTATTGCCCCTACTATTCCCGTTTTGGATTTAATGCTGCAAATGCGACAGCTCCGTACTCATATGGCGCTTGTCATTGATGAATATGGCAGCATTGATGGGCTTGTTACTATTGAAGATCTTATTGAGACGATCGTAGGTGATATTTCAGATGAGCATGACGAGCCCGTAACAACCCCTTGGCGAGTACGCGCTGATGGCTCAATAGATGTAGATGCTCGCCTCCCTATAGAAGTTCTGGAAGAAAAATTAGGTCCTGTTCTTACTGATAGTGAAAGAGAAGCAGAAATTGAAACAGTCGGTGGACTGGTTTTTCGTCTCGCTGAGCATGTCCCAACACGTGACGAAGTCATTATTCACCCTAGCGGGCTTGCTTTTCGAGTTTTAGATGCTGATACGCGCCATATTTTAGCTTTAAGAATGCGTGTACCTGATGATTGGGCAGAAAAACAAAAAAACATAACCCCACAAGGCAATGATCATAACTCTGCCACTTGACGTGAAAGGTAAATCTTGCCTTTTTAGGACTGTTTCATTGACTAATCTTATTTTAGGATATTTTTATGAATAAAATTTTTATATCTCGTCGTTCTTTATTAAAAACTGTTCCTACTCTTTTAGTTGGATCGGCTATTGCGCAAAGCCCATTGGCCCACGCAGCTGAAACTACAAAAGATAGCCGCTTAAGCCCCGTATTATTGGAAACCCAGATGCTCCTGTTTTGGTTCAAGAATGGTTTTCTCTAACCTGCACGCACTGCGCTCATTTTGGAACTGAAGAATTCCCCAAAATTCGCAAGGAACTGATTGAAACAGGTAAAATTCGCTATCAGTTCCATGATTTTCCTATGGACCGCGTTGCTTTAGTTGCAGCAATGATTGCGCGTTCATTACCCGAAACACGCTATGAAGCCTTTATTAGCTCACTTTTTTCACGTCAAATGAAATGGGCTTTCTCTGAAGGTGATCCTTTAGAGCATTTACGGCAGGAAGCAGCTTTAGCTGGCATCTCTTCCAGTCAGTTTGATGAAATTCGCAATGACCAGAATTTCATCAAAGCTATTTCTGACAAAGTTGATAGCGACACCAAAAAATATGATATTCAGGGCACACCCTATTTCCGGTTCAATAATGTCGCTTATGCTCAGGATCCCGAGACATTTGAGACATTCGCAGATCTCGTTAAAAAGGCTTCATAAGTCTATTATCTGCTAAATGTCTTCTTCTTATAAAGCCCACTTCGCCCGCTTAAAAATAGTCGGGTTCAAAAGTTTTGCCGACGAAACAACTTTGGACATTCTCCCTGGTCTAACTGGTATTGTCGGACCTAATGGATGCGGAAAATCCAATATTGTTGAAGCGATCCGCTGGGTTATGGGCGAAGTGTCAGCCAAAACGCTGAGAGGCGGCGAAAGTGATGACCTCATTTTCGCCGGTTCTGCCAGCAGGCCAGCACGCAATATAGCGCGCGTTACCCTACAGCTTGAAGATGCAAAAGGCTTGGCACCCGCCCCTTTTGAAGAAAGCGAGGAACTGGCTATCACCCGCCAGGCTGAACGTGGCTCTGGCAGTATTTACCGCATTAATGATCGCATAGTCCGTGCCCGTGATGTGCAGACTCTTTTTGCCGATCTGGCTACAGGGGCCCGCAGCTCTGCCATTATTAGCCAAAATCGCGTTAGCCAGCTTATAGGAGCAAAGCCAGAAGAACGGCGTGCCATTCTTGAAGAGGCAGCCAATGTCACAGGATTGCATGTTCGCAAGCATGATGCTGAGCTTAAATTAAAACAGGCTGAAAATAATCTTGAGCAGGCTGAGTTACATGCAACTCAGCTACATCAACGGTTGGAACTGCTTACACAACAGGCAGCGCAGGCACGGCGTTACCGGGAACTCTCACAAGATATAAGACGGTTCGAATCACGTTTACGCCGCTTAAAGCATATGCAGGCACAAAATAACGTTAGTGCAACAAGCCAGGAAATTACCCAAACTCAAAGCCAACTAGCTGACCTTGAAAAAACACTTCAAGAAAAAAATGTTGCTGTTGCTGATCTAAAAAAAGAATATGACGAGCAGTCGCTTCAGCTCAATGCGCTTCGTCCTCGTTTAGAAGAACAAAAGCTTCAGCTTGAAATTGCACAAAATAATCTATCTCATATTCAAAAAGCATGGGATGAACGCTTAAAAACAATTATAGACATTAACGCTGATCTTGATCGCGCTGAAAAGCGTTCTGCAACGCTTCATGAAGAAGAAAAACGCTCTCAAGAATTACTGACTCAGCTGGAAAAAACACTTGAAACTGAGTTCAAAAATCTACCTGACTTAAAAACCCAGTTAGAGCAAGAAGAACAGGCTCTTTCTCAGCGTAAAGCACAATATGATGACGCCAAAGAGGATTATCATAAGGCAAATTTGAGCTATGAAACGGCCCGCAACCTTTATGAAAACCTCACACTGCATCATAAGCAAAATTTATCTTCACTAGACCGTATTCAGTCTGAACTATTACAGATTGAAAAATCACGTTTTGAGTTAGACTCTCTTACAGAAGCGGAAGAAAGAGTTAAATCCACAGCTCAGTCTGTCTCTGAGGCAGAAAAAGAAAAACAAAATTACGCTGACATTAGTCAAAATAAAAAAATTGAGCTTGAAAAAGCTCGGTCTGCTTTAGAAAATACGTTACGTGTCCAAAAACATCTAACATCTGAAATACAGTTAGTATCAAAAAAATTAGAGGCCCTTAAAGTTCGATACGACCGCTTTTTATCTGACAAGCATAATATTGAAAATTCTTTGATCACTCCAGAAATACTGACCACTAAAAAACAGGAAGTTGACAAAGCACAGTCTTTATTACTCGAAACAGAAAACAAAGAAAAAGAACTAAGAGAGCTTAAAGATAAAGAAGAAGAAATTTGGTATAAAGCAAGAACTGACCATAAGGAAAAAACCCAGAAGAGAAATATCATTTCTCTGGAAATAGAGCGGCTGAAGTATGCTCAACAAACAACCGCACAGCAAATTTTACAAGCTAAAAAAACTCTGGATGAAGCCAAACAAAATGTCACAAACTTTGAGCAGGTAGAACAATTACGCTCAGAACTTGTTGAAAAAGAAACATTATATTCTACAGCTTCAGAAGAGCTTCAAAACTGGCGTAAAGAACTCAAAACATCTTTTGGGGACTTAAATAAAACGCGCCAAAAACTCCATAATGAAGAACTTCAGCTTCTTAGACTCAAAGGCCAAATACAAAGCTTAAGAAATTCTCTTTATAGTAGGACTATAGATGCAGAATCTTCTATGCTTGAAACTTTAGATTTTCCGGCAGAACTTAACCAAGCCCTTGCTATGGCTTTAGCTGAAGGTCTCGAAGCGAATTTATTGGCCGAAAACGATACAGCTTCGGATATAACAAAGTTAAAACGTGCCTGGCGGTGCCTCCCTCCTTTCAAAGAGACTCAAACTCCACCTTCAGATCTCAAACCCCTTGCAGAATTTGTAAAAGCCCCTCCTGCCCTTACGCGCGCTTTGGCTTCGATTTACCTTTTAGAAAATGAGCAGCAAGGCGCAGAGCTCCAGCAACATTTATTGCCTGGCCAATCACTCGTAACACGAGAAGGCGCCATTTGGCGTTGGGACGGTTTTATTCAGAGTGCCCAACAACATTCTTCTGAGGTTAAAAAACTTGAAAATCTGCAAAAACTTAAAGAGTTGGAGCCTAAAAAAGAAGCTGTAAAAAACTCAATAAGTGAGACTGAGCTTGAGCTAAAAAACGAAAAAGACCGTAATGACTCGCTTCAGGAAAAAATTGATAAAAAACGCGCTTTTATCGAGACACTTGTTAAACAGCTCCATAATCTGCGCTTTAAAGTGCAAGAGCAGGAACATGGCAAAGAACTCTCTCACCGCAAAATTCAGCACGCTCTTGAGCATATAGAAAAAAGCACAGCCCACGCAGAGGAAATTAAAAATAACCTTACCTCTTTGCAAAATTCTCTTTCAGAACTTGATATAACTCTTAAGACTATAGTGCCTAATCAGGATAAAGTCGCTCAAGCAAGAGAGGCTTTATCGCAGGCGCATCAAAAACATCAAGAAGCATTTAAGTCTTTCAACGCTATTGAACGACATTACTCTCAGTCAGAGCTGGTTTATGAGAATTCTTTAGCCCGGCTGAAAGATCTAGCCTCTTCTATAACGCATCTGGAAGCTGAACTGGAAAGCGCGAAACAGCAAAAAGAAAAACAGCAAAAGCAGCTTCTTGAACTTGATTTAGAAGGCCCTAAGCAAGCTGTTGCAGCAGCGCAAACAAGACTTGATGAGAGTATAAAAACTCTCTCACAGTTAGATGCACATTATCAAAATTTACGTCAGGAACATTTACGGGCGCAGCAAAAATTTAACATCCTTACGCAGCAGCAGGCATCTACATCTGGGCGTCGAGACACTTTACGCAACCAGCTTGAATTGCAAAATAAAATTTGTCAGTCCCTTGATAGCGAAGTCAAAGAAGCTTTATCCCGTTTAGAGTCTCTTGCTCCTTTAGAAGATCAAATTAAAAAACTTGACGCTTTAAAAGTTAAATTTGATGAAGATAGCAGGAACTACCAGCAAAAACGCAAAGATTTTGTTGAATGCGAAAGAAAAGCTCGGTCTCTAGAAGAACAGATTTCTACCATAAAATTCAAATATCAAGCCGCGAGTGCTGAAAAAGAGCATATTCTGGCAGAGCTACAAACACTACAACAACGTAAACACGCTTTCGAACTTTCACAGGACTCTCAGGTCAATCCCAAACAGCTGACCGCACAAGTAGAAAAACATAAGTCGCTTTATACAGCACTAAAAGAACAATTTGATTCAGCTACTCAAAAAACCTCATCGCTACAAACAGACTTAAATTCTAAACAGAAAGAATTTGCTGACCTGCAAGATAGACGCACTATTTTGCGCGAAACGTTGAGCGGTTTAACTGAGCGTTTAAAGCAGGTTCAGCATGTTTTAACACAACTCCAAACACATGATCCTTTAGAAGAGTCTCAACAAGATGATTCTGAAGATGATGATTTGGCTGGAAAGAGTGTTACGAGCTTGCGGCACCTTCTTGCCCGCACACAACAAGAGCGAGAAAATTTAGGCGGCGTTAATCTTGGCGCAGATGACGAATATAATAGCGCTAAGGAAGAATCAGACCAGCTTCATAAAAAGCTTACCGAATTAACAGAAGCGATTAGTCGTTTACGCAAAGCCATTAGTTCTATCAATAAAGAAGGCAGAATGCGTATTAACAAAGCCTTCTCAGAAATGGATCAGCATTTTCAAACATTATTTTCTCGCATGTTTGATGGGGGAAAAGCCCATTTAAGCTTTGTTGGAAGCGACGACCCATTAGAAGCAGGGTTAGAAATTTATGCTCAACCCCCAGGAAAAAAACTTTCAACTCTGTCTTTGCTCTCTGGCGGTGAACAGGCTTTAACAGCTCTCTCTCTCATATTTGCAGCCTTTTACTGTACGCCAGCTCCAATATGTGTTTTGGATGAAGTAGATGCGCCATTAGATGATGCCAATGTCGAACGATTTTGTCGCCTTATTGCTGACCTTCAAAAGCAGGCAAACACACGTTTTCTGGTCGTAACACATCATCAAACAACAATGGCACATATGAATCAGCTTTTTGGTGTTACAATGCAGGAAAGAGGCGTAAGCCGACTGCTTTCGGTCAACCTTAATGATGGCTTAAAATTTATAGGGAGTTGACGAGACCTTTTTTCAAGCAGAAGAATAGAACAGAATTTTAAATTCTGCTTTGAAAGGTCATCTCATTTTTACCGTACCAACCTTAAGTGCAGCCATTTTAAATCGCATCAAAAAATTTGGTGTTAGGGTGGTGGGCGACGTGCATGGCGATTCTAACGCTTTCAAGCATGCATTAGCCACTGAACGCTACATTATTCAACTTGGTGACTTAACCGATTATGGCCCAGATAATGTTGGTGTTTTAAAGCAAATTCTTCAGTTATTAAAAACTGAAAGAGGCATGTTTGTTCTTGGTAATCATGACAGAAAACTGGCTCGCTCTTTAGCCGGACGTCAGGTAAGACCAGACAAAGCCCTCGAAAAAACATTAGAAGAAATATTTGCATTAGGAAGCCAGGAATTCCCTTACCAAATCCATAATGCCATCGAACAAGCTCCTGCCTGGCAGCGCATTAATCAAACATTTTTCATACATGGTGGGTTTCATAGCTTTATGCTCACCAACCCTCCCCCCAAAACAGGCATTAATAAAATTTCTGCAGCCCTGGCCAGAGCACTTTTTGGTGAGGTAACTAATAAAATACAGCCAGACGGCTATCCTGAACGGCTTTTAAACTGGGTTGATAGAATCCCCGAAGACATTACAGTCTATGTTGGCCATGATCGACGCTCGACTGATGGACGCCCTTGGGTTAAAGAAGGCAGGCTCGGTGGGAAAGCCATTTTCATGGATCTGGGTGCCGGGAAAGATGGACATTTAGCATGGGTTGACCTTGATGAGCTCTAAAAACTTTCAAGATTCACACGATGTAGATCTTCTAAACGAACTTCGTCATAGCATTGATAATATCGATGCTGCCCTCATCTATATGCTCTCTGAGCGTTTTAAATGCACCAGACAAATTGGCTTTATCAAAGCTCAAACGAACCTGCCAGCCACAGATAATAAAAGAGAATCAAACCAAAAGCAGCGCCTGCGCGCATTGGCAAAAGACTCGTCTTTAAATCCAGATTTCGCAGAGCAGATTTTTGATCTTATTGTCTCAGAGGTAGTAAAAAATCACAAAGATATTTCTCGACAACTAAATAATAAACAACAAAAATAATAATTTATTCTTAAGAAAACCGGGATAATTATCAATACACAAAAAAGTGTTTGCTTAGGAATTTTATCCTCTTCCCTAGAAGAGAAAAATACTTCACAAAGAGCGGCAGGTCTAACACCCGTTTTGAGGTGCCGATATGCTTTCTTCTTCGAATTCTTCTCGACAGCCTGTAACCCTGGGCACAGGGTTGGCTATGCTTGTCGGGTTTGTAGTTTTCCTCTTCGGCCTTTTCTTCATTATTGAAGGTGGAGTTTTGGTTTCTTACGGTGGATCATGGTATTATGTCCTTGAGGGTATTCTATTCCTCACACCGGGCGGTCTACTCATGATGATGCGTAAGCCCTTGGGTTGCTGGCTCTTTTTATTAGGATGGGCATTAACAATCCCCTGGACGATCTATGAAGTAGGTTTCGATTGGATTGGGTGGTTACCTCGCCTTTTTGGCCCTACAGTAATCGCTATCCTTGTCGCTATCAGCCTGTTTGCCCTTAATGGGCGGAAAAGGAGCGCATAACATGCAGAAATCAACGATTTTTAAGGCGCTCTTTTTAAGCACCGCTCTTGGAGCTGTGCCCGCTTTAGCGCAGGTTCCTCCTACAACTGTAACACCTGGACCAGGTGAAGCAGGTGACCCAAGTCATAAGGTAACGAAGTCAACTATCTATACTTCGCCAGACCCTTCGACGCCGCAGCCTCCAGGCATCAACCCGGCTCATTTACCTAATATTGATGAGATTCCGGCGTCTGAAATTCCTGACATGGTCCCTCAGCAAAGTGCTAATCCGAAGCCGGAAGATTGGCCAGCTTATGGGCGTGACGACCGTCAGAACCGTTATTCACCCTTAAAGCAAATTACAGCTGAAAATGCTAAGCACCTGAAAAGGGCGTTTGTTTACCACACAGGTAGCCTCGTTCCTAAAGGCAAAACCAATAAATGGGCTGCTGAAACAACCCCCATTAAAGTTGGTGATTCGCTTTATCTTTGCTCTGCCCTTAATGACATAATGCGTGTCGATGCAGCTACGGGCAAAGAAATCTGGCGGCATAAAGCTGGTGTTAAATATGAGAGCATTCCATATACAGCAGCTTGTAAAGGCGTAACTTACTTTACGTCATCAACAGTGCCCGAAGGGCAACCTTGCCATAACCGTATCATCGAAGCGACGCTTGACATGCGTCTTATCGCTGTTGATGCAGAAACAGGTAAGCTGTGCTCATCCTTTGGGTTTGGCGGGCAGGTTAACCTCATGCAAGGCCTGGGATACGCTGTTCCTGGCCAGGTCTCAATGACAACTCCTCCACCAATCATTAATGGTGTTGTCGTTGTAAACCACGAAGTTCTCGATGGTCAGCGCCGCTGGGCTCCATCAGGCGTGATCCGTGGTTATGATGCCGAAACTGGTAAATTTGTTTGGGCATGGGATGTTAATAATCCGACAGACCATCATCAGCCTGGCCCCGGAAAATTCTATAGCCGTGGCACACCCAATTCATGGGCAGCAATGGCTGGTGATAACGAGTTAGGGTTGGTTTTTGTTCCAACAGGTAACTCGGCCGCAGATTATTACAGTGCCCTGCGCACACCTGAAGAAAACAAAGTTTCTTCAGCGCTGGTTGCTATAGATGTTAAAACTGGCGAGCCTCGCTGGGTATTCCAAACCACTCATAAAGACGTTTGGGATTATGACATTGGTTCACAGGCCACTCTTTTTGATTACCACGGTAAAGATGGGTCTGTTACCCCAGCAATCATCATGCCTACAAAGCGTGGTCAGACTTATATCCTAGACCGCCGCACGGGTGAGCCACTTCCTGACTTCCCCGTTGTAGAAAAACCAGCACCTCATCCAGGTAATGTTGCTGACGATCCACGCTCACCTACACAACCATGGTCAGTTGCCGTGCCAAGACTTGGCTTTAAAGATCTGACTGAAGCCAAAATGTGGGGTGTTTCACCTCTCGATCAGCTTGCTTGTCGTATTAAATTCCGCAAAGCAAACTATGTTGGTGAATTTACGCCGCCAAGCCTTGACAGACCTTGGATTGAATATCCTGGCTATAATGGTGGTAGTGACTGGGGTAGCATCTCCTACGACCCTAACACAGGTATTATGTTAGCAAACTGGAATAATACACCTATGTATGACCAGCTTGTAACACGTAAAAAAGCCGACCAACTCGGTTTGATACCTGTTGACTCTCCACAATTTAATCCAAGCGGTGGTGGAGCTGAGGGTAATGGTGCTCAAGGTGACACACCTTATGGTATTGTTGTGTCTCCTTTCTGGAACGACTTTACAAAAGTGCTTTGTAACCAGCCTCCATTTGGTATGATCACTGCAATCGACCTGAAAGAGCATAAAGTTCTGTGGCAAAAACCATTAGGAACTGCTCGTGCCAATGGTCCATTCGGCCTACCAACAGGATTACCTTTGAATATTGGTACACCTAATAATGGTGGCCCAATTCAAACAGCCGGTGGTGTTGCTTTTGTAGCTGCCGCAACTGACAACCAAATTCGTGCAATTGACATGAAAACGGGTAAAGTCGTCTGGAGTGATGTATTACCTGGTGGTGGTCAGGCAACGCCGATCACTTACTCTGTAAATGGTCGCCAATATGTTGCTATCTTTGCAGGTGGACATCACTTTATGGGCTCACCAATTTCTGATGCGCTTGTAGTTTATGCCCTGCCTGAAGGTACAAAATAAAATATTTAAACCATTATGGTTTGAATAAGAAAAAGGTGGCGAGGCCTCAACCTCGCCACCTTTTTTAATTTCGTGTTATTTTTTTATCTTGCATTAATATGTTTCTTATCCAAAACTTATTGGTGCAAATCTGTAGATTTTTACAGAATAACCGCATCGTTAGAAGGCTCATTAAATGACAAAAGAAAAATGTGAATCTTTTTCATTCGCCTTTCCCGTCATGCATGGAACAATGGGACCTTCAGTTTTAGACCAAAGACGTTTGGCTCAAGAAACAGGAATGTTTACTTTCGATCCGGGCTTTGGTTCTACAGCAGCATGTGAAAGCAAAATTACATTTATCGACGGTGAGAAAGGCATTCTCCTTCATCGTGGATATCCTATCGAACAGCTAGCCTTACATACTGACTACACCGAAACAGCCTATCTTTTGCTGTACGGGGAGCTCCCTACCAAAGAGCAATATGACGTATTTTGTGAAGACATGGCTTCTCAACGCTTGTTAAATGAGCAAATACGCAATTTTTTTAATGGTTTCCGTAGGGACGCACACCCTATGGCAATATTATGCGGTACTGTAGCGGCCTTATCGGCTTTTTATAGCGATGTACTTCAGACAAAGCCTTGTCATCATGATCTGTCTGCAAGGCGCCTTATTGCTAAAGTACCGACTATTGCTGCATGCGCTTATAAATATACAATTGGCGAACCTTTTATTTATCCTGATGAAACTTTGCCATTTTCCGAAAACTTACTTTATATGCTTTTTTCAAGGCCCGGCCGTCCTTATAAAGCAGACCCTGTACTGGCCCGAGCATTAGACCGCATTCTTATTTTACATGCTGATCATGAGCAAAATGCATCAACAAGCGCTGTCAGACTCGTAGGTTCAACTGGCTCAAACCCCTTTGCCTGTATTTCTGCTGGAATAGCAGCTCTTTGGGGGCCCTCTCATGGAGGTGCTAATGAAGCTGTTTTAGCAATGTTTGACCAAATTGGCTCACGCGAAAACATTCCTGCTTTTTTAGAACGGGTCAAAAATAAAGAGTCTGGTGTAAGGTTAATGGGCTTTGGGCACCGGGTTTATCGTAATTTTGACCCACGTGCAAAACTCCTTCAGGCAACTTATCACGAAGTTATCGATACTCTTGGATTAAAGCGCGATCCTTGTTTAGATCTTGCAATGGAGCTCGAGCGCATTGCCATAGAAGATGATTATTTTATACAAAGAAAGTTATATCCTAACGTAGATTTTTATTCAGGGCTCATTCTTAAAGCATTGGGCATTCCTACTTCTATGTTTACGGCAATTTTTGCAATTGCACGTACAGCAGGATGGGTCAGTCATTGGATAGAAATGATTTCTAATCCCACGATGCGTATTGCGCGCCCACGTCAGCTTTATACAGGAAAGATTCAAAGAGACGTTCTTCCTATGGAAGAGAGATAAAATCTACTTCAGCTTAGAAAACGAAATTCTTCAGATAAATTTGCTCTTTATTGGCAAGTTATAAAGACTTTTTTTCTGAAGATTTACCGAGGTCTAAAAGTGTCTTTATTTAAAATGACAAAGAGTATTCGAGGATTATAAAAACCAAAAATATACTAATTTTTTATAATGTATCATTTTTTTTAAACATACGCTTATATGTATAGCCAAATTTATTATATTAAAAAATTAACTATAAAATAAAATTTTAGATTTACCCTTATGGCTGTGACACAATATTATTCTTTAACGTTTAATTTTCTCTTTGTGTCTAAGCCTAGAAGCTTACATTATTTTAAGCCAATGAAAGGTTTAACAATGTCACGTGCATATTTCGGCTACGGTCTAGCTCTTATCTCCGCTTTAAGCATGGGTGTAGCAATTCCAGCTGCCTCTTATGCTGCTGAGCATCATGCTAAAGATGTCGCTAAGCCTGTAGGTCATATCCATCTTAAAACTCACTCCGCTGACTTGGGTGTTGGTTATACCTGGGGCGATGGCACTTTGGTTTATCGCGGTAAGACACATCACTTTAAAATTAGCGGCGGAAATATTGCTGCCCTCGGTTACGCTAGCATCGAAGCCAATGGAGAGGTATATAACCTTAAGCACCTTCATGACTTTGACGGCGAATATGGCTCATTAGCTGGTGAAGCAACGGTCGCCGAAGGCGTCGGTGGTGCGCTCCTTGCTAATAGTAATGGCGTTCGCTTAAAAATTACCTCTAAGGCCAGTGGTGCCCATCTAACAGCAGGGCTACAAGGGCTGAAATTTACGCTTAAAGACTAATAAACATCAAAAAACCCCGCTTTTTCAATAAAGCGGGGTTTTTTGTCATTATTTTATAAAATATATCAACAATTACAGCCACGTGTATGGCCGTGACTTCTTTTTACAAGATGGTGATCAATCCATTCAGACACGAGCAAACGCGCTTCGGGCAAAGAAGATTCTGGATGGTAAATACGATAAAGCGTCGTACAGGCGGTAAAAGCCTGCATATCGTCTTGCCCCATATCCTTTAATTCCTGATAGGCTGTAATCACAGCTCTCTCACATTTACGCCCAATATAGCGGGTGTCGATTGTCATTTTACTTCGTCCCTAGAAACCCGCCACTCATTAAGGCGACTCAAGTACCCAACGGCTTGTTGACCGTGAGTTGAGTGCTATTTAGGCACAATTTTGTGATTATGTTCAAACTATTTATCTGCAAAATAGGAATAAAGTTTTTTGCACTACCCTCAAGCCTCTCTAAAGGCTAAATGTTTAAGAGGAATCTATTTTGGAGATCGATATGACCGCAGATGCTGTTCCAGCCAATAATATTCGTCTAACTCAATGGGACCGCGATGCAGCATTAATGACAGCCCGCATCCTACTTGAAATTAAAGCTATTAATTTCCGCCCAGATGAACCTTATACGCTGACTTCTGGTTGGAAATCACCTGTTTATATCGATTGCCGGAAGATTATATTTTTTCCTCGCGCTCGCACAAAAATTATGGAGCTCGCTGTTGAAAAAATTGAACGTCATATTGGTTATGAAAGCCTAGATGCCGTTGTGGGCGGTGAAACTGCTGGTATTCCGTTCTCAGCCTGGATTGCCGACCGTCTTATGACACCTATGGCTTATGTGCGCAAAAAGCCCAAAGGGTTTGGTCGTAATGCCCAAATTGAAGGTGATGTGCCTGAAAATATGCGCACTTTGCTTGTCGAAGATCTTACAACAGACGGTGCCTCTAAAATCCGCTTTGTGAAAGCTTTGCGTGAAGCTGGCGCCATTGTTGATCACACTTTTGTTGTTTTTTATTACGGCGTCTTCCCTGGAGCACAAAAATCCCTCGCTAATATGGGAATCAATCTCCATGCTTTATGCACTTGGTGGGATGTTTTAGAAGCCTGCGCTGATGGTAAATATTTTTCTGACAAAGATAGCGCAGAAGTAAGACGCTTTTTAGAAGATCCCTGCGCCTGGTCAAAAGCACATGGCGGCGTTGGCAGCGTAGAGGAAGCTTTGGCCTATAAAACTGAAGAAAAGAAGTAAAATATTATGAAGGGCTCCCATACTCCACCACGAGTCTCGCCAAGAATCTTGGTGTTTGATTCAGGTATTGGTGGAATGGGAGCTGTTCAAGCTCTGAGACATTTGGCGCCAATTCTGCGTATAGATTATCTTGCTGATACAGCCTTATTTCCATATGGCGAGCAGGAAGATGAATTTCTTACAAAAAGAATTGTTTCTCTCCTTTCATCAGCAGAAAAAGAGCTTAAACCTGATTTACTTATTGTTGCCTGCAATACAGCCAGTACTTTAGCCCTCACCCCCTACGTCAAACTCTCAATCTTCCTATCGTGGGATGCGTTCCTCCTATTAGATGGGCAGGGCGGGTTTCAGTGTCACGCACCATCGGACTTCTTGCAACATCGGCTACCATTCGGCGCCCTTATATTTCTCAGCTTTGGCACGATTATGCTGATGATTGTCAGCTCTTGGTTCATGGAGCTAGAAATCTAGCCGATCTAGCTGAGCAAGCTTTTAGAGGTGAAACTCCAGACCCTGCCTTGGTTAAACATGAGTTGGACCAGCTCTTTAATCAGAAAGGCGGAGAAAAAATTGATACAATCGGGTTAGGCTGCACACATTACAGCTTTTTATTACCCAGCTTTCAGAGAGTAGCCCCAGCCCACATAGCATGGCTGGATCCCGCCCCCGCTGTTGCTCAGCAAGCCCTAAGACGCTTAAAAGAAAACTGGTCCTTCCCCTTATATGCTGACAAGGAAGCGACAGCGCCGCGCTTTTTTATGACGTCTCTACCAGCAGATAAAGACCGCCTCACAGAGCAGGTAAGATGGCTTGGTTATAACTCTTGTGAGTTATTTCCAACCCCGTAAACACTTCAAGTTTGCTAGCTGAACCGTGTTTTTTTATTTCAGAGCCGCTGCGATTTTAGGGCATGGATAGAATATTTATGAGCCAGCCAGGGCATTAGAAAAACATATTGCCAGCTTGATGTACGACGCAGAAATCAAGCCTAAGTGACTAAAAGAAATACAAAAAATACTAATGTAAGATTTATAATGTGGCCTGAACATTATAAATAATCAATTAGATTGGAATTAGAAACGTTTACAGACATAAACCAGATAACTTTGGTAAGATTCAGCCATTTATCCAAAATTGAAACTGATAAAAACTGATCTCATAGTCTGTCATCACTGCTCTTATTGGCCCTTATAAAGTCTCGCTCAATTAGATCAGATTCGGCAATTTTTTATTTATTATTGATCCAGTTGGCTGCATGGCTCAAAATTTCACAGAAATAGCTTTTCTTAAAATCATGGCAACGCATAACCTAAGAAAAGCTTGGAAATTGACATTCTGTTGGCTGACAAGGTGTCGCTAACTGGTAATAATTCGAGATAAACTATATAGGCCAATTCTAAAATTTTTAGCCTTACATTAGAAAAATGACAGACAACCGCGCCTCTTCACTAATTTTTTCAATGTGCCCTATGAACTGTATAGAGAACAGTCCGAGCTAATAAGTCTTTTAATTCAGAATCAGGGAAAATCTCCAAAGCCTTAACAGCTGCCTCGGCATATTCTGCTGCTTTATCAAGAGTGGCTTTGATGGCACCAGTTTGAGTGATTAATTTCAATGCATGATCAAGATCAGATTCTTCCTGATCACTGGCTTCAATAACACGCTCCCAGAATTTTTTATCCTCATCACTTCCGGCAGCATAGGCAGCCAGCACGGGCAGAGTGATTTTACCTTCACGCAAGTCATCACCAACCGTTTTACCTAGCACCTGCTGATCTGCCGCATAATCAAGAGCATCATCAACAAGCTGAAAGGCCATACCTAAATTTGTACCAAATATCTCAAGAGCAGATTCTTCTTTTTTTCCTTTTCCGGCAACAACAGCCCCTACTCGGCAGGCTGCCGCAAATAAAGCTGCCGTTTTTCCATGAATAACTTCAAGGTAGCGTTCAACAGGCGTCGAAAGGTCGTTCTGTGTGGTCATTTGCAAGACCTCACCCTCAGCAATCGTTGCTGAAGCATCTGACAAAATTGCCATTACCTGCAAAGAGCCATCAGCTGTCATAAGCTGAAAAGAACGAGCAAATAAGAAATCTCCAACCAGGACAGAGGCCTTATTGCCAAAAAGGGCATTAGCCGATTCAAGACCGCGGCGAAGCGTGCTTTCATCAACAACATCATCATGTAACAACGTGGCTGTATGAATAAATTCTACACAAGCAGCCAACCCTACGTGACGCTGATGGTCTGGTCCCGCTTCATATCCACATAAACGTGCAGAAGCGAGAGTCAAAAGGGGTCGTAATCTTTTACCCCCTGCCGCAATAAGATGAGCTGCCAACTGAGGAATAAGCGCAACAGGGCTTTGCATCCGCTCTAATATGGCCCGGTTACAAGCCTGCATGTCCTCATCAAGATAGGCAGCTAAAGCGTGAAGAGCATCCTCACCTTTGGCACTTCCCCCTTCCGAGCCAGAATTTGTTGTTGTTTGATAATCTGGTGAGAAAGAAACCAAGGGTCACTACTCCGCTGTCCATAACCTAGTTAGGGCACTATAACACGATAAAGTGCCACATATCTTTAATTGGATATGGAGTCACTTTCGCAATAGATAATAGCAAAAATATGGGCAGCTAAGAAGAGGCGGTCAAGCGTTGATTGACCGTCTGCAACCATTAACGACCCATATTTTAGAATTTATACGCTAATATCAGCTAAAAACACCGCTTTCAAAAGCATCTTCCCAGCTACCTTGCGTAGAAGCTCGAGAATATTCTGTCGCACGATTTTCAAAGAAATTAGTATGCTCAACGGCATTAAGCATATCATCAACCCAGGGTAGCGGGTTGTCTTCAATTCCGTAGACTGGATCAAGCCCCAATTGGGTCAGGCGACGATCAGCAATAAAGCGAATATATTTTTTAACCTGTTCTGCATTTAACCCTTCGACAGGCCCCATTTCAAAGGCAAGATCAATAAATGCATCTTCATGTTCTACTGTTTCCCGACAGATCTGAACAAGTTCTTCCTGAAAATCTTCTGTCCAGAGTTCGGGGTTTTCACGAATAAAGGTGCGGAATAATCTGATCATTGAAAGACAGTGAAGTGTCTCATCACGAACAGACCATGAAACAATCTGCCCCATACCTTTTAATTTATTAAAGCGTGGGAAGTTTAATAAAATGGCAAAAGAGGCAAAAAGCTGAAGTCCTTCCATAAAAGCGCCAAAAGCAGCCATAGTTTTGGCTATTTCGCGCTTATTATCAATGTTGAAAGACTGCATGAAATCATATTTGTCCTTCATCTCTTTATATTTGAGGAAGGCAGAATATTCGACTTCGGGCATCCCGATCGTATCAAGCAGATGCGAGTAAGCTGCAATATGAATTGTCTCAATGTTAGAAAAACATGAGAGCATCATAAGCACTTCGGTAGGTTTAAAAACCTGAGGATAATATTTCATATAAGCAGAGTTCACTTCCACATCACTCTGCGTAAAGAAACGGAAAATCTGCGTGACAAGATTACGTTCTGTATCACTCAGCTTGCGATGCCAGTCTTTTACATCTTCTGACATCGGCACTTCTTCGGGTAGCCAATGTAAACGTTGCTGGGTCAACCATGCATCATACGCCCACGGATAGCGGAAAGGTTTATAGACAGGATTATCAACCATTAAATTGGCTTCAACAGCCGATTCAGGGGCTTCTGGAAGTGGCTTTTTCTCTGTCATAACCGTCTCATTCCTTTTCATTATGTTTCCAGAACATAGTCTCTTTATTGTTTATGTGACCTATTGGCAGGACAGGCATTCTTCGTAATCGCTATTTTTCTGCTCTGCTGTACGCTGCGTTGCCTGAGGTAAATGATTGTCATCGCCATCCATAATGTTGCGTTTAATAGCCACATTAGACACTGTATCGGCACGCTGAATGGAAAGAGAACGGCAATAATAAAGAGATTTTACACCCTTCTTCCATGCTTCATAATGCACGCGTACCAAATCACGCTTATGTACGTCTGCCGGCAAGAAGAGATTAACTGACTGAGCCTGACATATAAAAGGTGCTCTGTCAGCTGCATGTTCAATGACCCATCTCTGATCAATTTCAAAGGCCGTTTTAAATACGTCTTTTTCTTCCTGACTCAAAAAGTCCAGATGCTGAACAGAGCCTTTATTTAGGGTAATCGAAGACCAGATTTCGTCGGTATTTTTGCCGTACTTATCTAAAATATGGACAAGATGACGATTACGCACTGTAAAGGAACCTGAAAGCGTTTTTTGCAAGAATACATTAGCGCTAATAGGATCAATTCCCGGGCTTGCATTACCAGCAATGACAGAGATGGAAGCTGTAGGTGCAATGGCTAGTTTATTGGAAAATCTTTCTTTAAAGCCATATTCTTCTGCATCAGGACAAGCCCCTCTTAGCTCCGCAATATCCTTAGAAGCTTGATTGGCCCGCTCTGAAATATGAGCATAAATCTTTTTGTTCCATACTTTTGCCATCACACTGCCAAATGGAATCATGCGGGCCTGCAAAAAGGAATGGAAACCCATCGTTCCCAATCCTACAGAACGCTCCCTCATTGCAGCATAACGGGCATTATCCATTTCGCTTGGTGCATTATCAATAAAGTCTTGCAGGACATTATCGAGAAATAGCATCACATCTGGAATAAACTGCTCATTATCCTTCCAGTCGTCCCAATATTCTAAATTGAGAGAAGAAAGGCAGCAAACAGCCGTGCGCCGTTTACCATGATGATCTATCCCTGTAGGCAGCGTAATTTCAGCGCATAAATTAGAGGTTTTGACCTCTAACCCTGCTAAACGATGATGCTCTGGCCGTGCACGATTCACCGTATCAGAAAAAACAATATAAGGCTCACCCTGCTCCATACGGGCTGTAAGCAACCTGATCCATAAGGAACGGGCTGAGACTTTACGAATAACACTATGATCTTTTGGTGAAATCAGCGCCCATTCATCATCAGCAACCAGGGCACGCATAAAATCATCTGTAACGAGCACGCCGTGATGAAGGTTTAAAGCCTTACGATTTGGATCCCCTCCTGTGGGGCGACGCATCTCTATTAATTCTTCAATTTCAGGATGCCAAATAGGAAGATAAACAGCTGATGAACCACGACGCAAGCTACCCTGGCTAATGGCCAAAGTCAGACTATCCATCACACGAATAAAGGGAATAACGCCTGAAGTACGACCGTTACGGCCAATTTTCTCACCAATTGAGCGAAGATTACCCCAGTAAGACCCTATTCCCCCCCTTTGGCTGCAAGCCATACATTTTCATTCCAGAGATCAACAATTCCTTGCAGACTATCATCTGCCTCATTGAGAAAGCAGGAAATGGGAAGACCACGCTTAGTGCCGCCATTTGATAGGATAGGCGTCGCAGGCATAAACCAATGTTGCGACATATAATCATATAAGCGCTGAGTATGGGCAGCATCTGCGCCATAGCGAGAAGCAACACGCGCAAATAACCCCTGATAGGTTTCATTTTCCAACAAATAGCGGTCATCAAGAGTGGCGCGGCCGAAAGCTGTTAAAAGTGCATCACGTGAAGGATCAATATGAACTGCGTGACGATGAGGAAGTTGGACATCCTTCTCGAAAAGTTCAGGATCAGCCATATCAGCTGCTCCACGAGATGTTGTCTGGGCTTCCTGGAAGGTCATGGTACGAAACCTCTAATTGGACTCTAAGCGTCGTTAATTTGTGGCCTTAACATCCACATATTCATTTATTGAATCAAGCGATAAATTATTAAGTTTAATATCGCGCCAAATCACATATATATGGTTAACGGATGCTGATATCATACTATATATAGTAAAAACAGTAGAAAATAATTTATAATGATAACGAAACAAATAACGCCAAAAATCCTGCAATAATAGGCAGTTAACAAGGCTTGGCAAGCTTTTGAAAAGTTAGTTTACGTCACCCGCACTGAGCACGATTACGTAAAAAATGATCAGCTAAAATACAAGCGATCATCGCTTCGGCAACAGGCACTGCACGAATCCCAATACAAGGATCATGACGTCCTTTTGTCATGACATCTACCTCCTGCCCTACTGCATTAATACTGGGAACGGGAACAAGAATCGAGCTTGTCGGCTTAACAGCCATGCGACTTACAATTGGCTGCCCGGTAGAGATACCTCCTAAAATGCCACCTGCATGATTCGATAAGAATTTTGGATGTGTTGCAGACCCTTCACTGCGAATAGGATCAGCATTTTCTTGCCCTTTAAGAGCAACAACACCAAAGCCTTCTCCAATCTCAACAGCTTTTACACCGTTAATTCCCATAAGGGCTGAGGCAATTTCAGCGTCTAATTTCCCATAGATTGGAGCCCCAAGCCCAGCTGGGACATTTTCGGCAACAACTTCTACCAGTGCTCCTATAGAAGAACCTTCTTTACGAATAGCATCAAGCTGCTGAGCCCAGCGCTCTACAGAAGTAACATCTGGACACCAGAAAGGATTTTTATGAGTTTGTGACCAGTCCCATAATTCACGATCAACGTGTTGAGAGCCTATGGCCGTGAGAGCACCTCTAATTATTAACTGAGGCCCAATGAGCTCACGCAAGATAACACGAGCCACGGCACCCGCCGCTACACGCATAGCCGTCTCACGCGCTGAGGACCGCCCGCCCCCTCTATAATCGCGAATGCCATATTTTAAATCATAGGCGATATCTGCATGACCTGGACGGTAAGACTGGGCAATGTCGCCATAATCTTTTGAACGCTGGTCAGTATTTTCTATGAGTAATGAAATGGGCGTTCCCGTTGTTTGCCCCTCAAAGACACCGGAAAGAATTTTAACCTGATCGGGCTCACGACGTTGAGTGGTATATTTTGATTGCCCCGGCCTGCGTTTATCAAGCCAGGGTTGAATATCATTTTCAGAAAGTTTCAGACGAGGAGGACAGCCATCTATAACACAACCAATGGCTGGGCCGTGACTTTCTCCCCATGTTGTTACTCTAAAGAGCCGTCCAAAACTATTTTCTGACATTGATATTATTCTCCAGAGTCTAAAGTAATATCAGGAGCATCAGGGTTTTTCATTCCGATGATATTGTAACCGCAATCCACATGGTGGATTTCGCCTGTAACACCAGAAGAAAGGTCGGAAAGGAAATAAAGCCCAGACCCACCAACATCCTTAAGCGACACATTACGCTCTAGAGGAGAATTTAACTGGTTCCACCGCAGGATATAACGGAAATCGCCAATACCATTTGCAGCAAGTGTCATGATAGGCCCGGCAGAAATACCATTAACGCGAATATTATCACGCCCAAGATCAACTGCCATATAACGCACAGAGGCCTCCAAAGCGGCCTTGGCTACACCCATCACATTATAATGAGGCATAACGCGCTCTGCCCCGAGATAGGTCAGTGTCAGTATTGAACCACCTGAATTCATCATAGCCGAAGCACGACGAGCAACGGCTGTGAATGAATAACATGAAATATCCATAGCCTGAAGGAAAGCCTGACGAGGTGTATCTACATAACGACCGCGTAGATATTGTTTATCAGCCCAGCCAATTGCATGGACGACAAAATCAATTTTGCCCCATTTTTTTTCAATTTCATCAAAAGTAGTGTTGATCGCTGCATCATCGCTTACATCACAAGCAATGACCATATCTGAGCCAACACTTTCAGCTAAGGGCCGAACACGCTTGCCTAAAGCTTCACCCTGATAGGTAAAGGCAATTTCCGCCCCTTGAGCAGCACAGGCGCTGGCAATGGCCCAAGCTATAGAATTTTTATTTGCCACTCCCATGATGACACCGCGTTTACCCGCCATGAGTGTCCCCTTTACAGGAGTGAGCTGCTTGTTATCTTCCATTTCAGACATGTGTTTAGCATCCTAGTCATGTTGAGTACACTTACTCTTTTGTTACACTTGGTTGCATAAGCGCCAGTCATGGGCAAGAGTAGTCTGTTCAATATATCGTTGATTCTATCTAAAATAAGAAAAAGAACAATCTTTATATCCGCCTGTCTTGAGGGACCTTATTAAGGGGATAAACCATGTCACACTCTCAGTTCTCGCCACTCCCACAAAATCTTTTACTCGATTTAAAGGCTGACCCCTTTGTGCTTTTTGCAAGCTGGATGAAAGAAGCAGAGGAAAAAGAGCCTTCTGACCCCAATGCTATGGCCGTTGCAACTGCCACAAAAGAGGGCAAGCCATCAGTACGGATTCTGCTGCTTAAAGATTTCAGTAAAAAAGGTTTTGTTTTTTACACAAATAAAAATAGCCGAAAGGGTGGAGAACTAGAGCAAAATCCTCATGCAGCCCTCTTATTTCACTGGAAATCGCTCAGACGCCAGATCCGTATTGAGGGTAAAATCGAACCTGTTACAAAAGAAGAAGCCGACGCTTATTTTGCTAGTCGCTCTTATCTTTCACGTTTGGGCGCAATTGCCTCTAATCAGTCACATAAACTCCAAGAACGGCATATATTTGAAAAGCGTTTAGAAGACCTTCAGAATAAATATGCTAAAAATGACGTAATTCCTCGGCCAGAAAATTGGTCGGGATATCGTGTCATCCCAGAGAGTTTTGAATTTTGGCAAGAACAGCCTTATCGCCTGCATGATCGTGCCACATGGGTAGCTGAAAAAGATCCTGGTTCAGAAGAAATTCGCTGGAACACAACACGACTTTATCCTTAAGCCTGAATAACAGGAAGTCATTACTATGAACGTCGAAACAAGAAATATTCTTTTGCCTTTGACGACTAAGAGTTCTTTAGAAGCAGTATTTCACTCTGGTTTTTTACTCGCAAAGCGTTATCGTGCTCGCATTAGTTGCATCTTTTTCAGTGATAGACCTGGTGAGATTGCCGCCATGGCTGGCGAGGGTATGGCAGCCGGTGCCATGGGAGACATGATCGAAAATGCAGTACAGCAGGCTCAGCAAAATCTTGAAGGCGTACGTCATTATCTTAACGAATTGCAGAAAAAGGGAAAAGTACTCTGGTTTGACCAAACCGATCCTGAAAATGAAACCGCCCTTCCATCTTTACAGGCTTCAGCCGCCCCACAAGTTACATTAAAATTCATGGAAGGTACTGTTGAAGATGTCCTAACATGGCAGTCGCGTTTAGCTGACATTATTTTAGTACCGCATCTTGTACCAAGCGAAGATCCTAATGCTTCGGATATTTTACATGCAATGCTATATGATGGCAGTCAGCCCGTAATTATTTCTCCGCCACATGCACCAAAACATATAGGCAATCATATAGCCATTGCTTGGAACGGCACGGCTGAATCGGCTTTAGCTTTACGCAATGTTTTACCATGGGCGCGTCGTGCTGAAAAAGTTACAGTTCTGAGTAGCCCAGATTATCAACGTATTGGCCCTGCGGCCGAGGCTGCAATAGACTATCTTAATTTACACGGCGTGGTTGCAGACTTAAAAATAGTTAAAGGTAAAAAAAGAAAAATAGGAGAAAGCCTTTTACAAGGGGCTCATGAAGTTGGTGCCGACTTACTGAGCATGGGGGCTTACTCTCACTCACGTTTAAGGCAGCGTTTATTGGGTGGCGTTACACGCTATATGCTTGAAAACGCGGACATGACTATAATGATGAGCCGATAAACCCGACCTTTTATAATTTTATGGAAAATAAAATCATGAATTAAACCGTGTCTGGACTAGAGAAAACTTCCTTAATCCTTATGATAACAATTTCAACCCAGGGTTATTGCAAGGATCTTTAACTTTTATGCCTCGCCCACAAAAAGTTATAGAATTTAGAACGTTTATTTTTGCGTTCTGGGACTGGGTCGGCTGGTGTTTAACGCCAGCCCTCATTTTTTATTGCCTGGGACGTTTAAAAAAAGGAAAAGAACAAAAAGGACGTTTAAAGGAACGTTTTGGATTTATCTCCGCAGACCAGCATTTATTTTACAAACAACATAACAATAGATTTATTTGGTTCCATGCTGCCAGTGTTGGCGAAACTCTGTCAGCTTTCTCGCTTATTGATATGCTTTTAGAAAATGATAAAAACATATCAATATTATTTACGACAAATACGATCACAGGTTTTTCTATAATTTCTACACATGTTGCTTATGGTAAACGCCTTATCCATAGTTTTATGCCTTATGATATACCAGCAGCAAGAAAGCGTTTTTTAAATTACTGGCAACCATGTGGGGCTGTCTTTATAGAAAGCGAAATTTGGCCAGGATATATAAAAGATTGTGCAAAAAGAGCCATACCCTTTATGGTCGTCAATGCCCGTTTATCTCAAAAAACTGTCAAAAAATGGCTAGCCTTTAAATATTTATTTAGGCTCATTCTTTCAGAAATAACTTGGATTATGCCCCGGGGTAAAGAAGATCAACGCTCTTTTGAACCATTTGACCCCCCTATACTAACGCCTATTGGTGATTTAAAAGAGGAAGCACCTCCCCTCACTTATGACAGAAAAGAATTCACCTTACTTAAAAAACTAGTAGAAAAGAGAAAAGTTTTTGTCGCAGCTTCAACTCACAAAGGAGAAGAGGCGATCATTATCGAAGCCCTCAAACGCGCACGTTGGGAAGAACCTGATCTTCTTGGTATTATCGTACCTCGTCATCCAGAACGGGGTGCCGAAATAGCAACCCTCTTTCAAGCCCCAAGACGGTCTTTAGGTGAGGTTCCTTCTGAGCAGGATTTTTTATGGGTTATTGATACATTAGGGGAGTTAGGTCTCTTCTTTAAACTTGCTGACCTGGCTTTTATTGGCAATTCGCTATGCCCCCAGGGGGTGGTCATAACCCTTTTGAGCCTTTAAAGTTAGGCTGCCGGGTCGCCCATGGGCCTTATATGGAAAATTGGAAGGAAGCAACTGACAAGCTTCAATATAAAGTTAGTCAGCTTTCCAATGTTCGAGATATCACTTATTGGCTATTAACGGATAAAGTTTTGTCTACTCAATTTTTTTCCTCTGAACTTTATATTTCTTCGAGATTATCGCGCCTTATCCTGACCACAATTTCCTCGAAGAATTAATATGGTGATGAAAGTGCATCAGCCACATTTTTGGAAAGATTCTAAGCCGAATTTTTATACGTTCCTTTTGTCGCCTTTGGCGTTCTTCGTTTATTTTTTCACGCGCAAAAAGCTGATTAAACCGTCCTGCCATGTTGACGTGCCAGTATTATGTATCGGCAATATTACGGTGGGAGGAACTGGCAAAACGCCTTTAGTCATTGACATGGTCAACCGGCTGAAATGGCGTGGCCATACACCTCATATCATTACCAAAGGATATGGAGGTCTGAGGCATAAATCCCACAAAGTTGATAGACGACGAGATAATTCATCAACCGTTGGTGATGAAGCCCTGTTATTGGCCGCAGAGGCTCCCACTTGGTGTGGAGAAGACCGCGTTCAAAGCGCTCTCAATGCTATTATTCAAGGGGCAGATTGCCTCGTTATGGATGATGGATTTCAGGATCCGTCTCTTTTTAAGGATGTCTCTTTATTGGTTTTTGATGGTGGCTTTGGCGTTGGAAATAATCTTCTTTTTCCTTCTGGCCCCTACGAGAACCTGTAGACTCTGCATTGCAACGTGCCCATGGCGCAGTCATTATTGGAGATGACCAAACAAAAATAACCAAAATTTTGCCACGAAGCTTACCTCGTGCTCATTTATCTTTTTATCCCCGACCAGAAATAAGAGCTTTACAGGGAAAACAGCTTATTGCTTTTGCTGGTATTGGGAGGCCTGATAAATTTTTTGATATGCTTCATGATGCAGGGTTATTCTTACTTCACACCATTTCTTTCCCAGACCATCATGTTTATAGCGCTACTGACATTTATAAATTAGATCTCCTTGCCAAAGATCCTGGCACTCAGCTTGTAACGACCAAGAAAGATGCTGTTAAACTTCCAGAAGATTTTTTGAAAAAGGTGACTGTTGTTAAGGTTGATCTTTACTGGCAAAAGCCCAAACAGGCTGATCAATGGCTAGATCTACTATTCAATATAGAATTGTGAAATATTATCTTTATTGGGCACAAAGCAGTGCCTTAAATTTTCTGATTTTTATTTTAAGCTATCTGCCGATACAGCTAAGTTCATTTCTTGTCGGTTATATATGTCGATTTATAGGCCCTTTTTTAAGTCTTTCAAAAATTGCGCATCGTAATCTTGAGCTTGCTTTTCCTCAAAGCAATGTTCAGTGGCGCCAAAAAATCATTCATTCAGCCTGGGAAAATTTAGGGCGCACATTTGGCGAATTCCCACATATTCATTCTTTACAACAAAATATGCCTTCAGGCCCGAGCTGGCGCATTATTGGCGAAGAATTTCTGCACCAGGCAAAGAGCGAAAATCGACCTGTTATTTTTTTTTCTGGTCATTTTGGCAACTGGGAACTACTACCTGCCATTATTGCGCAATATGGACTAGCTTTTGCTCCATTTTACCGCAGCCCCAATAATCCCTTTCTCGACCAAACAATACGCAAATTACGCGCTAAAGCCCTGGGATTTGAAGGACCAATTTTTCCCAAAGGCGCTAAGGGCGCTAAAGAGGCTATAAAACATATTATGAAGGGTGGTCACCTTGGTATTTTGGGGGACCAGAAAATGAATGACGGTATCGAAATAAGGTTTTTTAATTTACCCACTATGGCAGCACCAGCCGCTGCAACATTAGCACTGCGTTATAAAGCACTTATCATTACCGGTCATATTTTGCGCGAAGATTCTACAAGATTTGTTCTTAAAGTCGATCCTCCTCTCGATTTGAAAAAATTTGCAGAAACTCACCCTGATTTTAATCACCAGACTATAGTGCAAGAAACCACCCAGACTCTTAATGACCGCCTTCAAGAATGGATAGAAGCGCAGCCATCTCAATGGTTATGGTTCCATAGGAGATGGGATAAAAGGAACTATTGAGAAAAACGAGCATACCTCATCACGAAAATTTAGGTTGAAAGCAATTTTTGATATTCGTTATAAGCATATCAGTATTGCATAATATGAAAAACAGAATCGCAGAACCTGTTTTGAGGATTTTCGTAATGGCGAAAACTATTTTACGTAACAGCTCTTCCCGCCCTTTTGCTGTTAAAGCTCAGGCTCATAACATCGTGCCATTTCGCCAAAAAATTCTTCCTCGCCATAAAGATTATCTTTCGCAATGGCTGGAAGCTGGTCTCACAATGGGGCTATTAGACGCATTAATTGACCCTCTTTCTCCCAAAGCAGACCATATTCTTATATGGGTTAGAGAGAACACAGAACCTGCCTATGCCGTCAGCCCTTTGGGCGGGAAATGGGTTTTAACAGACCGTTTAAATGAATATGAGCTAGGCCGTTTTTCATCATTGGACAAAGCCCTTAATAAAATTCGTCCCGTGCTCCCATTACATCACTAAGGCAAAATCGCTGTTAAATTAAAAAGGCTGGATTTTTTCAAATCCAGCCTTATCTTTTTATTTTTTTTGATGACTTCCAGAAGCTTTTGGCACGATCATACGCGCCCCACCGCCTGGCAATATCTGGTAGATAACGAGATTTCTTTTAACGTGACCATTTTCTTTAAGCCAGAATGTCCCGTTTAGGCCCATAAAACCATTTTTACGTGTAAGATTTGCTTTATCAAGTTTGTGCTCCCGTGTCAGGGCACCCGCAAGCGCTGCCGCATCATAGGCAAAATCTGTGACTGGTGAGGGCTGCGTATGGTAAACTTCTACATATTTCTGAATGTAGCGTCCTCTCTGACGGTCATCGAAAGCAGGGTACCAGGCTCCTTTAAGAGCTCCCAGTTTTCCGTCAAATGCTTTCCATAACATTGGCCCCATAATACGCACTTTGGAAGTGGAAATATCATATTTTTGTAGGATATTGATTATGTGGCCGAGATTTAACCCTGTATCACCTAACAACAAAGCATCAAAAGCTGGTTTTAAAGGTTTTTTACTATCATCAGTTTTTTCTGAAATATCTCCACCAAGAGGATCAATAGCCGAAGGTTGAGTATTTTCCTGCGGTTTAGCATCCGCATTAGGATCATTTTTAATATCAAGAAGTGTTTCAAAACTACCATTAATAGAATCGATATTATCTGTATGATAAACGACCTGAGGGACATTAAGCCCTTTTTTCTGGCAAATTGCTGCCAGGGCTTCACCCATAGCATGGCCTAGAGCATTATCAGGCAAGAACGCTGCAAAAGATTTTCTACCCTCACTTAATGCAGATTCAACTAAACGATTTACCTGCTGTTCAGGTGTTAAACCCATAACCCAAACACCGGGTCGCGCCTGCCTTATGTCACTTGTAAATGCTAATTCCGGCACATTTGAAACCTGCAAAACATCAGCTACTTTTTCAGTAGAACCAGATGTTATGGGACCAAGCACAATTTTGTCACCAGCTTTGACGGCATTAGAGGCTGCCTTGACAGGCCCGCCTTCTTGAGTCTCATCATAGACATCAAGAATAACGCCTTTATCAGCTGGTAACGCCAATTGAGCGGCATCACGCATACGGGCACCAATAGACGCCATTGGGCCAGTAAGAGGAAGAATTAAACCTATACGCTCTTGCACTGTCTCAGGCGCTGTAATCAAACTTTTTCCTGAAGAAGGGCAAGGCCCTCATTAGGTGAAAAAAAACTGCATCCTGAGAGAGCAACCGTAGTACTTGCTGCAAGCACTAATGAAATACGCTTTCTCTTGCCGTTAGTGCCATTTTGACGGCAATAATGGCCAAGATGACTAACCGAGGAAAGTAATGTCCGAACAACCATATATGCCCCTCCCAGGCAAAGACCTAACTGCATCTAACGGGCTACTTGTTTTAGTAGCAACGCCCATTGGTAATCTAGCTGACATTAGTGCCCGTGCTCTCGATACCCTTAGAAATGCCAATTCTATCCTTTGTGAAGATACGCGTGTGACCAGTAAGCTACTACGTCATTACGGAATCACGAACACGCTACTGACATTGCATGACCATAATGAAGAAGAACGACTTTCTTTTTTACTTACAGAACTGAAAAAAGGTAAGATATTTGCTCTTATTTCAGACGCAGGAACACCTGTTTTTTCTGATCCTGGCTACAGACTTGTAAGAGCAGCCCTGCAAAATGACATAAAAGTCACAGCATTACCCGGCCCTAATGCTGCTATTACAGCACTCGTTCTGTCTGGTTTTCCTCCTGCTCCTTTTATGTTTCTTGGTTTTCCTCCTCGTGGAGAAGCACGAAAATCTCATTTTGTAATGTTAAAAGCAGCAGAACAGACCGGGTTAAAAGCTACATTATCCTGGTACGAATCACCACGCCGCCTTGTTGGTACATTAGAAACCTTGGCCGAAGTATTTGGCCCTGACCGCGAAGCTTCTGTTGGGCGCGAACTCACAAAATTATATGAAGAAGTCAGACGCGGCCCACTATCAACCCTTATATCCCATTTCAAAGAAACAGACCCTAGAGGAGAAATTACCCTTCTTCTCGCCCCCGCAGCAGAAGACGATAATAAAGAGCAGGATCTCGAACCCTTGCTTCTAAAAACCCTAAAAACGCATTCTTTAAAGGATGCTGTTACGCTTATTGCTGGTAGCACAAATTTACCACGTAAATTTGTTTATAAAAAAGCGCTCGCCCTTTCGCAAAAAAACACGACTAAAGCAGAATAAATAATTTTACTCTGCTTTAGGAAGCGTAAAAATTTGCGGGTCTACATTAATGCCCGTCTGAATATCAGAAAGCTGTATGTGTGTAGAGGCTCCCTGTGCATCCAAAACACTCCATCCCAACAGGGCTAAAGGCGTTTTAGAGAAATATAATGTTAATTCCCCTTCCTGTGGGGCCGCAGTACGCACGACACGAAGCTGGATTTGTCCTTTTATTTCACGAAATGACGTAATGGTAACATCACCTGTTAAATGAGGATCAGGCCTGAGTAAAAGCCCTAAAGGAGTACGCTTCAGCGGCAAAGTTGTTATTTGGTCAATAGACCGATCCTGAAAAACAACTTTACCCTGATTAGCTACTAAAAGAAGCGGACTTGGCGCGTCATAGTTAAATCTTACCCGACCAGGCCTAACCAATATAACAGTACCAGAGCTGCTCTCTCCTTTTGGAGAGGTTTGCCTAAAGCGTGCCTGAAAGCTCTGTATTTGGGTAAGGTTCTGCTCAATTTTAGACACCCAGACTTGTTGAGCAGAAGATAAAACCGCTTTAGCCAAAGCGGGATTTAGCCCCATTATAAAGAATAAAAAAAACGCTAAACTAAGACGCCTTATCATAAATCTCTCACTATGCCGGCCATTACAGGCTTTTAAGAATGGGTAACCGAAGCTTCATCAAAGATAGGACGAACATCTCCATTCCACACAGTTTTATAACGCTCAAGCCAATATTCTGCCTGGTTAGGGGCACCTTCGGCAATTTTTGTGAGTGGATCTAGATAACGCCCTTCTCCTAAGCCCCTTTGCTCCAACCCTTTTTGAGCAAGTTTTACAATATCCTGGGCCAGTTTTCTCAAACCTCCAGGAAACTCGGCATCAAGACCAAATTGTGCAACCTTTGGTCTTAGGGCTTGATAAATATGCCAAGGATGTTTTTTGACTAATTTTTCTGTTTCTTCCAGCACATCAGCATCATAGAGAAGACCAACCCAAAATGCAGACTGTGCCAGCATCATTTCTGGGGTGCCGGCGTCAGCACCACGCATTTCAAGATATTGTTTAAGACGCACGTCAGGAAAAACCGTTGTCAAATGGTCTTCAAAATCCCCAATAGTTGGGGTCATATGCCTCAAAGGTTCCTGATCTTCACCGTTAATCCATTTTCTGAAAGAACAACCAGCAACATCGTGATAATTTCCATCACGATTCACAAAATACATGGGCACATCTAGTACCCAGTCAACATATTGTTCAAAACCGAAATTTTCTTCAAAAAAGGCTGATGGCTGCCCGCATCTCTGGTTGTCAGTATCAAGCCAGATACGGGCACGATTAGAGAGCCAACCATTTGGTTTTCCCTCTATAAAGGGAGAATTTGCAAAAATTGCAGTTGCAAGTGGCTGTAACGCCAATGAAACTCTCATTTTTTGCGCCATGTCAGCTTCACTTGAAAAATCAAGATTTACCTGGACGGTGCAGGTGCGCTTCATCATATCGAGGCCAAGAGTACCCACTTCGGGCATATAACGGCGCATAATGGCGTAGCGGCTTTTGGGCATCCACGGCATTTCGGCGCGAGACATTAAAGGATGAAATCCCAAAGGTGCAAAGCCAAGACCCAAAGCTGATGCAGGCTCTTTAATCAGCGCAAAATGAGCTGACATTTCTTTTTGAGTTTCATGTAAATTTTCTAACGGCGCCCCTGATAGCTCAAACTGTCCTGCCGGTTCTAAAGAAATAGAGCATCCTTTTTGCGAATTTTTTCCTGCCAGGCCAATAAGATTACCTTTATCAAGAATAGCTGACCATTCTGGGCCAGAAAGCCGCTCTAAAAGTGCTTCAATACCATTAGATTTATAATCTGGCGGCGCATAGGCTGCACGATTTACAGATGCATAATGAGGCAGGGTAAAACCAAATTTTTCATGCTCAGTCCCTATCCTCCAGTCATTTTTTTGCTTGCAGCCACTAGAAATTACATCGATAAGCTGTGCCCGATTCTTAATGGGCGTCATGTTGCTTTGACCAGGATTAGACATGGGCTAGGAAGCCTTATTATGAGTAACAAAATTTATAAGAACAAATGACATAAGACATTATTATCATTGTTCGACGAACATTGAACCCCACTAAAATGAAACAATCAGGTTTCATCTTAAATGGTTTGTAACTTATAACGCACAGCTACTATACTGAGTGTTAAGAATACTCAGCCCTGCGCATACTGCCGTCTCTGCTCTTAAGATACGAGGTCCCAAAGAAAAACCTTTAATCGCCTTATGCTTATTAAAGCTGTCAATTTCCTGAGGAGAAAAGCCCCCTTCAGGGCCAATAATAAGTCCTGCAATATTTTTAACGACCGGCTCACAGCTTTGTCGCTCCAATGCAACTGCCAGATTTTTTTCAGAAGGCCAGTGCACTAGCAAATCAGCCAGGGGCTCTAGTGGTCTAATATTTGGTATGTCCAGGCGCTCACATTGTTCAGAAGCCTCTTGAGCAATGAGCATAAGACGGTCACTATTTATTTTATGATTATTCGTTCTGGCAGAAATTACAGGACGAAAACATGTTACGCCCAACTCTGTTCCCATGCGAATAACAAGCTCTGTTGCGTCTCTTTTTAAAAGAGAAAAAATCAGCTCCAGACCTTGTGTTTTAAGTTGTGGTCTGAGGGAATGAGATAAAGAAATTACAGCCTGTGAGCGCTTTACAAATTCAATTTTAGCAAGCCATTCGCCATTAACACCATCAAAAACGCGTAAGTTCTGACCTGGCTTACGCCTCATCACATTGCCGATATAATGTGCCTGTTGCGGGGATAGACTTATTTCTGCCCCTTTTTGAAAAGGCATATTGTCTGTCAAAATATATAAGCGAGGATCTGTATGATTCATAATTTTCGCATAGCGCGGATAGCTCATAAGCACTAGAAGTCTTTTTTCAATATTTTTTAAATCGCTCTTTTTATCCTCTAATACGACTGAAACTGAATAATGTCTGCTAACAGCTCTCACACCGATATCCGTTTGGATGGAATAATAGCTAAATTGTCCGAACCCTGGCGGTCTTATGCTCTCTTAGCCAGATTAGACCGACCTGTAGGTACGTGGTTGCTGTTTTTACCTGGTGTATTTGGAATTTTTCTGGCCCAGGAATCTGATCTCCTAGAGCAGTGCCTTTACGTTATTTTATTTGCTATCGGCTCATTACTCATGCGCTCCGCAGGGTGCGTTATTAATGACATCTGGGACAGAAAAATTGATGCTCAAGTCACCAGAACAGCCCTCAGACCCCTAGCAAGTGGTGCCCTTAAACTCCACCAAGCATTTTATTTACTTACCCTGCTACTTTTGGGTGGGTTATTGGTTCTATTGGCCTTACCACCCATATGTTGGAGTTTGGCCCCAATCGCCCTTTTATTTGTAGCACTCTACCCCGCGGCAAAACGCTTAACCTGGTGGCCTCAGCTCGTTATGGGGTTTACCTTTGGCTTTGGCGCTCCCATGGGCTACGCTGCCAGCGAAGGTAAATTAGATGCCGTTAGCCTCACACTTTATGGTGGGGTTATTTTTTGGCAATTAGGATTTGATACAGTTTATGGCTTCCAGGATATGGAAGATGACTCCCGCATTGGCGTGAAATCCACATCTCTGAAAATGCATCACAGAGCACGCTCATTTATTGGAGCATGCTATGGGGCCGCACTTTTCCTTTTTTTCCTTTGTGCTTTCAGCGCCGGGCTAAGCCCCTGGTTTTATTGCGGTTTCATCCCCGCAACTATTCTTTTGGCCCATCAGGTTTTTACGCTAGACCCTTTAAATGCCCCTGCCTGTCTAAAGGCTTTTCGCAGAAACATTCCGATTGGAATGCTTCTTGCATTAGCCTTTATTTTAGGGCGTCTTGCTTAAGGTGCTGAGGGTAAATGGCGCGGGTGGAAAAATGACCGTCCCGCGCTCAAAAAAGCACCTATAAGAGCCACAATAGCTGCAGCCCCAAGGCAGATAAAACCAGGATGGGAAAAGACTGTAAAAAGACCTGCTACCATTAGGGCACCTGAAGTCTGACCCGCTAAACGTGATACTGAAAGCATACCACTCGCCCCTCCCTCACGGCCAGAAGGTGCAGTGACCATAATGGCGCGGTTATTGGGAGGCTGAAACAAGCCAAATCCCCATCCTGCCAAAAGTGTTCGCCACGCAATATCCAAATTTGATGCATCTACAGGCAAACACCATAGCAAAATGAACCCCAGCGCTGTGACAAATAGCCCCATAGATGACAAAAGTGAGGCTGAAAAACGATCTGAAAAGTGTCCTATAAAAAAGGACATAGATGCTGTGCCAACGGCCCAGGGCGCTATGAGAAGCCCAACTGTGGCGGGATTTCTATGAAAAGCTTCTGCTAGCGTAAATGGCATGGCAACAATATAAAGATTAGACGCTATAAATCCGCAATAACTAACGAAACAAGCAATAAAAAACGGACGCCTTTTTAGCAAATCCAGAGGAACAATAGGCTCTTCGTGGCTTTTTTGCCATTTAAGAAGAGCATACCAGCTTAATAGGCTAAAGCTTGTTAATGAAATACCCAATTCAAAATCGCCATGCATAAGCCCATCAAGACCAACACCTAATGTGGCAAAAGATGTGATGGTTAGTAATGAACCTATAACGTCAGTTTTAACGTGAGATCTGGGTGTTTGAGGTAGTGCCATATAAGATAAAATAAGGGCAATGCCACCAAGAGGAAGATTTACCCAAAATATCCACGGCCATGAAGCAACTGATAAAATAAAAGACCCAATAGTAGGGCCCAGAGCTACGCCTAACCCGACAAAAAAGCCATTAATAGCAATGCCTTTTCCTAATAACTTATGAGGGTAAATAAAGCGTACAAGCGCAATATTTACGCTCATAACACAAGACCCACCAACACCCTGCAAAGCACGAGCCAGGGCAAGTTCAAGCATATTTTGTGAAAGAGCACAGAAGACAGAGGCAATAATAAAAAGAGCAATCCCGAGCTGGCTCATTCGCCCAAACCCGACGCGTGCACCCAAGGCAGCAAGAGGAAGCAGGCAAGAAAGGCTTGCTAGCTGGTAGGCATTAACAACCCAGATTGCTCTAGATGGGTCTGAGTGCAGATCCGTTGCAATTGTTGGTAAGGCGACATTTGCAATTGCGTAATCAAGGACTGAGAGTAATAAAGCCAGAAGAACAGCTGACATTGCCTTTACACGTTGGATTCCATAAAGACCAGCATGACGAATGGGATCGTATTCCTCTTCGAGGCTACGATCAGCTGTTCCTGAACTCATGAGTTATTTAGTCCCCTAATTTCCGCAGTGCTTTACCTGCAAATAAATTGGCTTCAATCGACTCTAAAGTGACACCTTTAGTTTCCGGCACGAACCATAATGTGAATAAAACGAAAAGGCCATTACATGCAGCAAAAACAACAAATGTCCAAGACGCTCCAATAACACTCATAACGACAGGGAATATGGCTGAAATGGCCATATTTGCGGCCCAATTCATGAGAGTTGAGCAGCCAATACCAAAATCACGGCCACTTGTTGGCTGTACTTCAGAGCAAAGTGTCCAAACAAGAGGGCCTGCTCCAATAGCAAAACCAGCCACAAACACCAAGATCAGGCCGCAAAGGATAGATTCTATCAAGACACTATCAGCGCCACTTCCCATAATAATGGCGACACCTAACAAAGAAAGACCGGCAATAACGCAGCTTGTAATTAGGAGAGGACGCCGCCCCAACGGTCAGCACATATGATAGCAACGCCTGTAGCTGCCATATTTGTAAGGCCGACAAGTGTTGTTGCCCATATAGCCGCATGAGTACCAAAATGTGCCGCCTGAAACACTTTTGGAGCGTAATAAAGCAGCGCATTGATACCTGTCAGTTGTTGCATAATTTGAAGCATTAACCCTAAGGCAACAGACCGACGGAAATTTTTATTATGACGGAAAAGCGCAAATCCTGGCTCATGGCTTTTTTCGAGGCGCGTTTGTATTTCTTTTAATTCAGCATCGGCTAATTCGTCATCTGAGCGCAGCATGTACAAAACATTACGTGCTTTATCACGCTGCCCTTTAATCATTAGCCAACGAGGACTTTGTGGTAAAATATAGACTGCTAGTAAAAATATAACAGCCGGTACAACCATGATCCCCAGCATCCAGCGCCAGTGACCTCCAGCTGAAAGCAGACCATCAAAAACAAAAGCCAGGAAAATACCAAGCGTTACCATGAGTTGGTAAAATGAGATCATGGCTCCGCGAGAAGATTCTACGGTAATTTCGGAAATATATAACGGAGCCGAAAAAGCCGCGATTCCTACAGCAAGACCAAGAAAAACACGCCCAACATACATAACCTCTACATTAGGTGCCAAAGCACATAATAATGAGCCTACTATGAATAAAATGCTCGCCCAGAGCATTGCTCCTGTCCGGCCAAACTTAAGCGAAATCTTCCCAGCTATGAATGAACCAACAACCGCACCACCCATCATGGTAGATACGATCCACCCTTGAGTTGCATTGCTGGCGTTAAAATCTTCTGCAATAAAAGGGAGTGCCCCGAAATCACGCCAGTATCTAAACCAAACATAAGTCCGGCCATACTCGCTATAATTCCAAGGGCTGTTGCTCTCCCTTTGCCGCCTTGATGAAGGTCCACTCCACCGTTAGTAGGTTTATGCGTACTCATTACTTTCTTATCCCAAGACAATAGTATTGAGGACTGACATACCCTAGCTTAAACGACTCCGTCTACCAGTTTTAAGACTGTTTGAACGTCTTATTTCTGGTCCTGATTGGCAAATGGATTACGTGTCCCTCTTAATTGCAGCCTTATAGGGGTGCCAGGAAGATGAAATGTCTCCCTAATGCCATTAATGAGGTAACGCTTATAACTATCTGGCAGTTTCTCAACTCTTGTTCCAAAAATAATAAAGGTCGGAGGCCGAGATTTAACCTGCGTGATATAGCGTAATTTTAGACGCCGTCCATCAACCAATGGCGGTTGGTGCCGTTCAAGAGCCTCCTCAAACCAACGATTTAAATCACTTGTACCGACGCGAGCATTCCATATTTGGCTAACTCTTCTAACAGCTGGAAGGAGGCGATGAAGGCCAGCTCCCGTTAATGCCGAAAAGGGCACAACCGAAATACCACGCATTTGCGCAAGAGAAGACTCTATGCGGTCTGTTATAGCCGTCCGAACCTTCTGGTGGTTCTCTACAGCATCCCACTTATTAAGCGCTAGTACACAGCCGCGCCCTTCACGTTCAATTAATCGTGCTATTTGCAGGTCCTGTTCGTCAACGCCACGTGTCGCATCAAGCACTAAAATGACTATTTCAGCCATTTTCAGGGCCTCAATCGACGCAGAAACTGACATGCGCTCAAGGCCTTTATCAACACGAGACCGTTTTCTCATTCCCGCTGTATCAACAATCTCGATAAGCCCTTCATCATCTCTGATAAAAGCGCTAACAGCATCTCGGGTTAATCCGGCTTCGGGGCCGGTAATCATACGCTCTTCACCTAGCAGACTGTTAAGAAGCGTAGATTTTCCTGCATTAGGACGTCCAACAATTGCTAAACGTAGAGGACTTTCTTGCTCAGATTCCTCTTTATCTTCCTCTTTAGGAAGGCGTGCTACGATCTCACTCATAAGATCAGCAAGCCCTTCCCCATGTTCAGCTGAAAGAGCTAATGGAGTGCCTAATCCAAGAGAATAAGCTTCGAGCGCGGCCTCGGTGCCAGCTTTGCCCTCTGCCTTATTGGCAACTAACAAAACAGGGCGGTTCTGTTTTCTAAGCCAAGATGCAAAATGAGCATCTATAGGTGTGATGCCAGCGCGTGCATCTATGCAAAACACAACAAGATCAGCCTGCGCTACACCTTGTTCTGATGAAGATCTCATACGGCCAAATAAAGTTTCTGGAGCAGCTTCTTCTAACCCTGCCGTATCAATCAGACGGATGTGACGCCCCCTCACCAGGGCTTCACCTTCTTTACGATCACGCGTAACGCCTGGTTCGTCAGAGACAATAGCCTGGCGCCGGCCTACAAGCCGATTAAATAATGTAGATTTACCAACATTAGGGCGCCCTGCAATAACAACTACAGGGCGCCTTATTGAAGAATTTTTTTCAGCTATAGGCACGCAATACCCCATCCTGACTTAACGTCAGAACGCTTCCATCACATATAATTGGTTGTACTTGGCACGAGGCCGGAATAGAGTTCATTTGCTCTACCTTGCCCGTCGCAGCATCGATAACGACCATACCGTTTTTGGGAAGAGAAGAGAAGCAAACAAGTTTATTATTGGCTAATAGAGGCCCAACCCACTCAACTGAACCTTTTTGTTTTTTCTGATTTTCAAAGCGGCGAAGCTGGGTAATCCAGCGGACGCGACCAGAAATACGGTCAAGACAGGCTAATTGTTGATCTAATGAAAGAACAAATAGCCAGTCTCCACAAACACAAAGCGGGTTTTGACTGCTGACTTCACGCTCCCAGAGGCGACGACCTGAACGCAAATCAATAGCAACCATAACCTGAGACATTGAAACCGCATAAGCTGTCCCGTCTTTGATGACAGGGGCCCCACGGATACAGGCAAAGTCAAGCATGGCCCCGCGCCCGTTACCGCCGCCCAAGCTGTCACTCCAGACTAGCTCGCCTGATGTAGCACGCAAGGCAACAAGCTCTCCGCTTCCAAAACCAGCGAGTATGATGCCATCAACAATAGCCGGTGCTGCAGCACCAAATAAGCCTGTATTGATATCAGTAGCCTGATAGGTCCATATCTGACGACCCGTTTTAGCATCAAGCGCGTAAAGACGCTGATCTATGGTTGTAAAGACGACAAGTCCATTTTTTACTGTAGGAGCTGAACGACCGGGAGTAACAATATTTGCCGTCCATTTAATGCGTCCCGTTGCTGCATCTACAGCTAAAGCCTGTGCAACACCATCAACGATATAGAGCGTATCGCCCTCTAAGGCGATTCCCCCGCCAAGATTAGTAGAACGTGTATGTTTTGCAGGCTGACGGCGCCATAATAACTCGCGCTCTGGCCAGCTAAATGCACGAACAACCCCTTGGGCATCTGTTACAAAAAGGCGTCCATTCGCAATGAGAGGAGGAGACTGAAGAGCACCCCGATTATTAGGTGTAATCAGCACCCAGGAAAGAAAACTAACAGGGTCAACCTCAGCCCCGATAGACCTATTCCATTGAAGTTTTGTTCCGCCATGCCACTTAGCGTTAACAGCCTGGTGAGATGCTACGCGACCATCCATTTTCCACTCATGCACCTCTTGTACAGGAGGAAGGGAAATAGGCATGGTCTCATGATGATCAACTCTCAGACCAGCACCTGTAGACAACACATCAAGGCGATGACCACGAATAGCGGGCTTTTTATCATCAGTGCTGAAAATTCCACAACCAGCAAGGGCTGTAAGAGCACTGCCTGAAAAAGCGACTTTTAAGAGTTCACGACGATTAAAGAAAGACGTTCCAGTCTTGGGCTTTTGATCATTTTGAGAGAGTTTTTCTTTATCATTATGGTGAGGAAAATCACGCATTACTCAACATCTCCCAAAGTTTTTATTAATAAATTTGCCCGCTGGCGTAAAGCATCGCTCGAATCTGGTGAAGACTGGATTTCTACCAGTAATCTCTTGGCTTCTTTATGTTGCTCTGCCGTAGAGCCTGACTGGAGGTCAAGTGCCACCAATCCTTCTCTTCCCAGAGAGGCCCAACTCCCTCCCTGCTGAATCAATTTTTGATATCCCTGACGCAAATCATCAGCTGCTAATTTGCTGAATTGAGAATTGAGCGAAAGATAGGAAGCTAGGTTTTTAAGCGCAGAATCAGCTTTTTTATTTTTTTGTACTTTATTCCAAAGCTCAAGAGCAGCCTGCTGATCTCCCTCTTGCTCTTTAAGGTCAGCTAATCTCATTTGAGCGTAACTTTTCACGCCTTCGGGTGAATTATCAGCCAGATTTGTGAGAATCGCTTCTGCTTTCTTTTTTAGACCAACATTATCTGAATTATTACTTTCAGAATGATTATCTAAAAAACGCAGCGCTTCGAAATAACGCTCCGAGGCTCTATGCTGGGCAACCTTTAAATTATGGTTCTCCCATAGCCATACCCCCCCGCCAATAACGGCCAGGATTAATAGAACCACTGCTACAACGCCGTATTTTTGCGCTGCTGCCTTGAGGCGCTGATTACGGAGCTCCTCGTTCATCTCTTGGATAAAATCGTCCGTCACGCTGCTTTCCTGCTGGATCAGTCTGTCAAATTGGTGCAAGCATACGTGACATTTCCTTTCCAGCAAATAACCTATACCATTATTCAGTAAGAAAAACGGGTTTTGGGGCTATGCTGACTATTAAAATTATCATGATGCAAAAAAATGAAGGACCGGCTTTAGCACGCTGGTTAGCTCATTATGGCGCAATCTTTGGCATACCAAATCTCATTATATTGGATAATGGCTCTACAGATCCTTTAACCCTCTCCTTGCTTAATGAAGCAGAATATCGCGGGGCCGTCATAGAGAGAAACCTCACAAACCCTGAAGATTTTCAACATAAAGGACGACATCTTACAGCCTTGATCCATGCTCTGGATCATGACGAAGAGTACGATTTTGCGATTCCTGTTGATTGCGACGAAATTCTGGGAATTTTTACTCCAGAGGGTCTTTCTATAGAAAAAAATACCATTCTTGCTGAATTTGCAGCCTTGAAATCCCATCGCGGGGCTTTTGCTATTTCACCCTCACTTTTTAATGTTCCTGAGAAAAAAGGCTGGTATTCCCCTAATCGCCATTTTCCAAAAGGTTTTGTTCCCTCACGCTGTGGGGCTGTCATTGATGACGGTCACCATTTTCCTAGTTCAATGGAAATTGCTGGCCAACTTCCAACAAAATTTACTTATTTTCATCATCACAATCGCCCTTATCACGAGATGCAAAATTATTCTCGTGCTAAATTAAGTTTAGAAATTGAAGATGTTAATGATATTGAAAAATTGCGTGAACGAGAAAGACTCGCTCTGCCTGGAGGGCATTTAGTCCGGTCTCTTCTTTTAACCGAAAAAGAGTATGGAGCTATTTACGAAAAAGAAGTGCAGCTCTTTTTTGAAGGAAATAGCGTTATTTTACGCACCCCCAAAGGAGTGCGCCTATGGGATGCCAATTTATATCTTAAACGCCATCCCGATACGCATCATTATGGCCCCGGCCCCCTTTGCCATTATCTTATGCATGGCTTTTTAGAGGGCAGAGAACTTCCATAATTATTTATGGAAGGAATGAAACAATTTTCCCTTTATTGTTGGAAATAATTTCATCATCTTTCATAACAATATTGCCACGAACGACTGTCGCAACAGGCCATCCTTTTACTTTTGTGCCATCAAAAGGAGTCCACCCTACTGGAGAGGCAATCCAGTCATTTGTGATTGTCCGCTCTTTTTTAAGATCAACCAAGGTAAAGTCAGCATCAAAACCAACCCCCAAACGCCCTTTGGTAGGAACGCCATAAATGCGTGCCGGTCCTGCTGCCATAACGTCAACAAGATGAGTAAGCGTTAATCTGCCTTCGTTAATGTGATTAAGCATTAAAGGAACAATTGTTTGCACACCTGTTAGTCCGGACGGACATTCAAGCCATGGCTGTCTTTTCGCACCAAGGGGATGAGGTGCATGATCTGATGATACAACATCAATGCGCCCATCAAGCAGAGCAGCCCAAATAGCGGCATGATGGTGAGCGTCACGAATAGGAGGATTCATAACGGCAAGCCCTCCCAAACGCTCATAACATTCTGGTCCCACTTGTGTGAGGTGATTTGCTAACACCTCGGTAGAGGCTACATCACGATGCTGAGCTAAAAATTCGAGTTCTTCAGCTGTAGAGACATGCAAAATATGGACAGGACGGCCGGTTTTATGGGCTAGAGCTACAATGCGTTTTGTGCCACGGAAAGCACATTCTGCATCTCGCCACTCAGCATGCATGGCATATGGTTGCCCTTTGTGGAAAAGAGGCTTTCTTTCCTGCAAGCGATATTCATCTTCTGAATGAAATGCTACTCGACGACGCCCTGAACGCAAAACGGCTTCTATGCTTGCGTCATCTTCAATCATAAGATTTCCGGTTGAAGACCCGGCAAAGACTTTGACCGCACAAACGCCAGGCTCTTCTTCCAGGGCCGCTAATTGCGGTGTATTTTCACGAGTCGCACCGATATATATACCAACATCAATATTAGCGACGTTATTTATATGCTCCCTCTTCCATTTTAGCATGGCAGAATCGGTAACAGCGGGGTTTGTATTTGGCATATCAAATACCGTTGCCACCCCACCGAGAGCAGCAGCACGTGTACCTGTTTCTATCGTTTCGACTTCAGGTTTACCCGGATCACGAAGATGAACGTGAGAATCGATCAAGCCAGGTAGGACATATAAATGCGTTGCATCAATGATCTCATCAGCTTCATCTTGCGATGTTACGGTAAGAGAAGCGATACGCCCGTTTTTCACACCTATATTCGCTTGCCCCTCTCCCCAGGGGAAAACACATTTTCCATTACGTATGATCAAATCATAATGCATTAACTTAATCTCCTGCTCCCTGATTTTAAGAAGAACTATTAATTTTAACTGATTGTGAAAGCAAAGATTCTGCTTTTTCGATAACATTGGCGATAGAAATATGCTTCATATTTCCCTCCCCTTCACACCCGGGAGCAGAAAGTGCCATGGCATAAGGGCCTGATGGTGCATATTGAGAGGCCTTGCTCGGTCCAAAAAGCCCCAAACTTGGCACAGCCAAAGAGGCTGCAAGATGCATCAAACCAGAATCGTTCCCAATAAAAAGACTACAATAAGATAAACAAGCAGCCACTTCAGATAAGACCTTTCCACCACCAAAATCAAAGGCTTGTGGTAAAGCCTTTAAGAGCGGTTCAGCTCTATTATATTCTTCAGTTCCGGCACCATAAAATATGATAATTTTATAACCGCGCTTTGAAAAAAGCCTTCCTATATGGGCAAAATTTTCGGGTGGCCATATTTTATAGGCTGTACCGGCAGTTGGTGCTAAAGCAACCCACTTGTCATTTTGCGACAATAAAGCTCGTGCCACTTCATAACGCTCTTTTTTAAGCCAGACGCGTGGATATTCATAAGAGGAAAAACCGAGCGCCTGTGCCTGTTGGGCAATTTTCAGACCAGCTCTTCGCCCCCCTTTAACAATAAAGCGTTTTTGGCTCCAAAGCCCCAAACTGACTAGTGATGATCGCAGATCAACCACCATGGACCAGCGGTGAAGCACGGTCTGTTTCCAAAGCTCTAACCAGTGACGATTATGCTTTTGTTTTTCTAAAGGAATTAATCTTTCACAATTAGGAAAAGCTTCAAATAATGGCTCAATATTTGGGCTACATATAATCGTAAATTTCGCAGTTGGATAACGCTTTAAAAGAGCAGCCAATAATGCTGTTGATATGACAGCATCACCTAATCTGTGAGAGCCTATAAAAAGGATTTTCATCCTTCTTTAAGCCAAAGAGGGTCGGTTATGGTTGCCAAAAAAGCAGCATGACGCGCTAAACTTTCCTGATCGGGTTCAGCCATAGGACGCGGGGTTCGGTCATAATTTACTGGAGTTCTTTTTTGTCCTGTGGAACCAGTTGTTCTGGTCTCTAAACCTGCTAGTCCTAACCCCCTTTGTCGTCCACCAATTAGCTCTACATAAACGTCTGATAATAAACGGCAGTCAAGTAGCGCGTTATGTGTTCCACGTTCAGATAGATCTATACCAAAACGTCGACAGAGTGCATCCAGGCTTGCAGGCATACCAGGATATTTTTTCCGTGCCATGATGACAGTATCAATAGCACGGCTTTTATAATCTAGGGGTGAGCGGCCACAGAGTTTTAATTCAGCATTAATGAATTTAAAATCGAAGGGCGCATTATGGGCGATCATTTTATCATCGCCAATAAATTCTAAAAACTGATCTGCGATTTCGGCAAATTTTGGCTTACCCAATAAATCTTCGCGTTTAAAACCATGAACTCGGGTTGCTTCGGCAGGAATATCACGCTCCGGGTCAATCAAAACATGAAAATTACGGCCAGTTCTCAAATCATTTTCAAGCTCAAGAGCCGCTATTTCAATGACACGATCGCCTAAATCTGGATCCAAGCCAGTCGTTTCAGTATCAAAAAGAATAGAGCGTGTCATAATATTTAGGCCTCAAACAGAATTATATAAACGAGAATCATGTAAAATTTTAATAAGGTAAGACACTTGCTTCATTGTTTCTCCCATAGAAAGGCCTGTTTTTATAATAATGTCGGCCCTGTGAGATTTTATGGCCTCTGGCAATTGCCGAGACATCAGCTTAAGTGCCTCTTTCGGGGTCATTTTCTTTTGTTTTTCAAAACGGTCTTGCAAACGCTTAAGTCTAATTCTTAATGGAGCCGAAGCCACAATAACGAGATCACAGTCTCTTTGAGCGCCCGTTTCCCACAAAAGTGGAATATCAAGAACGCATAATTTAGCCCCCTGTCTTCGACATGAATGAACAAAATCTTTGCGTTCTTTACGTACTAAAGGATGTATGATTTTTTCCAGCCGTCGCAACAATTTAGGATCGCGTGCAATGAGTGTGCGCAATTTCTCACGATCCAATTGATTATTATGCACGACACCGGGAAATGCTTTTTCTATTTTAGGTAAAGATTTCCCATGTGGCTTTTGCAAATTCCGCACACATAAATCAGCATCAAATACTGGAACATGGAAATAACGGAAACAGGAGGCTACGGTGCTTTTGCCCGCTGCCATTCCCCCTGTTAATCCTATGACATACATGACGTCTTAATGGTCACTTTGCTTATTAAGATCGGCATTGAGGCGCTCAATCAATTCATCATCAAGCTCTGGCTTAACACCAAACCATAAATGAAAACCTTCAATAGCCTGATAAATAAGCATACCAAGACCATCTACGGTTTTTAGCCCCTTCTCCTGCGCTGCCTTAATAAAAGGGGTTTCTCGTGGTGTGTAAACAATATCAGCAACGCATAAATGTGCCGGGGCCAAAGCCATAGCTTTTTGCCAGTCCAGACTTGGCGCACCATGCATTCCTAGAGATGTTCCATTAATCAGTAAATTAGCTTCGGGCAAGCGTGCGGGCCACTCATCCCAACCAATAACGTCTCCACCTTTTAATGCTTTAACAAGAGCCTTGGCCCTATCGACTGAGCGGTTAGCAATTAATACTTTGCAGCCTTTATCTAAAAGTGCCGCTATGATCGCTCTCGCAGCCCCTCCTGCACCTAAAATAATGACAGTGCCTTCTATAGACCCACCATGCGCTAGAACATTCTCACAAAATCCTGTTCCGTCCGTACAATCACCTATAATACGGCCATTTACAAATTTGAGCGTATTGGCGGCCCCGGCCCGCAAAGCAGTGGGCGTTAATTCATCGCATATTGTATAAGCGGCTTCTTTATGAGGAATAGTGACATTTACACCTTTAAAGCCGGAAGCAGCTAAACCACGCAGAGCCATTTCAACCTGCCCTGGCTTTACAGCTAACGGAACATAAGCCGCATTCACATTATATTTTTTACACCAATATTGATGCATTAATGGAGACCGTGAATGACTGACTGGCCAACCAACAAGCCCTGCTAATTCCGTTTTGCCATCCATTAGAGATTTCCTCTTCTTTTTCTTTCATCCCACACTCTCGGCAATAAATTTGCCAAGCGCTCAGCCCATTCTTTTTGACCTGTTTCGTGAGCTATAAGATCCTGACGTATCTCAATTTCGAGTGCAGGCATTTGCCGCCGTGCTGCATGATAAGGTACTGTATAATCATTTACACTATTGAGAATATAAGGCTCATTATCACCCACGCATAATGTCTTATCTTCTTTTAACATATCAATCATGATCTGTGCAGTTAATGGATCATGATCATGGAGCAGACCAATATGCCAGGGGCGCTTGAAACCGTTCATTTCGGACGTAAAGCTGTGCAAAGAAATTAAAATATTATCGCTACCCTTCCTTTGATCTATCTCTCTTTCAATTACATCATGATAAGGGTGTAGTATGGCTCTTTCCCTGGCGCGTCTTTCATCTTCACTTACGGACTGATTTGCTGGAATGTTAGTATTGTCACTAACAGAGGCTATTGAAGTTGGATGACCTGGTGAGCGGTTACAATCAATCACCAGACGTGAATAAACCTGCTCTATCAGTACTGAACCGCATAATTTATGTAAATAATGCCCTACTTCTTTAATACCAATATCATGAGAAATATGCCTCTCCCAATCATCGCGACTAACCCCCATATCACCTAATTTTTCGGGAACGATACGGCCTGCATGGTCACTGACCAAAATAAAAGGTGAGTCTTTTAAGGCATCCCTTTTTATATAGGGCAATGGATCACGATCTGAGAGAAAAGCCATTTTCTTTCCTTTTACGTCATGACGTAATAATTTTGAGTGGAATTGAACGAAATGTTCTTAACAGATAAGATCATTTAACAAATATTATAACCGTTCCTAACCCACTTTTTCAGCATCACGGGCCCCATGAATAACAGCAAATCCGATAATAACACCCAATCCACCTCACAAATGGCTAACCCGCAATGGGGTGGGCGGTTTTCTGGCGGTCCTGCCGCTATTATGGGAGAAATTAATGCCTCTATTGCTTTTGATAAGCAATTATGGCGCCAAGACATTCAAGGGTCTTTAGCTCACGCTGCCATGTTATGCAAAGTGGGGCTTTTAACTAAAGAAGAAGAAAATGATATTCGCAAAGGGCTAGGTGAAATAGCTGCTGATATTGAAGCCGGGCGTTTTGAATTTTCCGAAGCTCTTGAAGATATTCATATGAATATTGAATCACGGCTTTCGGACAAAATTGGGGAAGCAGGAAAAAGACTACATACCGCTCGCTCACGCAATGACCAGGTTGCTACTGATTTTCGCCTTTGGGTCAGAGAAGCTATTGATGGTATTATTGAGCAAACAAAAAGTCTGATGCTTTGTCTGGCACGTCAGGCTTTGGCATATCATAATGTGCCCATGCCTGGTTTTACGCATTTGCAAGTTGCCCAGCCTGTAACATTTGGTCATCATCTTCTTGCTTATGTTGAAATGTTAAAACGTGACGTTTCTCGGCTTGAAGATACGCGTAAGCGCCTTAATGAATGCCCACTCGGCTCGGCAGCATTGGCAGGCACTTCATTTCCTATTGATCGCCATATGACTGCCGAGCTTCTTGGCTTTGATCGCCCTACGGCTAATTCATTAGATGCTGTATCAGATCGCGACTTTGCTTTGGAGTTTCTTTCTGCTCTTTCAATACAAGCAATGCATCTTTCACGTTTGGCAGAAGAAATTGTTCAGTGGGCCTCTGCTGCTTTTAATTTCATCAGTCTTTCTGATGGTTTTACAACGGGGTCTTCTATTATGCCCCAAAAGCGCAACCCTGATGCCGCTGAGTTGGTGCGCGCCAAAATTGGCCGCATTACGGGAGATTTTATAGGGCTTTTGACCGTCATGAAGGGTCTTCCCCTCGCTTATGCAAAAGATACACAAGAAGATAAAGAACCTGTATTTGATGCAACGCGCGCCATGACCTTATCTCTTGCCGCCATGGAAGGCATGATCCGCGATCTTAAACCTCACGAACAGCGTATGAGAGAATTGGCTGGAGCTGGATTTTCCACTGCAACAGATTTAGCTGACTGGCTTGTGCGTGAATTGCGTCTCCCCTTCCGCACGGCCCACCATATTACGGGTAAGCTTGTTAGTCTTGCTGAAGCCAAAAATTGTGATCTTGCCGATCTTTCTCTTGAAGAAATGCAAACTGTTGAACCTCATATCAATGAAACAGTTTTTTCTGTACTCACTGTAGAAGCCTCACTTTCTTCCCGCACAAGTGTGGGAGGCACTGCTCCTCAAAATGTTAAAGCTCAAGCTGAACATTGGCTCTCTCACCTTAGCTCCAAAGGATAAAGAAATGAAATTTTCTCGCGCTTTATTGTTTCTTGCAATTTTCTCTTTGCCACTTATATGCGCTGCCTGTGGCATGAGAGGCGCCCCGCAACCTCCCGGCCCCAAAAAAGATATAACTTACCCCAAAATTTATCCGCCAGAATAAAGCTTTAAAACTAGCTTATTTTAAAGATGGTGTAGTATGTCCCACACGGAAGGCTACTACGCCATCATATGGGCTTTCCACTCCAGATGGTGTAATAAATCTTTTTTACATTACAGCGAAATTTTCATGCAAAGCCCTGGGTTTATTTATAATCCAAAGCAAGAACAACTAGATTTTTTACTTATAGGCAATAGACACCTATATTTGAAGTAACTTTTCTTTTTTTTCTAAATATGTCATCATTATTGACATAGACTATGTATAAATTTGTACTATTTCTACAAAAAACAAAAATTTTAAGAATCATTACACTTAATGACGCCCGATTTAATCGCGGTGGTAAATAAGTACTGCTTTAACTCCCGCTCATCTCCTCGATCAGAAGCATTTTTCTGCCCTGTACAGATTGGGCCAGCCACAATTTGAAAAAAAAGCGGTACCTAGTCTTTTACTGAATCTGAACGCTTCATACCAAGCCCCCTCTGTAAAAGAGTTTTTTAGTTGTAGAGAGCATCATGACAGAGACTATCGTAATCACACATAGCAAGTTCAGGGCCGCGGTTAGTCAGCTTATTAGCAAGCAGAAAGACCAGAGCTGATTCATCTAGATTAAAAAACCACAGATTGGCGAAGATTTCTTATTGGTTAGTAATATCTTACTTATTACACAAACCATTAAAAGTTAGACTATGAGGGAGGTCACTAGGGTAAGACCAGCATCATTTATGTTCTGCCTAATATATTTAGCATGAAGAACATTTCTGACATGCGACACCATCTAGCCAGCAACCTCGAAGCAATTTAGCCTTTTTTTGAAACAAGCTTTAATGATTCCAAAATAGATTTATAGCTGTCTTCTTTGTAAGTAAAAAAAAGAACAACCCCTCCTTTTTCTCCTACTGAAAAGGTTAGGTTACTATTTTCTGTAATTATGCCCCCTTCTCCCAGGCTTAAAGGTGGCTGTTCTCTTAGATTTTCCAAAAATTCAATATGATCTTTTTCAGAATTCCATATTTTATCAACGCCATCGGATTCACTTAAAATATGGCCGCTTAAATATCTCAATATGGTTTTTTGACCAGGCACTAATTTCGTTGCAAATTTGTGGGAAGCTGGTTTGCCTATAACAAGCTCAACCTGATATGCCCCCTTGCGATATAAAGTAATGGCAGTCAAATTCTCTAGCGCGTAATAGAATTCTTGCGATGGCACAGAGAATAACTGATAGAGCTTTGAGGAAGAAGAAAACCACTCAGCAAACTCTTCCAAAGTTTCAAACTGATTTAATGTCTCTTCAGTCATAATGTGCCTTGTCATTTGTAAGATTACTAAAAAACGACAACTTCTCCATCCCAGGCAGGTTCGATCCCCTTAGGAAGTTGATTGCAGAGTTTATTATAATCCATTTTCTCACCCATATGGGTAAGAATCGTCTTTTTTGGCAAAACTGTTTGTTGCCACTCAAAAACACGAGCGACCCAGGCATGGGCTGGGTGGGGCTCATATTGCAAGCAACCCACAACCCATAAATCAAGATCTTTCAAAACAGATAATGACTGAGCAGGAAGATCACTTACATCAGTTGAATAGGCAAAATTTTCAAAGCGAATACCTAAAGATTTTATACGCCCATGGTGCTGTGTAAAAACCCACCCGTCAAATGGACCAATTTTAAGTGGCGCATCATACTCAATGACATGCTCTATAAAAACAGGACGAAAAAATCCCTCACCATTCCAAGGTTGAAAAGCATAGTTAAAACGGCTTTTAACTTCTTTCATGACCTCTTTAGGGGCGTAAATAGGAATAGGTCGTTCTATTTCTCTATTAACTGCTCTTAATTCATCTAAGCCAGCAATATGATCACTATGGGCATGTGTGATAATCACGGCATCAATTTTGCTTAGGCCGCAATTTAACATTTGAGAGCGAAAATCTGGCCCGCAATCAATTAAGATCCTAAAATTATCTTTTTCAATCACCACTGATGAACGGCTGCGCCGATTACGTGGCTCAGTGGGGTCACAATCTCCCCAAATACCCGGGGCTGGTCCTCCCTCTGCTCCTCCAATCATTGGCACACCAGGAGAGCTTCCGCACCCTAAAATTGTCAGTTTCATCATTTGAGTTTGCTAAAGAGCCTTAAACTATTGGCTCTTGTTATATCGACAATGTCTTCATAACTGACGCCACGTTCCTGCGCTAAGCGCTCAGCTGTAAAACGGACATAGGCCGGCGTATTTTCTTTTCCTCTTTTAGGGACAGGGGCCAAAAAAGGACTATCTGTTTCAACTAATATTCGATCAGCAGGAGCCTGACGCGCTACATCACGAATTTCAGTGCATTTGGGAAAAGTTAAAAGCCCAGAAAAGCTTAAATAACCCCCTAATTCCAAAACGGCTTTGGCTAAAAATTCACCTGAAGCAAAACAATGAATCAGAAAGGGAAAAGCGCCTTTTTCCTGCTCTTCCTGCAAAATAGACACCATATCTTCATCAGCCATACGCGTGTGAATGATAACGGGCAATCCTGTTAAACGAGAAGCTTCAATATGACGCCGAAAATATGCTTTTTGTTGAGGTTTTTTATCTTCACTGCCATGAAAATAATCCAACCCCGTTTCTCCAATAGCAACAACGCCTGGTTTTTCCAGGTCAGATACCATTTCTGAGCAGCTTGGAACTGGCTCTTCGTGAGCATGGTCAGGATGAGTCCCGAGCGAGCACCAAATGCGCATCGACTCTTGATCGTGGCGCAATAAATCTAATTGCTTTTGCCGTTCTGCCCAACTTGTACCTACGGTAATCATACCGCTTAGCCCCAGATCTTTAGCAAGTTCCAAAGCTGGTTCAATCTCTTTGAGGCGGTCAAGATGACAATGTGTATCAATTAAACCTTTCACGCCTTTTCCTCTTCAATAAAACGAGGGAACAGACCTTGTGGCTTTGGTAAGTGACGACCACCTGGAATAATGACTTTTAGGCTGGCAAACTCACGCTCATTTTCCAAAATTGCAAGCTGATCAAGCATTTTACTCATGGTATCAGGCATATAAGGCTGCAACATAGTCGCAATTGAGCGAATGACATCATAAAGAACACGCAGCACATCGCTCATACGTTTTTGATCAGTCTTTTTCAAAGCCCAGGGAGCCTGATGATCAATATAAGCATTTGCAGCTCGTATTAACTTCCAGACTTCTTCCAGAGCATCACTGATTGCCAATCGTTCTATTTGTCCACTCATTAAATCAGGTAATAAATCAGCCTGGCGTAAAATGGCTTGATCCTCAGATGTCAGCTCACCACGATCGGGCAAAATACCATCAAGATTTTTTGCGATAAGGCTTAAAGTGCGCTGCGCTAAATTGCCTAAGTCATTAGCAAGCTCAACATTCATACGCGTCATCATTGAACGGCGGCTAAAATTTGAATCTCCACCAAAAGGTACTTCTCGCATTAAAAAGAACCGTAATTGATCAAGTCCAAATTCGTCCGATAAAGCTTTGGGGTCGAGTACATTACCCAAAGATTTGCTCATTTTCTCGCCTTCAACGGTCCACCAACCATGAGCGAAAACTTTTTTAGGCAAAGGCAAATTAGCTGCCATTAAAAAAGCAGGCCAGTAAATGCAATGGAAGCGAACAATCTCTTTACCCACAACATGTACATCAGCAGGCCAGTAATGTGCTTTTTCTGCGTCTAAATCTGGGTAACCCACAGCTGTGAGGTAATTAGCTAAAGCATCAAACCAAACATACATGACATGATCAGGGTCATTAGGGACTTCTATTCCCCATTTAAAGCTTGTTCGACTTACTGAAAGATCACGCAGGCCTTGACGCACAAATGCTTCAATTTCTCTTTTAGGACCCATTGGCCCGATGAAATCGGGGTTTTCTTCGTAAAATTTAAGAAGACGATCCTGAAATTCTGACAATTTAAAGAAATAAGAAGGCTCTCGCACCCATTCTACAGGCGCTCCTGATGGGGCCGTACGTGTCCCATCAGCATGAAGCTTTACTTCATCTTCGCCAATAAAAGCTTCATCTCTTGTTGAATACCAGCCTTCATAAGCGCCAAGATAAATATGGCCATTCTCAGCCACTTTTTCCCATAAAGCGCGTGCTGCCTTTTTGTGGCGCTCTTCTGTTGTGCGTACAAAATCGTCGGAAGAAACGGCCATTTCTTTTTGCATTTGACGAAATTGCGCCGAAACTTTATCGGCAAATTCTTGCGGGGCAAGACCTTGCGCTATGGCACTTTGTTCAACTTTCTGGCCATGTTCATCTGTGCCTGTGACAAATAAAACATCATCTCCGTTAAGTCGATGAAACCGCGCAACAACATCGCAGGCAATAGATGTGTAAGCATGGCCGATATGCGGTGCTCCATTTACATAAAAAATGGGGGTCGTAATGGTAAAGCGCCGCATCATAATTTTTCCTGTTACGTTGTCACACATTATAAAATTTATAGTCTTTTGCTTTTATTAGCGCAAAAGCTTCTCTTATGGATTCGGTTTTATCAAGATTTAACTGGTCGGTCTTTTGCCACAGAGACTGAAGATCAGAAAGTTTTTGTGCTATTAAAGCAGCCTGAGCCAAATCGCCCTGCGTGACATGCTTTTTAGCCTCTATAGCCAAAGCTTCACTTAATTGGTCAAAGAAAAAGGTAAAACTTTTATTATCGCGCGCAATTTTAGCAGTAAATTGCCAAACTTCACCCGTCATAAAAATGTCACCACGGGCAAGCTTGTCAACCAATGCTTCAATGTCGCTATTTTGCCCCTGAGATAAAAAAAGCGCTCGTCCAGGTGAACCGTGTGATCTTTTAATAATAGTTTCTTCGATAGTCGGGAGCAAACGTCGCATATTCTCATCAGAGAGAGGTGACAATGCTAATAATCGGCAACGGCTTTTTAAGGTAGGTAACAACATACCAGGTGAAGACGTTGTCAAAAATAATATAGCCTTGGCTGGTGGTTCTTCCAAAATTTTGAGCAACGCATTAGCCGCAAAGCGATTTAAATATTCTGCGCCGTCAATAATAACTACGCGCCAGCCTCCCTCTCCTGCTGTTTGGTGAAAAAAGCTTTGAATAGGCTGCACATCAGCAACCGTAATTTCACTTTTAAGCCGGTCTTTCTTGCTATCATATTGGCGCGAAATTTCTAATAAATCACCATGAGTTCCAGCCGTGACCCGCCGTCCGGCAGGTGAAGAAAAATCTTCGGCCCCTAGGATAATGCGCGCTAAATAATAAGCCAGGCTTGCTTTACCTATGCCCTGTGGCCCCGTAATGAGCCAGCCATGATGCACTCTTCCGGCCGCATAGGCTTCTTGAAATTGAGCCATGGCTTTTTGATGGCCAAGAACAGTTTTTACAGTACGCGGTGATAGTTCCGTCACATTTTTTTACGCACTAAAAGAGCCTTTACATGATGATAAATCTGCTCTTGCACGTCCTCCTCACATGGTGACGCATCAATAGGAATAATACGCTTTGGCTCAGCCTGATAAATTCTTTCAAAACCCTGTTTGACACGCTCATGAAAAGAGATTTCCTGTCTTTCATAACAATCTTTAGGGTTACCTCTTTTACTCAGCCTCTCTTGCGTTTTTTCTAAAGCCATATCGAGCCAGAAAGTGGCATCGGCCTCACAATTAATAAAACAGCGCAGAGTTTCAATAAGAGCTAAAGCGTCTTTATCCCCTCCCTTAATACCAAAGCCCTGATAAGCCAGGGTAGAATCATGATAGCGGTCACAAATAACAATTTTGCCTTCAGCCAATGCAGGTCTGATCATCTTTTCCACGTGATCAAGACGCGCGGCCATATGAAGAAGAATTTCGCTATAGCAAGAAAAATTGGCACCACCAAAAAGAAGTAACTCTCTGAGTTGTTCTGCCCCTTTTGTTCCTCCTGGCTCTCTCGTTAAATAAACTTTAAAACCTGATTTTTCTAACGTTTCAGCCAAAAGGCGGGATTGGGTAGATTTACCGACCCCCTCGCCCCCTTCCAATGTTATGAAAAGACCTTTTCTGTCTTTTGAAATATTATTGACCGAAGCCATAACCCACTCTTGATAAAATACGCCCCATAAACCCTAACGCATCGACTGATGTTCCTATAAGTAAAGGATATTCTCGCTCAGTCGGTACAGAAGACCCATTAGGAAGCGTAATTTTTAACACACCATAAGGCTGACCTTGTTTTAATGGGGGCATCAGAGGTGCAGGATAATCTGCACTCACTGTTGCTTTTTCGCGCATACCTAAAGGCAAGGTCATTTTAATGTCTTGTGATGCTATTAGCGAAACTGTGTTATGATTTCCCATCCAGACCGGAGCTTGCGCTTCAACAACTTGGCCTTTTTTATAGAAGCTCACAGTTTCAAAGTTTGAAAAAGCCCAGGACATAAGCCGCTCACCCTCTCGGGCACGTTGATTACTAGAAGCTAGTCCATTTAGCACAATGATAACGCGTGTACCGTTGCGCAATGAACTTGCACATAGCCCAAATCCACCTGCATCAGTATGGCCCGTTTTGAGCCCATCAGCTAACCCCTTATCTACAAGGACATTTCGGTTACCCTGACGGATGTGATTAAAAAGAAACTCTTTTTCATTGAAAAAATGATAATATTGGGGGAAATCACGAATTAAATGCGCCGCTAACAAACCTACATCATGCGCCGTCATATAGTGGTTATCGACGGGCCAGCCTGTCGCATTCATAAAATGAGACCCTGTAAGCCCCAGACGCTGGCCCATTTCATTCATCATAACAGCAAAACGTTCTTCTGAACCGGCTAGATGTTCTGCAAGCACAATGCAGGCATCATTACCAGACTGAATGACCATCCCTTGAATAAGATCACTAACAGAAACAGTTTTGCCAAGGGGCACAAACATTTTTGACCCCTGCATGCGCCATGCTTTTTCACTAACAGGGAGCTGTTGGTCAAGTTGAAGCCTCCCTGCCGCAAGAAAGGCAAAAACAATATATGCCGTCATCATTTTTGTTAAAGATGACGGCACCATACGCTCATTTGAAGCCTTTTCGAGTAAAACAGTATTTGTTGTTACATCGATTATATAGGCCCATCGTGCTGGTATAGGCATGGGCCCAAGCAATGTTTGAGCCATACCATCCAAGCTGGTTGCTGATTCGGCCTGAGCGTTACGTTTTTTTATTTGTGTGCGAGCAGAAGCAGCCAAAGCCCGTGCTCCAAAGTCTTTTGGTGCCAAACCAAGTCCGACAGTAAAGGCACCTATTCCCCCCATAAGAGCACGTCTTGTCTGCACGCTAGTCCCCATTTTCGCTAAAAAACCTATTACTCTTTTCAGAGTTCATTTTATTCGTCTACGCTGGCTTTATGGATTCGTCTAGAAGCTTCGTAATTCTGTTGACCTTTGTCCCAAAATTCCCACAGCCAAAGCATAATAATCAGAAGGGTTATAGGCCCTTATGGCTCTAAAGTTGGAATAAGCCAAAAAGGCGTCTGTGCCTGCACCATCAGGCTGTATTAACCTGGCAGAAGGCAAAGTTTCATCAAGTGCTGAGCCGTCAGGACGCGTAACACCAAGACTAACCCACTCACTAATAGAACGACTTTGTGCCTGTTTATAATTTTTTGAGCCTAAAGATACAAACCGACCATCTTCTCCAATTGGGACAATAACCTGCTCACCCCAGGGTTGGCCAAATTTCCACCCAGAGTGACTCAAATAATTAGCGATCGAGGCAAAGACATCGGGCAAAGAATTCCAAATATCTTTTTTTCCATCCCCGTTACCATCAGCGCCAAAACGCAAATAAGCACTTGGCATAAATTGGGGCTGCCCCATAGCACCAGCATAGCTCCCTAGCATGAGTTCAGGAGAGATATCGCCCCGCCCCAAAATAGTTAGGGCTTTTAAGAGCTCGCTACGAAAAAATTTCTTGCGACGTCCTGCATAAGCCAAACTTGCCAAAGCATCGATTACATTAAACTTGCCTTGCGTTTGACCAAAAGACGATTCCAGACCCCAGATACCCATAATGATAGAGCTGTCACACTGATATTGCTGAGCAATTGGCTCTAAAATTTTGCTAACTTCACTATAGGTTTGAACGCCTTTTTGAAATCTCTGCGCGCCTAAAACACGCTGCTGATATTGTTCCCATGTCAAAGTAAATTCTGGCTGATGTCTGCTTCTATCCAAAACCTTTTGGTTAGGCGCTGATAAACTCATTAAAGCCTGTTCAATGACATATTCTGGAACATTTCGGGCAATAGCTTGCGCTCGAACAGACTGTAAAAAGCTTCGATAAGTCATAGCCTTATTGCCAGGGCTACTCATAACTGGCCCTGCTTTTGTCATGACCGGAATGGACAGACTTCCTGCTGCTAATAAAGAAAGGAAGTTACGTCTTTCCATAGGGCTCACCTTTTTAGCGTAATAGAATTAGAAATCTGTCAGGCAGCAAAATTATAAAAATCTCTAGCCGTCTCATTCTTAAACAGCTAGAGATTGCACAACATATAACAGCATGGCAAACTTCGTTTGCTTATAACTGGAAATTCACTGCCTAGTGTTTAACTTTACTTCTTTTATCACATCGCAATCCGCTTGGGTTAAAGCGCTGAGTATTATTATCGGCACTTTTATCTTAGAAGACGTGGCAACTGTCTTAACCGCCATAGCAACACAAGCGCATGAAATTTCAATTATATTGGGACTTGTCTCACTTTATATTGGCATTGCCGTTGGTGATGTTGGGCTTTATGGCCTTGGATGGGCTGGAGCAAAGTGGCCTAGGGTAAAACGTTTTTTAACACTACCAAGCCAGAAACAAACTCAAAAATGGTTCGATAAAAACGTTATTAAAATTGTTGGTATATCGCGTTTTGTCCCCGGAGCGCGTTTACCACTTTATACGGCATGTGGCTTTTACCATGCACCTTTTTGGCTTTTTACCGTCACTGCTGTTTTTGCCACCCTTATTTGGACATCCTTTTTATTTTATCTTTCACTCCACATTGGAGGCTGGCTTTTAGCGCATAAAAGTGGCTGGCGTTGGGCTGGATTAGCCGGTTTTGTTCTTTGTATTTTCGTGATCGGGCGTTTGATTGCCCATTTTCAAAAAGTGAGTCGCTAAATCACTATGTCGTCTTCTAAGCAGACCAGCACCCTTTCTCTATTTGAATTTTGGCCAGATACGTTTTTTTACACCCCAATAGTTTTATACTGGATCTTTATGGGGCTTAAATATCGTGATCTCAGCATAGCGACAGCAGCTAATCCCCGTATAGAAACAGGGGGCCTCTGCGGAGAAAGTAAAAGCTCAATTTTGGATGATGCTGGTCCAGTTGCTAAAAGTGCTATCGCACCTTACGTCATTTTCCAAAGTGGGTCTTTGGCTTTTCGTAATGCTCTTGCTGCCATGAAGCATGGTAATATTTCTTTTCCGGTTGTAATAAAGCCTGATATTGGCTGCAATGGTACTGGGGTTAAGCTTGTTCCAGACCAAGAGACTCTTAAAAAGACTCTCCCACTTTTCCCTCCAAATATTATGCTTATGGCTCAAGCTCTTATTACTCACCCGCTTGAAGCAGGTATTTTTTATATTCGTCACCCCGATGATGAAAAAGGACATATTTCCTCAATCACCTATAAGGAATCGCCTGTTCTCGTAGGAGATGGAACTTCAACCATTAAAGAGCTTATTCATAAAGACCCCAGAATGGCTCTTATCCCTCATATTTATCTTCCTCGCCTAGGTCACCGCGAAAATGACATTTTAGCGAAAGATGAAAAATTATCGCTGGTTTTTGCAGGGAATCATTGTAAAGGCGCTATTTTTAGGGATGCACGCAGTGACATCACAAAAGCCCTTTCGCAACGCGTTAATGACATTATGACAGATATTCCCGATTTCCATTTTGGGCGCATTGATGTCAAATTTTCATCTATTGACGCTTTAAAACGTGGTGAAGATTTTCAGATTATAGAAATAAATGGCGTAGGTTCTGAAGCAATCCATATATGGGACCGACAAACCAGCCTCTGGGAAGCCTATCGTGCTCAATTTTACCATTACCGCCAGACTTTTCTTATAGGTGCCGCAAAGAAAAAAGCTGGTTGGAAAAGTTCAGGTGCCTTTTCGCTGCTTCGCTCATGGCTAAAACAAAGGCGGCTTTTGGCCTCTTACCCAATGAATGACTGAGCCTTACAACCCACCAACATTGAAGATGTAGTTACTAATTTGTTGCTCAAGCGATAGCAGTGGGCGTGCATCATTAATGGTGCTCCCTGCTGCAAGAGACTCATGACTTTTTCCGATCAGCAACTTTAGGGCATTTTCACCTGTTAATGTAGATGAACCAATTGTAACGGCGGTATCAGCCGGTAAATGGAACTGCGAATCAACGCCAAAAGCCACAAGAACCTTACCCAAAACAGGGTTTAGTGTGATGGAGTTAACCCGCCCTATAACAACACCCCCTAAAGTCACTTTTGCACCAGCGGCAAGTCCATTAGCTGAAATGAAAGAGGCTTTATAAGACGTTAATGAATTTGTATCACCCTGGCTTAACCTTAAAGCGTACAAAACGAAACTGATTGTTAGTACTAACACACCAGCACTTGCAATAAATGCGCCAACCCGGCCCTTAATAATGCTTTGCATAGTGACCTCGAATTTCGTTTTAAGCTTTGCTAATAAGCTTGGGGTAAAGATCTCTTATAAAAGGGTCAAGCTTTTTAGAAAATAAAGATTTTATGGAATTTTTAAGGCTAGCCTTTTATCAGATGACTATCAACTTTTAAGGAGCTTAGAAAAAGCATGACCTACTTACAAGCGCTCATCCTTGCCGTAATTCAAGGAATAACGGAGCCTTTCCCTGTGAGTAGTTTGGGTCATGCCGTATTAGTACCGGGCTTGCTTCACTGGTCGTTTGATAAAAATAGCGACTTTTTCCTTCCCTTTCTCACAATGCTACATGTAGGCACGCTTATTGCTCTGGCAGGTGTTTTTTGGAAAGACTGGATGGGCATTTTGCGTGGTCTGCTAGGATATTCAGGCAAAACCGGCCGACAAAAGGCTATAAAAATTTGTGCAGCTTTAATTATTGCAACATTACCGGCTGTGGCTATTGGCGGTCTTTTTGAGCATAAACTTAGGATATTATTTGCTACTCCAATAATGGTAGCCCTATTTTTAACATTAAACGGCATTTTATTGATCGCCACCGAACAATTACGAAACCGTACCAAAGAACGCGGTGATCAAGAGTTGAATAAAATTACCTTCAAAGATGCGTTTATAATAGGTGTCTGGCAGTGTCTGGCTTTGCTCCCTGGTTTTTCACGCTCAGGCGCAACAATGAATGGCGGCCTTTTGAGAGGTTTAACGCATTTAAATTCTGCCCGTTTTTCGTTGCTTTTGGCACAACCAATTATTTTAGCCGCTACTGCAAAAGAATTATGGGAAATGCGTCATGTTAGCCTGACATCAACTATTATTTATCAATCCTTGTTAGGCGCTGTTGCGGCAGGAGTAACGGCTCTTATATGTTCCAAACTACTTTTACATTTTTTTCATAAAAAAGATCATCAGGCCTTAACACCTTTTGGAATTTATTGTTTATGTGTCGGTATTGGATCAGCTCTTTTTCTTTCATTTTAATCTCACCCTTTCCTTAGAAAGATTTCGCAGCTAACAAGAGACAGAATTAAATTTTTACCAAGCACGATTTTGCCTTCCTCTTTGCGAAGGCTTTTTCATTACTGAGCCCTAACGGAAAATATGACCTTATCCGCTCCGCCCACCCCGTCAAAACATGATCCAAGACGTAAAAGTTTGGCACAAGTTACGGCGGAAAATAAAAGCCACGGTTTGAAAAAAAAGCTCACCGCCTTCCAATTATTATTAATGGGTGTAGGCACAACTGTGGGAGCGGGTATTTATGTCATGACAGGCACAGCAGCCGCGGAATATGCTGGCCCTTCTGTTTTACTCTCTTTTCTTGTTGCGGCTTTAGCCTGCCTTTTCACGGCTCTTTCCTATGGTGAATTGGCTTCGACCTTTCCAGTTTCGGGCTCAGCCTATTCTTATGCTTATATTTCTATGGGCGAAAAAGCTGCATGGACAGTGGGATGGCTGCTTTTATTAGAATATGGCATTTCATGCACTGCTGTAGCGGCCGGACTATCTGGCTATGCCACATCACTTTTAAGCTCATTAGGCATACATATACCTGAATTTTTGCACCAATCTACATTTCAACCTGTCCCTGGTTCTGATGGGACGCGTCTTTCAGTTGCTTGGCGTTTTGATGCTGTGGGCTTTATTGCCATTGCTTTTATTACGTGGCTTTTGGTGCGTGGTATTGAAGAAACTGCCCGTTTCAATACGTTAATTGTAGTTCTCAAAGTTGGTGTTTTATTTCTTTTTATGATTGTCGGCTTTAAGGCGATTCACCCAAGTAACTGGCATCCCTTTATTCCTCCTTCAAAAGGAAATTTTCATTACGGGGTTGCTGGTATCTTTAGAGCTGCCTCTACTATATTTTATGCCTATGCAGGTTTCGAGGCTGTTTCAACAGCCTCTTCAGAGGCGCGCAACCCTACGCGTGACGTCCCGATTGGCATTATTGGCAGCCTGATTATATGCACATTAATCTATATTGCCGTTGCTGCCGTATTACTCGGGATCGTGCCTTATCAGCAATTAAACGTTGCTGACCCTATAGCCGTTGCCACACGTATCATGAACAAACCATGGCTGGCTTTACTGGTTAATATCGGTGCGACAATCGGTCTATGTTCAGTTTTATTAGGGTTGATGTATGCACAGTCACGTGTGCTTTTAACCATTGGTCGCGATCAACTTATTCCCAAAATATTTTGCCGCGTTCATCCTAAGCGCCGCACCCCCTGGATTGGCACGATTATTATAGGTGCCATTATTGGCCTTATGACAGCTACTATGCCAATTGATATTATTAGCGACCTTGTTTCTATAGGAACGTCAGCTGCGTTTGGTATCGTCTGCTTTACTGTCATTTGGCAGCGTAACAAACACCCAGACACACCCCGCCCCTTTAGCGTTCCTTTTGGCGGTATCCGTATTAAAGGCATATGGATTGGATTTGTACCCGCTATAGGTATCGGATTTTGCTGCGTGATGGGCTTTCCGCTAATTGCAAATATGATCCATTCACTTGTGGGTGGTAATGCTATCCCCTTACTATTATTGATAATTTACAGCACCCTTGGTGTTTTAACTTACGCATTTTACGGCAGAAAAAACTCATCAATGGCCCCCCATAACAAAAAGCCTTTATCTTCTAAATAACATACCATTTTACACCTTAGAGATCGTAAGCCGGCTTTACACAAGGCCGCTTAGGATCATGAGAGATTCTTAGTTCTTTCATACAAAATGAGACCTCATAGAGGTTTTTTTGGCGGTAATAAGAATTGAAATTCAAGTTTTTACGGCTCATGCTTAAAAAAGGTAAATTCTTCTGCTTATCCCCGTTGACACTATTCTCATCCTGGCTTAGAACCCACCCATCGCCTCGCAATGAGGACTGATATGGCGGCGTAGCTCAGTGGTAGAGCAGGGGAATCATAATCCCTTGGTCGGCGGTTCAAATCCGTCCGCCGCTACCAATCTCTTTTAAAATCAGAAATATTATTGCTTTCATCTTTATTTTATAAATAAAGAACGTCAGAGCTTTTTGTCATTTTAAGCATAAAAAAAGGGGGCCTAATTACGCCCCCTTTTTAACAAATTTTTTAAATTTGATTATTCTTCTTCCTGGTCATCAATGTCATCACGATCTTCGTGAGGCTGATGACGTGTTTCCTCTTCTTCAGAGGAAGCATCTCCTCGTTCACGACCATCACGCATTGACTGCTCACGACGCTCCATACGTGCCTGCTCATATGAGCGTTGGCGCTCCGCTCTTTCCTGCTGGGCTGACTGAGCAGCAAGATTCATCGCATTTAATGTACGGAAATAATGCTCTGCATGTTGAAAATAGGCTTCAGCCTGAATCCGGTCACCCGTTCCGGTCGCATCACGCCCTAACTGTAAATATTTTTCAAAAAGTTGCTGAGCAGTGCCACGAACGCGTAGATCGGGCCCGTTACTTTCAAAGACATGGTTTCGGTTAAGGGGCATCTGGCCATTGCTATTACGTGATGATCCCCCACCGCTTCCTGTGCGATGATGACGGCTTCTCATACGCTTCATATCATTCTTACCCGCTAATCTCTGGTTTAAGGGTCTTTCCGAGGCAGCTTATCTCTTGACCTTATAAGCATAATACCCGCTTACCAGGCTGCAATTTCTAATCTTTGGAGAGATAAGCTAGGAGAAAAATTTTCTCATCTCCTAATACACCTTGATCCTCTTACCAACTTTATGACGTTTAGCCAATATATTAATTACACTTCTCGAGCACCAAAGCTCTTTTTATGCCATTCAAATCTCTTTTGACCAGGCACTTTCCAAGATGGGCTTTTGAAGCAATTTCCAGAACATCTTTTTCCTGCCCCAAACCAAGCTCAAAAATAATGCAACCGTCATCTTTCAGCAAAGCCGGTAAACTTGAACATAAAATACGATAAGCATCTAATCCATCATCACCCCCATCTAAAGCCCGATGCGGCTCATAATGTGATACTTCTGGCATTAATGTTCCAACAACAGAACGTTCAATATAAGGTGGGTTTGATATAATGACGTCAAAGGTCCCTTCTACGGCATCTGCCCAGGTGCTTAGCTTAAAACTGGCACGTTCTGAAAGCTTATTAAGGGCTGCATTACGCTCTGCAAGTTTTATAACGTCTGGGGCTATATCAACACCTAACCCTTGTGCATCTGAGTATTCGCTTAAAGCAGCCAAAAGCAGGCAGCCTGTCCCTGTCCCTAAATCTAAAATAGACTTAATTTCGTCCTTTTTGGGCCGAACTTCTAATAAAGCCTCAATAAGGGTTTCACTATCTCCTCGTGGGATTAATGTTTCAGGACTGACCTCAAAATCTAATGTCCAAAATGGCTGCTGGCCAATTATGTAGGCAAGTGGCTCCCGTTGAGCACGACGCTCTATAACGTGATTAAAGCTCTCTGCTTTTTCATCAGCTACCTCTTGACAGTTCATTAACGCCAAAGCATCAAAGTTAAGAACCCACTTTAAGATGTGATTAATTTCAGTTCTCGGATCATCAATGCCAGCTTCGTCTAGTTTTTTCAGGGCTGCGTCGATAAGTTTTTTTTTACTGATCATAAAAACTTTGCACTATAATTTTAAAAATGGGGGGGTAATGAACATGCGACGACTAATTATCTCTAGCTTAATTTTAGCTTATTTCACATATTTCAGCCCGGTTTCTGCTCAGACAGCACCCCAAATTAATGGCCCGACTGGAGGCAGTTTTACGGTCATTGATCGCCGTGCTGAAGATGAAATTTCTGAGGTTTCACGGCTTTATATCAATGGGGCTTTAGTTTCAACATTTGCGCTTTCCATCAATCATGACAGTAAAGCCATCACTGTCCCTGTTCCTCTTGGTCGGCTGGATGTTCCTTATGTTCTTTGTGGAGAAATCACAGTCAATCATAACGGTCATATAGAAAGCCATAGAGTTAGTAGTGAAGGCGTGCTCCATAATCCTGACAGCCATTATTACGAGGCCGTTGGGACAGAAAATTTTAACGATTTCTATCTAACAGATTATGCTGATCCTGGTGCAGCAGAACATCAGCCAGGTCATTCTGCAAAATGTGCTGCACCAACATCGTAATAACTAGCTGTGAAAGCCTTCTGCCGCTAGTAATTCTGTTTGTTCATATTGAGTCAGAGCATCAACAATCTCTTCAAAATCTCCCGCCATTATTTGAGCGATTTTATAGAGAGTTAAATTAATGCGGTGATCAGTAACGCGCCCTTGCGGAAAATTATACGTTCTGATCCTTTCAGAACGATCGCCTGTCCCTACCTGGGCTTTACGGTTGGCAGCACGGTCATTATGCACTCTTTGACGTTCCTGCTCATAAAGGCGTGAACGCAAAATTTTCATAGCCTTTTCACGGTTACGGTGCTGACTCCGTTCTTCCTGCATGGCCACAACAACACCCGAAGGTATGTGGGTAATACGAACGGCACTTTCTGTTTTATTGACGTGCTGCCCCCCTGCTCCAGAAGCACGATAAACGTCTATACGTAAATCTTCTTCATTAACATGAACATCAACGTCCTCAGCTTCAGGCAAGACGGCAACCGTAACAGTTGAAGTATGAATACGTCCCTGGCTCTCTGTAGCCGGCACACGCTGAACACGATGCACGCCAGATTCATATTTTAACTTAGCAAACACACCTGCGCCGGATATGGTGGCAACACCTTCCTTAAGGCCAGCAAGCTCACTCTCTGTCAAAGACATAATTTCAAAGCGCCAGCCATGCTTTTCGGAAAAACGCCTGTAAGCATCAAAAAGTTCAGCCGCGAAAAGCCCGGCTTCATCACCACCAGCTGCGGGTCGGATTTCCAAAATAGCACTACGTTCATCTGCTGCATCTTTTGGAAGCAGCGCTAAACGCATTGCATGTTCTAAAGAAGGCAAATTCTTTTCAACTTCGTGAATTTCATTTTCAGCCAATTCTTTAAAATCTGGATCTTTTAAAAGTGCCTGTGCCTCTTCACGCTGCTGAATAGCACTTTGCCAGGCACGAATAGCAGAAACAGGCCCTTCTAAAGCCGCATAGTCACGGGATAATTGAGCAAAATCTTCCCCAGCCCCTTCACTTGAAGACATAAGGGCCTGTAATTCCTCAAAGCGGGCAATAATTTGCTCTAGCCTATGATCAATCGACACTATAGATAACCTTTAAACCTGCTTAAATGTCTCGACAAGCTGAGAAACTGGGACTTCTCTCTGCTCACGTTGAGCAAGATCGCGCAATTGGACGACATCTCGTGTTAAATCTTCGTCACCCAGAAATACAGCGTGGCTAGCCCCTGACTGTAAAACACGATCCATCCTTTTTTTCATATTACCTTTAACTTCAAGCGCAACCTTTATACCTGCTTGGCGAAGTTTGTGAGTAATTTCTATAGCACGCAAAAGAGCTTTGTCTCCTAAAGGCAGTAACGCAACCCCTCCTTTAGCAGCCTCATCTAAGGTCATAAGTGAAGAAAGACGCTCAATTCCTGCAGCCCAACCAATAGCAGGAATTTGAGGACCACCCATCTCTTCTATTAAACCTTCATAGCGACCACCGGCCAAAACAGTGCCTTGAGCACCCAACTCAGTTGTAACAAACTCAAAGGCTGTATGGCTGTAATAATCAAGCCCACGCACAATACGAGGATTTTCTACAAAAGATACGTTAAAGGCCGTGAGATAATTTCTTAGCTCATCCCAGAATTGACGGGAATTATTATTTAGATAATCAGCATATAATGGGGCCTCACCCAAAAGCTGCTTATCCTGCTCTGCTTTACTATCAAGAATACGCAGGGGATTAATATCTAAACGTGTTTGGCTATCTTTTGAAAGCTGATCTTTATAACGGCTGAAATAGGCAATAAGTGCCTCTCTCCATGCATGACGGCTTTCTGCATCACCCAACGTATTCAGTTCAAGCGTTATCTTATTTTCCAGCCCTAATGAGGCCAGAAAATCTTTCGCCATAGCAATGGTTTCGGCGTCTCTTAAAGGGCCATTAGCGCCTATAAATTCTGCACCAATTTGGTGAAATTGACGAAAACGACCTTTTTGAGGCCGTTCATAACGGAACATGGGCCCATGATAAAAGACTTTTTGTGGCAAAGTTTGTGTCAGTGAATTAGACACAAGCGCCCTACAAATAGCCGCAGTCCCTTCCGGGCGAAGAGTTAGGCTATCACCCCCTCTGTCAAGAAAGCTGTACATTTCTTTGGAGACAACGTCAGATGTTTCCCCCAAAGATCGGGCAAAAACACGCGTATCTTCAAAAATGGGCGTGGCCCATTCCGAAAACCCATAACACCGAAAAATATCTCTCGCTTTTTCGATAATATGAGCATAGCGACGCATTTCTTCACCCAGAAGGTCATGCGTTCCACGAGGGGGTTGTAGTTTTGCCATTATTTTGCCGCTAGATCAGAAGTTTTTTCAGCCTGCTCTGCTTTGTTTTTCTCAATAGCAGCCACACGCTCTTCCACAAGCTCTACAATATGATCAATCATATTTTCTGCAGGGGTCGTATGATCTTGCTTCCCAGCCATATAAACCATGTGACGCCCCTGCCCACCACCTGTAACGCCAACATCGGTCATTAAGGCTTCACCTGGGCCATTTACCACACATCCAATAATGGAAAGTGTAAGGGGGGTTTTAATATGCTGCAGTCGGTCTTCAAGTGTCTGAACAGTCTCGACAACGTTAAAGCCCTGGCGTGCACATGATGGGCATGAAATAATTTTCACGCCACGATGTCTTAAGCCCAGTGACTTTAAAATATCCCAACCAACCAAGACCTCTTCTTCAGGAGGGGCTGAAAGAGAGACACGCATTGTGTCACCCACACCGGCCCATAAAAGATTTCCCAGCCCGATAGACGATTTGACCGTGCCAGCTCTTTTTGAGCCGGCCTCTGTAATACCAATATGAAGAGGATGATCGCAGCAATCAGCAAGCTGTTGATAAGCCGCTACAGCCATAAATACATCAGACGCTTTTACGCTAATTTTAAATTCATGAAAGTCATGATCCTGAAGTATTTTGGCGTGTTCAAGAGCACTCTCAACAAGCGCCTCTGGATTAGGTTCACCATATTTTTCAAGAAGATGCTTCTCAAGAGAACCTGCATTAACGCCAATACGAATAGAGCAACCATGCTCGCGTGCAGCATTCACCACTTCACGCACACGTTCCGCACTACCAATATTTCCTGGATTGATTCTCAAACAGGCAGCTCCAGCCTGAGCAGCCTCAATGGCTCTTTTATAATGAAAGTGAATATCAGCCACGATAGGCACATTCACTTCTTCAATAATCGTTTTAAGCGCCGTTGTGCTTGCCTCATCAGGACAGGAAACACGAACGATATCAACACCAGCAAGCTCAGCTTTACGAATTTGCGCGATTGTCGCTTCAATATCCGTGGTGAGCGTATTCGTCATGGTTTGAACGGAAATGGGAGCATCTCCCCCAACAGCGACTTTACCCACATGGATCTGACGCGATTTGCGGCGCTCAATATGTTGGTACGGACGATAACTGCTCATGGAAAACCTTTCTGAGTCACACTATGACAACCCATGAATAAAAAGCGAATTTTCTAAACAAAACTTTATTTAATGCGTAACGCTGTCTTGATCTAGGCCTTTGGAAAAAGAAGGTGCTTTCTTTTCTTCTTTCAGCTCCGAGGTTTTATCTGGTTGTTTCTGACTATTATGACCAAAATCGCCTTTAACAATCATATCCTCACTCAGAACAATATTACGCTTGACCTGCCCTAACTGTCCTAATGGAGCACTTGTTACATCTCCAGCTTTAACAACAACACCGCCTGCATTTCCTACAGTAATTTTATAAGGTGATGCCGCTTTTTCACCATGCCAGTTCTCGCCGGCTTTAAAGACCCTAGACTCCAATGTTTTTCCGTTCACATCGGTAATTTTGGCCCAACTATCTTGCACGAACTGCAAATCAAACCCTGTAGCAGAAGCTTTATTCTCTTCGGAGGTCGTTTTTTCTTCAGTAACCTTAGGTAAGGGAGCCACAAAAGGTGATACTGGTTGTTGCGGTTTTGCCACTTCAGTATCGGCAGTATCAGACGATGACGCTTTAAGATCATCCGAAGAAGCGTTTTCTGCTAGCGCTGGTTTTAACGCCATATTATTTTGCGCTTCACTCTGGGACTCACCCTGCGTTTCACTTTGTTGTCCAGAAGAAACAGTTTCTGAAGAGGCAAAATTTTGCTCAGGAACCTTACCAGCTAACTCGCTATTCTTTATTTCATCATGGGGAGCATCGTGAGAAGGCAAGGTTTGAAGAGGCATATTGCGATTAATGCTATTATTAATGCCATCTTCTATTTTTATTTCGGAAGAATTTATCGCCTTTTTTATAAGCTCATCATGTGGCGTGAAATGGTACCAACCCGCATAGGCAGCTCCCACAACACCAAGACCGAGCAATATGAGTAACCATTTAGGGACGGAGTGGTCATCTACAGCTTGCGGGAAGCTAAGCTTGGGTTTTTCTAATCCAGACTCACGCCGTTTTGAATGTTCACCTGCAAAATTAGCAATGACATCTTCGACATTAAGCCCCAATAAGCCAGCATAGCTCTTTAGAAAGCCAATTGCATATGCTTGACCAGGTAGAGCGTGATAATCATCACGCTCTAACGCTTCCAAAACTGGGGCACGAATTTTTAGATGCTGTGCAACAGCGTTCACACTCCACCCTAAGGCCTCACGCTTCGAGCGCAGCATTTCCCCAACTGTTGGTTGTACGGGGACCTTTTTGTCAGAATAGGGTTCAGACATGCTTACTACCTTCTTTTATGGATTAAAATGTGAACGAAATGAGCATTACTTATTCAAAGAGCTACCCAAGACATTTATAGCAACAACTCACGAAAAAAGTGTTTCACGCTTTTCAAGAGCTTCTACAGCCTGATCAACTAGCACAGACATAATCTCAGAAACAGGTTTGATTTCTTTAACCATACCCACTGACTGACCTGCCATGACAGAACCATTTTCCACATCGCCCTCAATGACAGCTTTACGTAAAGCCCCAGCCCAAAAATGCTCAATTTCGAGCTGCGCTTTCTCACGTTCAATTTCACCATTCTGAAATTTATTGAGCATATCAGCCTGGTGCTTCATGAAAGAGCGACTTGCTGCATTTGTTAGCCCACGGACAGGAATAACAGGGAAGCGTTCATCTAATTGCACTGACACAGCAGCATCTCGAGCATTGGCGCGGCGGAAAGCATTTTTGAAATTATCGTGAGCAATACTTTCGGATGAAGCCGCAAATAAAGTCCCTAGCTGCGCTCCAGCGGCTCCCATTTCTAAGTAAGAAAGAACAGCATCGCCACGTCCCAATCCACCAGCAACAAATACAGGAACCTCAGAAATATGCGGCAAAATTTCCTGAGCCAGAACGTTGAGTGACACGGGGCCGACATGTCCCCCGGCTTCTGATCCTTCAATAACCAGGGCTTCGATACCTAATTTAATGAGGCGACGTCCCAAAGCTAAAGCAGGAGCAAAACCGATTGCACGAGCTCCTCCGTCACGCACACGGCGAATCGTAGCCCCCGTGGGTACGCCACCAGCTAAAACAATGTGAGACACATTATGGGCTAGACAGACATCCACAAGCTTATCAAGCTCAGGATGCATTGTAATTAAATTAACCCCATAAGGGCGCTTTGTTAGTGCTTTTGTCGCGATGATTTCTTCTTCTAATCTTTCGGGAGACATCGCACCACATGCTATGACACCAAACCCCCCGGCATTAGAAATGGCTGATACCAGATTTCTCTCGCTCACCCAGGACATGGCCCCTCCAAGGATAGCGAATTCTGTACCTAAAAAGTCGCACCCTGGCTTCCATAATTGGTTAAGAGCTTTACGAGCGTCATCTCGCTTGCTCTTGGATGAGTCGTTCATCAACAGTCTTCCTTCTCAGCATCAAGCCCGTAAGCTGCATGCAATGCCCGCATAGCAAGCTCGGTATATTCTGCATTTATTAAAACAGAAATCTTAATTTCGCTTGTAGATATAACCTGAACATTAATACCACGCTCGGCCAAAGTTCTGAACATTGTTGCCGCAACGCCAGTATTTGAGCGCATACCTACCCCAACAACGCTGATTTTTACAACATCGTGAGATGTGCTCACTTCACCAAAATGTATTTCTTTACGATGTTCGTCTAAAATCTGACAGGCACGATGTTCTTCACCTTTACTCACTGTAAAGGTCATGTTCGTACTTTGATCAATACCAATACTCTGAACAATCATGTCCACATTTATGCCAGCACCAGATAGAGAGCCAAAAATCGCTGCTGCTACTCCAGGCTTATCGGGAACATTACGAATACTGATTTTAGATTCATCTAACGAGTAAGCAATACCAGCTACGAGCTCTTTTTCCATGCCTTCATTCTCATCTACAACAATAGTACCACTGCTATCATCTGTTTTATCAAATGAAGATAGCACACGAACACGCACTTTTTCCCGCATTGCTAAGGCAACACTACGTGTTTGTAAAACTTTTGCACCAACCGAGGCTAATTCCAGCATTTCCTCATAGGTAATTGTATCTAGTTTTTTAGCTTTGGTAACTATACGGGGATCGGTCGTATAAACGCCGTCAACATCTGTATAAATGTCACATTGGTCAGCTTTAATTGCCGCAGCAAATGCAACAGCTGACGTATCAGACCCACCACGCCCTAGTGTGGCAATCCGACCTGAACGGTCAACACCCTGGAAACCAGCAATAACAGGCACAATATCCTGATCCAAACAGGCTTTTATGGCAGTTCCATCAACTGTTTCAATACCGGCCTTACCATGGGCATCATCGGTGATGAGAGGAACTTGCCAGCCCTGAAAAGAGCGCGCCGGAACACCTATCTTATTTAATGCTATGGCTACCAGACCACTCGTCACTTGTTCACCCGAGGCCACAACAGCATCATATTCTTCCATTGCCGGCATGGTGTCGAGGTCAAAACAATATTTGACCATTTGGTTCGTAACGCCAGCCATGGCCGAAACAACGACAGCCACTCGATTACCTTGATCATGTTCGATCTTAATCTTTTGGGCAACGTTACGAATACGCTCTAAGTCGCCCACAGATGTACCACCAAATTTCATGACGATAGTACGCGACTTATGAGGATGATTATTTTTAAGCGGGCTGCTAGGATCACCCTGAGAGGGATCAAGCGTGGACATTAGGACGATAGCTCCGATAGACACAGACTTATCTGCATAGAAAGAATTAATCACATACTCATCTTGTTAAGTGACGTCTAGCAAGAGCTGTTTATCAAATTTTATTTTCAATAGAGGAATGAGCCATGAAAGCCATGCCTGAGAAAGGTTCTGAGGAAACTTCTAACCTTAAAGACACTTCGGTTGTAAAAGAAGAAATTGACCGTTTTAGCGCCCTTGCAGAGCAATGGTGGGACCCAAAGGGCCCAATGGCTCCGCTTCATGCTATGAATCCCGTACGCACAGAATGGGTGAAAAAAAATTTTATTTCAAAAAAAAATATTGCTTCAGAACTACCAACTTTGCTTGATATTGGGTGTGGCGCTGGCCTTGCTAGCGAAAGTTTTGCCCGTTTAGGATTCGAGACTCTGGGGGTTGATGCAAGCGAAGAAGCCATTAAAGCGGCCCAAGCTCACCTTAAATCATCACCACTCCCCTCATCAGCAGCGCCTCTTTCTTACATGGCAGGTCAGGCAGAACATTTAGTCGAAGATAAACGAAATTTTGATGTCGTATGCGCTTTGGAAATTATTGAACATGTCAGGGACCCTCAGGAATTTTTAAAATTACTGGCTCAGTTAACAAAACCAGGGGGACAAGTTGTTATATCCACTCTCAGTCGCACCGTACGCTCATTTCTCGTAGCAAAACTGGGTGCAGAATATCTATTGCGTCTTTTACCCATCGGCACGCATGATTGGAAAAAATTTATAAAACCCGCAGAACTTGACCAGATGTCGCGTCAGGTTGGATTGCAGCTCACTCATATAAATGGCCTATCTTACAGACCGCCACATTGGCGCGTCAGCCATGATTTGAGCATTAATTATATCGCTTTATTTAAGCGTAATTAAAAATTAAGCGGAGATTAGTTCAAACTAACCTCCGCTTAAAATGCATCCCTAAATTTTATAATCTGATTTTAAAATTCAGGATCAGTGTTCATAAAAGCAAAGGTTGTGGGGCTACCGACCGCTGTAAAGTGATTGGTGAAAGTCAGCTCACCAGTGGCTTTATTGACACGGAAAGACGTAACTGCATCTGAACGCTGATTCGCGCAAAAGAGGAAATTGCCGCTAGGATCAAACATCATCGCCCGGCCGTAATCGGCATGCATCCAAACTTCGTCTTGTAATGTGAGGGTACCGTCCCGGCCAACTTCAAAAACAGCCAGAGAATCCCCTAATCGGTTTGACACATATACGTGTCTACCATTTTCGGAAATCAAAATTTCCGCAGCCAGTGTTGAACCTTTAAAATGTGAGCTTACTGTACTAACATTTTGAATGACAGAAATCTCTCCCGTTTCCGGGTTAAATTTGCAAACATCAACTTTTGAGTTTTGTTCGCAGAGATTATACATGATTCTGCCAGAGTGATCGAAAACAAAGTGCCTTGGTGCAGAACCGGGTTTCATATCAAAATATGGTGTCTTGGCCGGAACAAGCTTTCCGCTCTTTAAATCCAGCGTCCAGACATAGACACGATCTAATCCAGCATCATCTGCAATTACAAAGCGGCCACTTGGATCGGTAGCAATCATATGAGGGTGAGAACCGCTATGATCTGAAATCGCAAAATTGCCAGGAGGATTATCATCTGCACGATCTGGCTGGCGTGGTCCTGTGTTATGCACAACGTCTGTTGCCTGTCCTAAAGACCCATCTTTACGAATAGGAAGAACACTTACGCTGCCACCAATATAATTTGCGACAAGTAAATATTTACCAGAAGGATGAATACTTAAATGCGCAGGGATTGCGCCACCCGAACTAACAGCATTTAATTTTGCCAGCGTGCCCGTGCGTGTATCAACAGCAAAGGCTGTAACACAGCCATCTCCTGCTTTGTTGAAATCGTCAATTTCACTTAAAGCATAAAGAAATTTGCGGTCTTTAGAGAGTGTAATAAATGACGGACTAGCAATATCTGTAAATGTTGCAATCTGCGTTAATGACCCTGACTCTTTGTCCATCTCGAAAACAGCAATACCTGAGCCATTTCCTTCACCACCTGGGGGGCCATGTTTTGTATAGCCACCGACAAAGCAAAGTGTCTTGGACTGACCGCGCAAACCAGCGGCCTTTGCTCTTAAAGGATAAGTCGCAGCCGCAGTACCTAAAGCCGTAAGCCCCAAAGCAAAACTACGTCGGGAAAAATGCTGTGACATAATGCGCGTATACCCCTTCCAATTCGGAATATTAGACTATTCCGTCGTAAAAAATTATTGCAAGGTGAGTCTATTATAAACTCACCAAAGCTTTATGAAACCTAATAACAAGATTACTTTGAGTGATAGCGCAGCTTTCAAGATTTGACCAACTAAATCAGGTCAGATTAAAAATTCAACTTAGGAAGTGAACAAAGTTCGAAATCGTAATAATCTTGAAACACTCAGGACTCTTTCACGAATTATCAAGCGAAATTCCCAAAAAAACTGCTTTTGCCTCATTTTATCAATTATATACATAAAGAAGGCCAAGCAGAATTTTTGAATTTCCAATGACATATTGAAAATTTTATACGGTTTTAAATGTCGACTTACTTTTTATTTTGCGCAGTCATCTTACATTTTGGCCCGATAGCAGGACCTTTATAACGGGTCCAATTTTGGCTCTCACCAAATATAGGAAGAAGCAGATAGCCTCTTAATTGCAATTGACCATTTTTCTCTAACTTAATTCTTGCCTGGTATTTTCGTCCATTCCTTGGATCAAGAATAGCTCCATACCATGCACCATCATCATCACGTTTTAAGTTTTGAATAATGGCCAGGCCACATTCAGAGCGCCCCCAATAATCAACAGCAGGTTCACCCTCAGTATAACTCATACCAACAAGCCAGCCACAAAGACGTAGATCTTTAGAATTTTTGGATTTATCGCAAGCACCAATACGAAAAATGCCGTCTTTGGATTCCACCAGCCAAAGACCTTCCTCTTTAATGGTGGAAGAGTCCGGAGCAGATTTTGCGTAAGCTGGTGTTAGGCTCAAAAGCAGAAAACATAATCCTAACCAAAAGCCTAATTTTTTATGACGTAGCTCTTGGTGGTTAATTTTGCTTCCCTCGCAATAAAGCATCTAATTTTCCTTCTCTTTCGAGTTGCATAAGATCGTCACACCCACCAAGAGAAACATTATCTATAAAAATTTGAGGGACGGTCCTTTTCCCTCCGGAGCGACGGATGGACTCTTCACGTTCTACTGAACCATGAGGAGCGTTAATTTCTGTAAAATTTGCGCCTTTTTCTTTCAAAAGAACGACAGCTCTTACGCAGTAAGGACACCCATATTGTGTAAAAATTTCTATCTTTGGCATGTTTAAAAGTCCTTAACTTACTTACAATGTTTGTTCACAAGCACGCGCTACGACTAAAAGACTAATTTTTTCGCAACCAGCTTCTTTTAATATTGTTACGCAAGCTTCAGCCGTGGCTCCGGTAGTTAAAATATCATCAATTAAAACAACAGGCCTTTTTCCTATTTTCTTAAATTGAGTTTTATTAATCTGAAAAGCGCCCTTAAGTTCCTCATGTCTTTGCTTAACAGAAAGATGTGCTAGTGGCCTAGTTGAACGACAACGAATTAAAGCGTCTGGCACAACATCTAATTGCAGTAACTTACCAAGTTTTTGAGCTAATAAAGCTGACTGATTATATCTTCGTGACCATAATTTAAAAGCGTGAAGCGGTACTGGTACTAAAACTGGATGGTCTGCAAAAAGATCTTTTCCAAACTTGCTCATAAGCTGGGCAAGCGGGCTTATATTTTCAAGACGGTCAGCATATTTCAGTGGTAAAATTAGTTTTCGCGAGGCGTCATCATAAACAAAGACAGCTCGTGCTTGTTGCCATGGCGGTGGATTTTCTTCGCATGACAAACAACATTTTTCTTTGCCTCCCAAATGTTCGCAGGCAAAAGGCTCTCCACAATACTGACAATAAGGATCAATAATAAAGCGGAGTGATGCAAAACAGTCGGCACAGAAAAAACCTCTCCCATCTGCTATTTCTTCTTTGCAAAGGAAACAAACAGACGGAAAGAGGAAATCTAAAATACGTTTTTTCAAATTAGTCTTTAATGTGAGGCAGGGGCAGAAAAATCAGGTGCCTTTAAGCCTGAAGCCTCAAGCTGTTTTACCAAAGCATTTTTCAACTGCTCCAATCCTTTTTCACTAAAGGCTTCTGCACGTGCAACAAGCACAGCCTGAGTGTTGGAGGCACGAAGCAGCCACCACCCGTCAGAAGTAGAAACACGGACGCCATCAATCTCTGACACTTCAGCGCCTTCGGTTTTCAAGCGTGCTGCTACTTCTTTGATGACATCAAATTTACGGTTATCATCACAGGGGAAACGTAATTCGGGAGTGCTTACCATTTTAGGCAGCCCTTCGCGCATTTGCGAAAGTGTTCCCTCTAACTTACTCACAACACTAATGATGCGGATCGCGCCATAAATGGCATCATCAAAGCCATACCATTTATCTGCAAAGAAAATATGACCCGACATTTCACCCGCTAAAGGTGATTTTGTTTCAGCCATTTTACTTTTGATAAGTGAGTGTCCTGTGCGCCACATAAGAGGTTTCCCCCCGCTTTGGCTATCTCGTCAAAGAGCACCTGACTTGCTTTGACATCAGCGATAATTGTTGCACCAGGATGATGCTGCAATACCTCTCTAGCCAAAAGCACTAAAATTTGGTCGCCCCAGAGAATATTACCTTCATTATCCACAACGCCAACGCGGTCAGCATCACCATCGAAGGCAATACCTACATCGGCTTTTTGCTTACGGACTTCTGCAATGAGGTCTTGTAAGTTAGCTTCAACAGTCGGATCAGGGTGATGGTTAGGGAAATGCCCATCAATTTCTGGGTAAAGAACAATATGTTCGCCAGGCAGTTTTTTCACCAGACGTTGTAAAACTTCACCTGCTGCCGAATTGCCATTGTCCCACACAACTTTTAAGGGACGTTTTCCGTCATAATCCTTAAGAAGACGTTCAATATAGGCCTCTGAAGGGTCATAGGACTCTATTTTGCCCTCAGCTTGCGCTACTACATCCCCCTGAGCCGCTAAACGGCCTAATTCACGGATCTGCTCGCCAAAAAAGGGCTTGCCCTTTAGCATCATTTTAAAGCCATTATGATCTGGTGGATTATGGCTTCCTGTGACCATAATCGCGCCATCTGCATGACCTGTTACGGCCGCAAAATAGAGCATGGGCGTAGGCCCACGTCCAACCCGGCGCACTTCTACTCCCGATGCAGAAGCTCCTTTTACAAGAGCCTCTTCTAATGAAGGAGAAGAAACCCGGCCATCATAGCCGACAATAAGTGTTTTTCCACCATTGCGAATGATGATACTGCCAAAAGTGCGGCCAATAGCATATGCATCTTCAAGGTGGAGGGTTTTACCTACAATCCCGCGAATATCATATTCACGCAGATTAGTCGGCTCAAATTCATATTTAAATGTCATAACAGCTCCTTAGATATATTTTTTAAGGAATGCACGTACGTCATCACCTAGATCACTGCGCTCAATTGACATTGCAATCTGTGCTTCCAAGAAGCCCACTTTGCTACCACAATCAAAGCGAGTGCCTTCATAGCGTAAACCATGGAAAGGTTGCTTGCCGATTAATTGCGCCATAGCATCAGTGAGCTGAACTTCTCCACCCACACCTGTTTTGAGCTGTGACAAAGGCTCCAGCACATCAGCCGTCAGCACATAACGGCCAATAATAGAAAGATTTGAGGGGGCGTCAGCAGGAGCAGGCTTTTCAACAAGGCCTTTAACTTCTACCAATTTGCCGTCATCTTTACCTGTTTCCAAAATACCATATTGATTTGTCAGGTGCTGCGGTACTTCGTTTACTGCAACGACATTTCCACCTGTCTGATGATAAATATCGGCTAATTGGCCAATACAGCTGCGATCACTTTTGACAATATCGTCAGGAAGTAAAATCGCAAAAGGGTCATTGCCAATAAAGCTGCGTGCACACCAGATAGCGTGCCCTAAACCTAGTGGCATGTTTTGCCGCACAGCCACCATGGAGCCCGCGCTGATAGCACTTGCTTCAAGAGCCGCTAAAGTTGAGGTTTTACCACGATCCTGTAGTGTCTTTTCCAACTCGGGAGCAGCATCAAAATAGTCAATAAGATTATCTTTCCCCCTTGCTGTAACGAGGCAAAATTCCTCGATCCCTGCTGCGCGCGCTTCGTCAATCGCATATTGAATGAGCGGCTTGTCAACAACAGGAAGCATTTCCTTAGGCATGGCTTTAGTTGCAGGTAAGAAACGTGTTCCAAGACCGCCTACAGGTAAAACAGCTTTACGCAAGGGTTTAATCATAAACTTATTAACCTTTCTAATAAAACGTATTTCCCGATAATATTGCGCCATCTATGTGACAAATTATTATTCACACTTATTTAAACGTCAGAAAATACCATGTTTTCGTCATCAAAGATAAAAGTAAGATAAGGAAAGGGCAAATTACCTTAAATTAATTCTAACTACATCTTTGAAGAACAAAGGACATAAAAGGCAGGTTTTATCGCGTACACGACTATAGATTTCTCTAAATGAGAAATCGTTAAAATGACTAAATTATATTATGGGAAATAAAATTCACCTATCAGTTCAGGTGAAATATGGTGCGGCCGAGAAGACTCGAACTTCCACAGGATTGCTCCCACAAGCACCTCAAGCTTGCGCGTCTACCATTCCGCCACGGCCGCCCCGTAGCTACGGAGCAGTGTCTTTTTTGACGTGACCGCTCCGGTGGGACGGCGTATAGCCCATACAAACAAAGAGGGCAACACCATGACTAACTTTTCTGAAGAAATATTTTTAAAGCGAGATTTAAATCTCTGCCCCTACCAAGCTGCCATCGATAAAATGCAGCATATTGTAGATGGAATACAAAAGGGCACGAATCGACAGACAGCCTGGTTTACGAGCCATCCTCCTCTATTTACGGCGGGAACTTCAGCCAAAAAAGAAGATCTGCTTAACCCCAAAAACTACCCTACTTTTAACGCCGGACGTGGCGGACAATGGACTTATCATGGCCCTGGGCAAAGAATTGCCTATTTAATGATGGATTTAACAAAGCCTCATGGCGTCATTGCGCCTCGTGATATACGCTCATATGTCACGGGATTAGAAAATTGGCTTATAAATTCATTAAAACTTCTTAATATTGACGCTTTTACGCGCGAGAACCGCGTTGGGGTATGGTGCTATGACCCCATAACGAAGGAAGAGTCAAAAATTGCTGCGATTGGGATTCGCATTAGCCGTTGGGTGAGCTGGCACGGAATTTCTTTAAATGTCAGGCCAAATTTAGAAGATTTTGAAGGTATTATACCCTGTGGAATCCGCGAATTTGGCGTAACAAGTCTTGAGCGTTTTTACCCTGACATTCAAATGGATAAAGCCGATTCTGCCTTAATAGAATCCTGGCCTCATATTTTTGGCTCTAATTTGAAGGAAATGTGAAAATCTCTTTTGATACAGGCACATTTTCATGCACATCGTACAAAGAAAGCCCAAAATGCCGATGTTGAGCATCTGTGCCTCGTATCCCGACCAGAGAAAGCTTTCCTCTTACATCAGAAAATTGCAAAGTGAGCAGCCCTTGAGAGGGATTATCAGCCTGGGCCAAAGAAATTTGCACAGTATCGCTGCCATAACGCACATCACTTACTTCAACATTTTCATTAAAATTAAGTGGGTGTCTAAGCAGATATCCAAGGGGGTTTTTTTTAAGAGATAGCTGTGTCACAGCTTCACTTTTACTATCAATCATCATGAGTTTTTCATCATGAGCAAGCACTAAAAGCCCTGCCGGAATCTCATAATCCATTCTTAAGGCGCCAGGAACATAGACAAAATGTCCATCTCCCTGCTGGTTACTCCCCAGGCCATTTTGCGCAAAACTTGCTTCAAGCGAGTGAAGGTTATTTAAGTAAGTTTCTATTCTTTTGACATCAGCCTGTTTCGTTCCAGAAAGCTGGGAATAGCCACTTACAGCACAACCAGAGAGCGCAAGTGGTAAAGCGCAAGGAACTGCCGCGGCAAAAAAAGCGGATAAAAATTTTGCACGAAAGACCGGTTTCATTTTTCCTTCTCTCCCTTCAACGTAAGCGTTAGAGCATGAAGACCGCTCTCAAATTCTGTTTTTAACAGCTCATTAACCAGGCGATGCCGGGCCAGTCTTCCTAAATCATCAAATTTAGAGCTGACAATGTTTATTCTATAATGAGTTTGCCCTTCTACACTAGGGGCCCCACTTTCGTCGCGCACGAGCATTTTTTTTATATGATGGGCATGACGCTTACTTTCATCTATAATTTCAATTTGTGAAGGCCCTAATGCTTCTTCTAAAATAAGGCGCATGCGCTCATCACGATTTGTCACAGGCTGGTTAGCTATAGGTGTTTTGTTAAAAGATTCTACTGTCATGCCACTTCTTTCTTAAGAAAATGCTTTATATCTCTTGAATATGAGAAAAACTCTCCCCCATATGCCTCTTTATGCAACGAAGAACGTCTAAATTTAAAGCTTTTGATCCCGACCCAGAAGCCCCCAACAAGCTTTGTGATCATCCTGATTGCGATGAAGCCGCAGGTTATCGTGCTCCAAAGGGGAGAGATAACTTGCGTAATTATTATTGGTTCTGCTTGGAGCATGTGCGCCAATATAATTCGAAATGGGATTTTTATAAGGGTATGACGCCTGGCCAAATTGAAGCTCAATTACGTGCTGATACTTCCTGGCAACGTCCTTCATGGAAATTAGGTTCAATTGGTGGAGCTGCCAAACCAAACTTCACGATTGATGATCTTGATGATCCTCACGACCTACTTCGTGAGCACCGCAATGCAAGACGTACTAAAAAACCGGTAGAAAAAATTAAAGAGCCTATAAAGCAGGCACTTGCTACTTTAAATTTAGTATGGCCGACAACCCTGGAAGACGTGAAAATCCGCTATCGCCATTTGGCGCGACGTTACCACCCTGATGCTAATATTGGTGACAAAAAGGCGGAGGAACATTTTAAAGCTGTAGGAACAGCTTATACAACTTTAAAAGAGCATTTCTCGTCTTCTTCATCTTAAAAATTGAAGTTTATTTATTACCTTTAAGTAGCCGCTTTCACAGAACACACCACCTTGATAGGTTAATTGCAGGAGTGCCGCCGTGACTTTTTCAACTGATTCTTCTTTGGACAACATCCTGCCGAGCAAGCCTGATAGTGTTAAACCTGCCAGAGAGCTTTTTCATCTGGACCTTGATTTTGACGTTCCCGTCTGGTCTCAGCGTACTGATTATGTCCCTCAGATTGATAATGCTTATTGCTTTGATATTGATACGACCCGCGCTATTTTGGCAGGGTTTATGTATAATCGCAGGGTCATGATACAGGGCTATCACGGCACAGGAAAATCTTCTCATATTGACCAGGTTGCAGCACGTTTAAATTGGCCATGCGTCCGTATAAATCTTGATAGTCACATTTCACGTATTGATCTTATAGGCAAAGACGCCATCACCCTGCGAGACGGTCTTCAGGTTACAGAATTTAAAGAAGGTCTGCTCCCCTGGTGTTTACAAAATCCATGCGCCCTTATTTTTGATGAATATGACGCGGGGCGTCCTGATGTCATGTTTGTTATTCAGCGCGTGCTTGAGACAAATGGCGCTTTGACTTTGCTTGATCAAAATCGTGTCATTCACCCTCACCCCTCTTTTCGCCTTTTTTCGACGGCAAACACGGTCGGCTTAGGTGATACGACAGGCCTTTATCACGGAACGCAACAAATTAATCAGGGCCAAATGGACCGATGGAATATTGTTGCCTCGCTAAATTATCTTCCTCCCTTGCAAGAAGAGCAGATTATTTCATCTCGCCTAGCTTCAAAAATTGAAAATGATCTTATAGGCAAAATGGTTGCCCTAGCTAATTTAACGCGTACGGGCTTTATGCAGGGTGATATTTCAACTGTCATGTCACCTAGAACAGTCATAAGCTGGGCAGAAAATTATCTTATTTTCAAAGATCTCGCTTTTTCGTTCCGTCTTTCATTTCTGAATAAATGTGACGAGATTGAGCGCGAAATTATCGCTGAATATTACCAGCGCTGCTTTAATGCCTCACCTTTGCCGTTAACATCATGACAGTCAAAAACGAGCTTTTTCATAAGGCTGCCCTGGCGACTTTACGCACTTTAAGCCTTGATCACGATATCACTGCCCCCGCTGAGTTGCAGATCGAAAATTTTCACAAATTTTCATCAGAACAACAGGCGAAGATGCGGGGGTTGGTTGATTCTTATGCTCTTAGACATCGGTACCATAATGAAGCATTAGAGCCTTCTTTTTCCGAACCTGATGCAAGACTTATTTTTGATGGTTTAGAACAGGCACGATGCGAAATTTATGGTTCACGTCATTTCGCAGGTGTAAGAGCCAATCTTTTTCAACGTCTTCACGATAGATCTCTTCAATTAAAAACCTCAGAAATGATTCGTCGTGATGACATGCCGCCTAGCCTTGCCATAGAATTACTGGCAAGAGAGGCTATGTTAGGCCACAAACTTGATGAGACTATAACTGCTCCAGCACTTGAGAGGTGGCGTGAGACCCTTACGCCTCAGGCAAAAGCGGCTTTTAAAGCTCTGGCAAACTCTCAAAGTGACCAAAAAAAATTTTCTGAAGCGGGCAAAGCTCTCCTCGCATCTTTTGGTTTAACAAAAGACCAAAAACCAGGGTCAGGTTCTGACAGTAACAACCTTGAGCAAGGCACTGATGAATCACAAGGCTCTGAATCTTCTACAGAAAGCTCAGGCACTGACGAAGGGCAAAGCTCTGAACAGCAAATTGTCAAAACGGATCAGACTGGTGAAGAATCATCAGCTTCAGGAGATCTCAGTTCTGAAGAGATAGAAGCATTACTAACTCAGGGTGAACATGGAGACGAAAAAGCTGCCGGCCCCTCTGACAATGATGAAACTTCACTTTCTGAGCCTATAAAATTTGCTGATGGATACCAGATTTTCACACGTGAATTTGACGAAATTATCGCCGCAGATGATTTATGTGACCCTGAAGAACTGCATTTTTTACGAGAGCAACTTGATCACCAATTAGAGCGAACAAAGGATTTTGTTTCTCGTCTGGCTCATCGACTACAACGTCGTCTTTTAGCCCAGCAACAACGTCATTGGAGTTTTGATGAAGAGGATGGCATTTTAGATGCTGCCCGTCTTCCTCGTATTGTAAGTAACCCGTCGCTACCTCTTTCCTACAAGCAGGAAAGCAACACTGAATTTAAAGAAACTGTTGTGACGTTACTTATAGATAATTCTGGCTCTATGCGTGGGCTTCCTATCACCACGGCAGCAATTTGTAGTGATATTTTAGCACGCACCCTGGAACGTTGCGGCGTTAAAGTCGAAATTTTAGGTTTTACCACCAGAACGTGGAAAGGCGGACAAAGTCGCTTTAAATGGATGCAAGAAGGTCGCCCTCCTCAGCCTGGGCGTCTTAATGACCTACGACATATTATCTATAAATCAGCTGACCAACCGTGGCGCCATGCCCGCTTAAACTTAGGTCTTATGTTGCGTGATGGTCTGCTGAAAGAAAATATTGATGGTGAAGCTCTTTTATGGGCTTCTCGTCGGCTTAAAATGCGCCCTGAACATCGGCGTATTTTAATGGTTATTTCTGATGGTGCACCAGTTGATGACAGCACCGCTTCGGCCAATATGCCTGATTATCTGGATGTTCATTTACATAAAGTCATAGCACGACTTCAAGCTGATCGTGCTATTGAATTATTAGCCATTGGGATTGGCCATGATGTTACACGTTATTATGCCAATAGCGTGACGATTGGCTCTGCGGAAGATTTAGGCGATACAATGGTCACACAGTTAAGTACCCTTTTCACACCCTCAAAAAACACAGCCAAAACGCGGGTTAATAATCGTAAAAAATTGGCTTTATGATTTTTAAACTCGTAATAACAGATCCAAACACATTTTTTTAACTAAGTTTTTATCTAATAGCGGAGCTTTGTAGGTAAATTATGCATCTCATTACTCTTCCAAAGTTTTGCTTTTTGCCCAGGGCAAAAATCGCAACCTTTATAGCCCTGACAACAACTTTAGCCGGATTGAGCCTTTCTAATTCTTACGGTCGCACCTTGGCGCCTTTGCCTGATAGTTGTTTTCGCTATTCAGCCCAAGAGGAAGTAGGAAAAGGTAGCAGTCTTTCAGTTAAGAAATTTCACGCTGAACTTGTTGGGACTGGCTATGAAATTAATGTCGCCACGTCAGCTTTATCGGATCCTAAAAGAAAACTGGATAAAGATGCCCTGATCAGAATAAACGCTGCCGCCGCTTATGGTGTTTTGGTGTCTTACCACCATGAACTACCCGCAGCATGCGGAAATTCTAATATTCCCGAAATTGAGGAAGTTAAAGGTAGCCTTCCAGAAGCAACATGGCAAAATATTGAGATTATAAGACCGGACCGCAAATTATTTGTTCGGTCTTTTCACGTAAAATTAATCAGCACTTCCCCGCTTATTCGTGCCCAGTTTGAGGCAAAAGGCCTTGATGGAAGAGCTTATCCGCTTTTTCCACAAAATGCATCTGGTGACGTAAGTTTAGTGCCCTCTACGACCTTACCTTTTAACTTCACCATTAATAATTTTCACACTTCAATTGGCGTAAGTGAAATTGATGGTCATGGCACGGTCCATGCTGCAAAAGATCTTCCTAACTCAACTGCCAATATTCACCTTAGTATTAGCAAAATCGGTAAATTAATTGATGAGCTAAGCCGTGCTGCCCCTGTCAAAGTTACGGCTGCATTTCTTGTAGCACGCTTACTTGGCGACAGAGAGCCTAATCATCGTACGGGATGGAACGTAGAGCTCAGCAATGCCAAGGTCAAAGTGAATGGGAAGGTTATGCCAATCAATCTTCAACAGCATTAATTATGCTCTAGTTTTTTTATTCCTTTTAAAGTCAATAATTTTTCAACAAAACGTGGTGTAACTTTATAATGGTTGGGTAATATAACCTCTACATCACGTGTCTCTTGAAGGGTCGGTAATAATGTAACCCGACCTTTTCCCCCTATGCTGTTTTCGAGCATAGTTTTTAAGGGTTCTAAAAGAGCTTGATCATCGAACCACAAACGAACTTCAGCTTTTTCCGTTTCTGCTGCCTTTTCAAGATCCATAACACTCTGGGCAGTAATACGCAGTGCATCACCATCTAATCTAAGTTCAGCATTAACTAAAATAGCTTGCCCAGCAACTAATAAATCGCGACATGTATTTAGCGTTTCTGAAAAAAGTGTAACCTCACAACTGCCTGTACTGTCAGTTAATGTCACCCAAGCCATTTTTTTGCCTGTACGTGTTGGTCGTTCTTTTTTATCAACAACACAACCTGCAATTTTAACTCTGGTTGTTCCGGCCTGAGCTAATGCCTCTAATTGCACTGCTGGATTACAGGCCAAACGTCTTAACACTGGCTGATAGGTATCAAGCGGGTGTGCACTCATATGAAACCCAATAACTGTGGCTTCATGAGAAAGACGTTCAAAATCTGGCCAGGAAGAAACAGGCTTTAAATGCAGTGTTTCTCGCATGGTAGTGTCGTTCTGACCACCAAAGAGACCGGCCTGACCCACCTGGCGTTCTCTCGCTTTTTCCTGGGCCCTGCGTATTATTGTCTCAGCATTAGCAAAAACTAAATGACGATCATCAATGAGTGAGTCAAAAGCCCCTGCTCTAGCCAAGCTTTCAATCTGAATTTTATTAATATTTTTCGAATCAACACGCTCGGCAAAATCGGTAAGATCCTTAAAGTCCTCATTCCCCCTATCTTTTACCAAACCCTCCATAGCCACAGCACCAACGCGCTTAATAGCTGAGAGCGCATACCTAATGCCCAGCTCTCCATTTTCCAGCCGTTCAATAGAAAAATCTGCTTGAGAGCGATTAATATCGACAGGAAGAACCTTAATGTTCATTCGCTTTGCTTCCTGACACAAAGCAGCAAGTTTTTCGGTTTTTTCCCGAGCCAGTGACAGGCAACCTGCCAAAAAAGCAACAGGGTGATTCGCCTTCATCCAGGCTGTTTGGTAAGAAACAAGGGCATAAGCCGCTGCATGGGATTTATTAAATCCGTAATCGGCAAATTTCGCCATAATATCGAAGACTTCTTCGGCCTTCTCAGCAGAAATGCCTCTTTTGGTTGCCCCTTCGCGAAAAATAGCCCGTTGTTTTTCCATTTCTGAGGCAATTTTTTTCCCCATGGCACGGCGTAAAAGGTCAGCACCTCCAAGACTATAGCCGGCCATTTTTTGAGCAATTTGCATCACCTGCTCTTGGTAAACCATTATTCCGTAGGTTTCTTCAAGAATAGGGCGAATTTCTTCGTGAGGTGGTGACCATGGAGCACCATGCTTACGCCGGCAATATTCAGGAATATTAGCCATTGGTCCCGGACGATATAAAGACACTCCGGCAATTAAATCTTCAAGCCTACTTGCGGCCATTTGCTTGAGCATATCACGCATGCCCGCACCCTCGAACTGAAACACGCCAGCCGTATCACCCCGCGCCAACATATCAAAAGTTCGTTCATCATTAAGCGGAATGCGGGAAAGATCGACTTCCACACCCAGATTTTTAAGAAAGTCGACCCCTCTTTTAAGAATTGTGAGGGTTGTTAGTCCCAAAAAGTCAAATTTAACGAGACCCGCCTGCTCCACATATTTCATGTTATATTGGGTAACGAGCATATCACTGCGCGGATCTTGATAGAGAGGCACGAGCTTTACAAGCTCTCTATCACCAATCACCACACCAGCGGCATGTGTTGAGGCGTGCCTATAAAGGCCTTCCAGCTGCAAGGCAATTTCCATGAGACGTTTAATAGTCTCATCCGTATCGCGCATTTCCTGTAAGCGCGGCTCTTCGTCAATCGCCTTGGCTAAGGGTGTCGGTTTGGCAGGGTTATTAGGAATAAGTTCTGCAACACGGTTAACCATACCATAAGGCAACCCCAAAACGCGTCCTACATCACGAATTGCCGCTTTAGCCTGTAATTTACCAAAAGTGATAATTTGAGCGACCTGATTTGTTCCATATTCACGACGCACATAACGTATAACCTCGTCACGCCGGTCCTGACAGAAATCAATATCAAAGTCTGGCATGGAGACACGCTCTGGATTCAGAAAGCGCTCAAACAATAATCCAAAAGGAAGCGGATCAATATCAGTGATGGTCAGAGCATAAGCAACCAGAGACCCTGCACCAGAACCACGACCAGGCCCTACCGGAATGCCCTGAGATTTTGCCCATTGAATAAAATCAGCAACGATGAGGAAGTAACCCGGAAATCCCATTCCGACAATAATATCAAGCTCTGTCCTTAAACGTTCTTCATATTCAGCACGCTTATCCTCACCATCGGACATGACAGAAAGGCGCTTTTCCAGACCCTCCCATGACATGGCACGCAAAGTTTCTTCTTCGGTGCTTCCCTCTCTGACTTTAGGACAGATTGGCAGGAGTGGTTTGCGTGTTGAAGCTGATACGGCACAGAGCTTAGCGATGGTAACCGTATTGTCGCATGCATCTGGCAGGTCACTAAAGACCTCACGCATTTCAGCTTCGCTTTTAAACCATGCCTCTGAAGAAACGCGCCACCGATCTTCTTCGGCCATGGTACAGCCCTGAGCAATGCATAAAAGAGCATCTTGTGCTTCGTGCAATTCTGGACGCGGAAAAAAACATTCATTTGTTGCGACCAGAGGTAAGCCCATTTCATCTGCCAAGCGCACCAAAATAGGTTCTGAAACAGATTCACCACTTTCATTGAGCCGGTTTAACTCTACGGCAATGCGACCTTTAAAGTGCTCCTGCAATTTTATTAATAAAGATCGAGCCTTTTCTTGCTGATCAGAAACCAAAAGCTGATTTAAAGTACCCCTGTTCCCTCCAGTGAGCAAAAACAGGCCCTGAGCATGAGAGCATAATACATCTAGCGCCACACTTGGATCAGCCGGATCTCCATTTAAAAACCCAGCAGATGAAAGGAACTGAAGATTTTCCAATCCCTCTTCAGTTTGGGCAAGAACCACCAAAGGTTCTGCTGGGGCACCGACTTTTTCACTATGTGAGGGTAGTGCCAACTGACAGCCTATAATGGGCTGTATGCCAGATTTTTTACAGGCTAATGAAAATTCCAGGGCTCCAAACAGGTTTCCGCTATCTGTCAGTGCCACAGCAGGCATATTATTTTTAGCAGCAAGGGCCACCAAATCCGTTACACGAATAGCCCCCTGACTTAAAGAATAAGCAGAATGATTCCGAAGATGTATAAAATTTGCGTGGCTCATAAAATCTTTATATCACGCTAATACCATTCGTCCGGAAGCAAATCTTTCGGGCGAGCAAATCCCACCCCAGGTTTAAGTAGAAATGTCCGATCTTCGACTGCTCTAACGCCTGGAATATCTTCGGCTAAAGCCCGCATAGCGTGCAGGTCAGTCACATCACGTGCTGCCCCTTCCCAAATGACAGTACCGTTTTCGACCTTAAAGGTAACATCTGCTGCCCATTTGGCTTTACTCAGAATGTCATGAAGTTTTTGGGTAATTTGCTCGTCATTTAGGGCTGGTTTTTTCTCAAGAAGCTTTTCACGCAAAACATGCATGACATCACGCCCACTTAAAACACCAACTAATTTAGAGTCTTCTGTAACATATAATCTATGAATTGATTTGTGGCGCATAATTTCAATGGCCTCATTTAGAGGCATATCAGGAGAAATGGAGATAGGATCACGCGTCATGACATCGCACACCTGACGGCCATAAAGATGAACAAAGGTGCGTGCATTATCTTCATGAGTAAAACGCGTAAAAAAACCTTCAGGGACGGTTCCCGTATCGAGTTCAGAGCGCCATAACAAATCAGTCGAGCTCACAACTCCTGTAAGCGTACCATCCGCTCTTAATACAGGTAGAGCCCCTAAACCGTGTTCAAGCATGATCTCTATGGCATTTACCAGGGACTCTGTTGGCCCAACATGGATTGCCCCTTTGTGCATTACTGATCTGACATCACGCATTTAAGGAATCCCCTATCTCAAATTGTCGCTATTTTACCATCCTTTAACGTTACCGTACGATCCATTGCCGCGGCTAGAGATTCGTTATGCGTAGCAATCAAGGCTGCAACGCCTTCTTCTCTTACAACGCGCATCAATTCTTTAAATACAAGGCTAGCAGTATACACGTCCAAATTGCCTGTTGGCTCATCGGCTAAAAGTAAAGCAGGACGATTAGCCAAAGCCCGTGCGATAGCCGTACGCTGCTGCTCCCCTCCAGACATCCGCCCTGGTAAAGCATTTAATCTATGCTTTAACCCAAAGCGGGACAGTAAATTTTCGGCTCTTGCACGTGCTTTATTGCGGCTAACACCAGCTGCCATTTGCGGCAACATAACATTTTCGCAAGCTGTAAACTCGCCTAAAAGATGATGAAATTGATAAACAAAACCGATTTCATCACGACGCAAGGCTGTGCGGTTTTTGTCATTAAGTTTATCGGTCAAAAAACCTTCTATGATGACACTGCCTTTTGTCGGGGCCTCCAATAACCCTGCCAAATGCAAAAGAGTTGATTTTCCTGTTCCACTGGGGGCAACGAGGGCGACAATTTCGCCCTTTTTAATGCCAAAATTTAAGCCAGCAAGAACATTGATCGTTTCTTCCCCTGACTGAAAAGAGCGGGCAAGATTTTTAAGTTCGAGAACATAATCTTGAGACTGGTGTGAAAAATCATTCATGACGCAACGCTTCCACAGGATCAGTTTTAGCTGCACGCCAAGAAGGATAAAGTGTCGCAAGGAGTGAAAGCACGAGGGACAGGATAATCACCTCAATCACCTGTGACCAGATTAAATGAGCTGGTAGGCGTGAAAGAAAATAAACTTCAGGATTAAACAAATTCGTCCCTGTCAACGATTCTAAAACGTGGCGGATGCGCTCAATATTGAGTGAAAAAGAAATTCCCAAAATGGCTCCGATGACCGTGCCCAAAACTCCAACAGAAGCACCGCACATCAAAAATATACGCATTACAGCGCCCCGACTAACGCCAAAAGTACGCAACACAGCAATGTCGCGTGTTTTATCTTTCACCATCATGATAAGTGAAGAAATGACATTAAACGCTGCCACCAGAATAATGAGAGTCAAAATCAGAAACATGACATTTTGCTCAACATTGACGGCATCAAGAAAACCATTAGCGCTTTGTGTCCAGTCCAGGACACGTAATCTCGGGTCATTAAGCATATCAACGACACGGCGCGTTATCTCCTGAACATGCACAGGATCAATTGTATTTACCTGAATGAGAGATACGCTATCGCCCATTAGCAAAAATTTCTGGGAAGCTAGCAAAGGCATGATGATAATATTGCTATTATAATCATTCCAATTGGCATCAAATATCGCTGCAACACGTACTCTGCGCACGCGGGGCATGGTCCCAAAAGGTGTTGCCTGACCGTTAGGCGATAAAATAGTGAGCGTAGACCCTACGTGAGCTCCAGAACGCTCAGCCATTGTTATCCCAATAGCAACTGCATCATCACCTTTTACATCGTCAAAACTTCCTTCAACAATGCCACTACTTAATGCGGTCCATTTTTTTAAATCTGCAGGATCAACACCCTCTAATTCTGCACCAGTTGAATAATGTGGTGCTTCAACCAGCACTGTTCCCTGTGTCATGGGAACAGCTTGTTTCACACCAGGAACCTGACGAATAATCATTGTCGCATCACGATAATCTTTAAGCGTTTGACCATATCCATAAACGCTCAGATCACCATGCAGACCTAATATGCGCCCCATAAGATCTGCTTTGAAGCCATTCATTACCGCCATGACGATAATTAATGTCGCAACCCCTAAGGCGATTCCAATAAGTGAAAAGAAGGCGATAATAGAAGCAAAGCGTTCCCCCTTCCTGGCACGGAGATAACGCATCGCAACGAGACGCTCAAAGCGACCAAACATTATTTCAACCCAAGTTTCGCAATAGCGTCATCAAAAGTAAGTTCTAGTCTTTCACCTGATGCACGGTTTTTAAGCTCAATAGTGCGTGTTTTAGCACCACGTGGCCCAATGATAGCCTGCCAGGGATGTCCCATTAAATCAGCATCATTGAATTTTACGCCAGCCCTTTCAGAACGGTCATCATAAAGAATCGCATCGGGCTTTAAAGCATAAAATTCTTCGCAAAGCTGGTCACATACTTCATCTCCAGGACGAAGATTTAACAAAGCAACCTTATAAGGCGCCACCTCTTCTGGCCATATAATGCCAGCGTCATCATGAGACGCTTCAATGATCGCCCCAACTAAACGAGAGACCCCAATCCCATAGGAACCCATATGGGGATGAAAAGCAGCTCCATCAGCACCGCTGACTTCTACGCCCATAGATTCGGTATATTTGGTACCAAAATAAAAAATATGACCAACTTCTATACCGCGTCCTTCACGACGTTTTTCATCTGGCAATTTTGCCCAGGATGCTTCATCGTGTTTTTCATCTGTTGCGGCGTAGCTATTAGCCACAAGATCTTTTAATTTATCTAAATCTTCGTCTTTTTTCGGATCAAGAGGCAAGCTATTCCAGTCTATGGAATCCCAGTCATTATTATAAAATACGCCGCTTTCTCCTGTAGGAGCGAGTACTAAGAATTCATGACTTAAATTACCACCAATTGGCCCTGTATCGGCCGCCATTGGCACAGCTTGCACCCCTAATCTGCGGAAAATACGCAGATAAGAGAGCATCATACGATAATAGCTCTTTTCAGCATCTTCATATGACGCATCAAAAGAGTAAGCATCCTTCATATAAAATTCACGACCGCGCATCACACCAAAGCGTGGACGAATTTCGTCTCGGAATTTCCACTGAATATGATAGAGCATTTTTGGCAACTCACGATATGATTTTACCGTAGTGCCAAAAATATCTGTGACCATCTCTTCATTCGTTGGTCCGTATAATAACTCACGTTTATGCCTATCCTGGATGCGCAGCATCTCTGGTCCATAAGCATCATATCGCCCAGAGCGCTTCCATAATTCTGCCGACTGTAATGTAGGCATAAGAATTTCTTCAGCGCCAATGGCATTTTGCTCTTCACGCACTATCTGGGCAATATTACGCAGCACCCGAAGCCCAGCCGGCAGCCAGGCATAAATTCCGGCAGAGGTTTGGCGGATAAGACCTGCCCTTAACATCAGACGATGGGAGGCAATTTGAGCCTCGGCAGGAACTTCTTTTAACGTAGGTTGGTAAGCTTGACTTAATCGCATAAAAAGCGGTCCTTAAACACGCAGAAGGTGAACATCAACTTGGGGCCGCTTTTGCAGCTTACGGCCTAAGGCATGACGTAAAGCCGTGCGAGCTGCGTCTTGAAAAGCATAGTCATCATGCCTGAGCTCATCCGGAATTTCATCAATAGCCTGGGCAAATTCATCTCTAATGCGCACATTTATAGGATCCTGGTCATCTAATAAACCTGGAGCACTAATACGCGGCTCACCTATGACGTAACCTTCTTCGTCAACTGCAAAACTAGCGATAACCATACCGTTAAAGAGCATGCGCCGCCGTGCCGCAAGCACACCCCCAGATAAAGGTAATAACCGGCCTGCATCTACGGCCCAACGTCCTGTGGGAGCAGTATCAACAACCTCGACCTTATCAGGGCTCAGATTAAGAATATCGCCATCTTCCAGCAAAACAACTTCAGATCCTGCCTCATGTGCCAAAGCAGCATGAGCCGTCATATGACGCCATTCACCATGTGTTGGAATACTATAACGTGGCTTTACCAGGCTATAAAGGTAACGGATATCTTCGCTCGTTGCGTGACCTGATGTGTGGACAAAAGCATCTTTATCAGTAATGACGCAAACCCCACGACGTGTAAGATTATCTTGCACATTGACTACAGCATGCTCGTTGCCTGGGATAACACGAGAGCTATAAATAACCGTATCCCCCTCACCCAGAGAAATAGTTTGATGAACATCGGCTGCAATGCGAGAGAGAGCTGAGCGAGGTTCACCCTGACTTCCCGTTACGATCATTAAAAGATTATCGTCTGAGACATCTTGTGCATCATGCTCAGTAAGGAAGTAAGGCACATCGGTTAAATAACCACATTCACGCGCCGCAATTTCAAGATTTTTGAGTGAACGCCCTACAATCATAACCTGGCGTCCTGCTGCCTTGGCTGCTAGGGCGATTGTCTCAATACGTGCAACGTTACTGGCAAAACACGTTACTGCAACGCGCCCCTTTAGACCGGCAATAAGCTTAAATAAGCTATCACGCACCTCTGATTCTGATCGTGAAGGACCTTCTTTCAAGGCATTTGTGCTATCGCCAATTAGCGCCAAAACACCTTTTTTACCCAGTTCTTTCAGAGCCTCTAAATCAGTTACTGGGCCGATAAGAGGGTTAGGATCGAGCTTCCAGTCTCCAGTATGTAAAATAAGACCAAAAGGCGTATGGAGCGCGAGGGCCTGCGCCTCAACAACAGAGTGGGTTACAGGTATGAACTGTAGATCAAACGGTCCCACACTGAAAAAAGAAGCAGGTCGAATTACGTGAATCGTAACACGATTACTTAAGCGTGCTTCTCCAAGTTTCCGACGCAGCACAGCAGCGGCAAAAGGCGTTGCATAAATCGGGCACTTTAATCGTGTCCATAAATACGCAACAGCACCTAAGTGATCTTCATGAGCGTGCGTTATAACAAGCCCACATAATTTGTGAGCATGTTCCTCTATATAAGTAGGGTCCGCAATTAAAATATCTGCTTCTGGTGTATCATTTCCTGAAAAACCAATACCGCAATCAACCGCTAACCAATGCTCCTCACCCTCAAGCCGCATACGATAGAGATTAAAATTCATCCCTATTTCGCCCGTTCCACCCAAAGGCAGAAAGGCTAGACTATCTTTCATTTCTGTCATTTTTAAACCTTCATATTATTAAAAAGTCATTTTTCTAAGCTGCCCGGAAATAATATGGTTTCCGAAGAATTCTGTGAGAGTTGCGGCCTGTTTCTATCCGCTAAAATTCGTAAACCTTCTAAGGTTAGCTCAGGTGCTATATGGTCAAAACGCTTTGTACCTTCTGAAAAAAGCTCTGCTAATCCACCTGTGGCAATAACCTTAACGGCACAATTCATTTCAAATTCGATACGACTAAGAATATTTTCTACGAGCCCGATATATCCCCAATAAAGGCCCGAGCGCATGGCTGTATTAGTGTTGCGTCCGATTGCTTCACTGGGGCGCCCTATACTTACACGCGGTAAGCGTGCCGCAGCCCTATGAAGCGCATCCATAGAGAGATTGACACCTGGTGCAATCGCTCCACCGCAATAATTACCCTCTTGGTCAACAACGTCAAAGGTTGTTGCGGTCCCAAAATCAACGACGATAAGGGGCCGCCATAAATATGATGAGCCGCCAGCCCGTTTAAACGCCGGTCTGCGCCCAGTTCTTCAGGATTATCGATGAGAGCGTCCAGACCCCAGCATAAGTCGTTATTGGCTATTAATGGCTCTATCTTAAACCATTCGCGGCATAAACGCCTTAAATCATATAAAGTTGCAGGAACAACTGTTCCGATGATGGCTCTTTTAATTTGGGTTGTATCTATGTTTTTTCGCTCCATTAACCCAAAAAGCCAAACGGCATATTCATCGGAAGTGCGACGATCTTCAGTTGATATGCGCCAGCGCCCTACCCATGACCTACCGTCATGAAGAGCAAAAACCACATTGGTATTGCCCGCATCAATGACGAGAAGCACCCTCTATCCTTTACAAACAAAATACATCACCAGTTGCGACAGGAATGATATACCCATCCTCTTGTTGCAAGAGTAACCGACCATGAGAATCAATACCGTTAAAAAAACCACTTAAAATATCATTAGATCTGCTAACTCTAATCCTAGAACCAACAGGATGTGCGTAACTTAACCAGGATCTATAGATAACGTCATTTCCCTCATCTTGCCAACGCTTAAGCCACTTCGTAACAGATTTTATGATAAGCTTGGCAAAGGTAACGTTATATGGCGGTGGAACAATTTCCGAAAATGACGCTGTAGCACGGTCAGATAATTGTGGTGCCGAAACCAAATTAACCCCGATTCCGACATTAACCCAACGACCTCTTTCATTATAACCTGATTCGATAAGTATGCCCGACAGCTTACGACCATTTAAAAGTAAATCATTTGGCCATTTCAACTGAAACTGGCTTGCAATTTTATGTGAAATAGGAGCGCTTTCTATACATGCATCATAGAGAGCTAATGCCGCTATAAATGGAAGAACGGAAAGAAGTTTTCCTTCTTCATCTTCATATAATAAGAAAGTAAGAGCAAGATTGCCGCGGTCACTAGACCATTTACGCCCTCGGGTACCACGGGCTGCGCTTTGCTCATGCGCTATAACGACCAGACCAGCTTTTTCATTTAAAGACGCTCTTTTACGACAAAAATCCAGCGTCGACGTAAGAGTGTCGTAAATTTCAAAGCGCCAGGTCATAAGGCCTCGACGATAATAATTTGTCAGATGGTGGGCAATGACGGGATCGAACCGCCGACCATCTCGGTGTAAACGAGACGCTCTACCTCTGAGCTAATTGCCCGAAGCAGGGTATACGCTAAAACGTTCCCCTACGCAACCAGGCTGCAACATTATTTTTTAATAAATTTGCAGCCTGATCCATAAATTAGCGGCTTACCGCTTCTTTTAAGCCTTTACCGGGCTTAAAGCGAACAGATGTAGAAGCTGGAATATCAATTTCTTCACCTGTGCGTGGGTTGCGACCCTTTGCAGCTTTACGTGTTGCTGTGACAAAGCTACCGAAACCGACAAGACGAACTTCTTGCTTACGGGCAAGGGTTTTTTCGATGGTTGTAAATACAGCATCGATCACTTCGCCTGTTTTTGCTTTCGGCAGATCAACAACTTCCGCAACAGCAGCAATCAGTTCCTGCTTATTTAATGGTTTTTCCATGGTAAACCTTTCTAGTGTTATTATGATGGTCCGCCCTTTAATAAACAATAAGCGAACCATCTTCGGAAATTAGTGTCAACGCGTGCACTATGAAGCGGTTTTTTTTTCGCGTCAACCGGTAGAATCGCACAGATTAACTAACTCAGTGTTGAAGCGGCTGAGAAAGCACAGTTTTCCCTTTATTGGCAGCCTTTTTTAGTAAGGTTTCTGCAATAATTGGCTCTGGCCTCCTCACAAGAGCAACATCTAACACTTCATCAACATGACGCACAGGGATAATCTCTAATCCTTTGCGCACTGTTTCAGGAATATCAGGAAGATCTTTCATATTTGCTTCAGGGATAAGCACTTTTTTTATACCAGCCCTTAAAGCAGCCAGAAGTTTTTCTTTTAAACCGCCAATTTCAAGCACGCGACCCCGCAAAGTAACCTCACCTGTCATAGCAACATCATGGCGAATAGCTATGCGGCTTAATACGCTTACAAGCGAGGTCACCAGGGCAATCCCCGCAGAAGGGCCATCTTTAGGCACAGCTCCTTCTGGAAGATGAATATGCACATCGTTTTTTTCTAATATACTCGATTCTATGCCAAAATCGGCTGCTCGAGAACGAACATATGAGAAAGACGCCGCTACGCTTTCTTTCATCACATCGCCTAATTTACCCGTCTGTTTGACCTGACCTTTTCCTGGCACCAAAAGAGACTCGATCGTAAGAATTTCGCCTCCCACCTGGGTCCAGGCGAGGCCTGTTACGATTCCCACCTGATCTTCCAAATCAATTTCACCATGATGAAATTGTGGCACTCCAGCATATTTTTCTAGAGTCTCAGCTGAGATTTTGACATGCTCTACGTCCTTATTTGTAAGGATTTCGCGCACGACTTTCCGGGCCAGTCGGGCAATGAAACGCTCTAAATTACGAACACCAGCCTCGCGTGTATAACGTCTGATAAGAATCAGAAGGGCTTCGTCTGTAATTTCCCATTCAGACTCTTTGAGATTATGTTCTTCAGCCTGCTTTTTGATGAGATGACGACGAGCAATTTCAAATTTTTCTTCTTCAGTGTAGCCAGAAAGGCGAATCACTTCCATGCGGTCAAGCAATGGCTGAGGCATATCAAGCGAGTTAGCTGTTGTAACAAACATTACATCAGATAAATCGTACTCGACCTCAAGATAATGATCGGCAAAACTGTTATTTTGCTCCGGATCCAACACCTCTAACAAAGCAGAGGCAGGGTCACCTCTCCAATCGGCACCAAGTTTATCAATTTCATCAAGCAGGAAAAGAGGATTAGACACACCCACTTTTTTCATACCCTGAAGAATTTTGCCCGGCATAGCACCAATATAAGTGCGTCTATGTCCTCTTATTTCCGATTCGTCACGCATTCCACCCAGGGCCATACGCACGTATTTGCGCCCCGTTGCACTAGCTATAGAGCGCGCGAGAGATGTTTTACCTACACCAGGAGGACCAACAAGACACAAAATTGACCCTTTAAGTTTGCGGGATCTACTTTGCACTGCCAAATATTCTAAAATACGCTCTTTGACTTTATCCAGGCCGTAATGATCGGCATCCAGGATAGCTTCAGCCTTTTCAAGAGAGGTCGTAATTTTAGAGCGTTTCTTCCAAGGAAGATCAACAAGCCAATCCAGATAGTTCCTAACGACAGAACTTTCTGAAGATGCGGAACTCATATTACGCAATTTTTTTAGCTCAGAAAGAGCCTTATTACGCGCCTCTTCCGAAAAGCGAGTCTTGCCGATCTTTTCTTCAAGTTCAGTAAGCTCATCACGGCCATCTTCACCGTCATCAAGTTCTTTCTGAATCGCCTTTATTTGCTCATTCAGATAATATTCGCGCTGTGTTTTCTCCATCTGTTTTTTGACACGGCCACGAATACGCTTTTCAACATGGAGAATATCAATTTCTGCCTCCATGTGAGCAAACACCCGCTCGAGGCGTTTTTCCACTGAAACCATTTCTAACAAAGTTTGTTTGTCAGAAACCTTAAGATTAAGATGACTCGCAATTGTATCAGCAAGACGAGAAGGATCATCTAACTGCGTAATAGAGGTGACAATTTCGGGTGCAATTTTCTTATTTAAAGACGCATAATCTTCAAAACGCGAAATCACAGAGCGTAATAAAGCTTCACGCTCACTCTCTGATTTTTCATATCGGTCAGCAAGTACTTTTGTCTCTGCGGTAAAATAATCTTCTTCATCACGCAGTTTCGAAAGTTTTACACGATCTGCACCTTCAACGAGCACTTTCACTGTACCGTCAGGCAGTTTTAAAAGTTGCAGAACCGTCGCTAAAGTTCCGGCACGATAAATATCATCTGCTTTTGGCTCATCAAGAGAAATATCTTTTTGAGCGACAAGCAATATTTCATGATGCTCATCTTCGAGGGCTTCTAGTGCCTTAACCGATTTTTGGCGCCCCACAAATAAAGGCACAATCATATTCGGAAATACGACTATATTGCGCAGAGGCAAAACCGGATAAGTCTTTACGCTTTTAGCATCCCCGGTCGCTTTTTTAGACGTTGTTTTCTTACGGGGAGCACGCTTGACCTTCGACTCGGCTTTAATATCTGTCTGTTCAGTTTTTTTGTCCTGAACAGACTTACCTCGTTGAAGTTTGGATTTCTTTTCTTCACTCATAATATGAGATCTCCAGAAAGGACGATCAGTCAATCTTTGCCCCTTTATGAGCACAAAGATTGACGCTTTAATTACTACCTTACTACGTTGGAAAAGAGACCGATTACACCCTTATCTTTTTAAAAAACCAATCAAAGATTAGCTTTTTAAAACTAAGCGGTTTTTTCTACTGTCTCTTTACCATCTTCAGCATCGTAAACATAAACCGGATCTGTTTTGCCCTCAGCCACGTCACGATTAACGACAACTTTTTTTACCTCGTTGCGTCCTGGTAGATCATACATGGTGTTCATTAGGATCTTTTCCAAGATAGACCGCAAACCACGGGCACCGGTTTTACGTTCTATGGCCCGTGCAGCTATAGCTTTGAGCGCATCTTCCGTAAAAGATAGCTCAACATTTTCCATTTGGAATAAGCGTCCATATTGCTTAATAAGCGCATTACGAGGTTCGCTTAAGATTTGAACCAACATGGCTTCATCAAGATCTTCAAGCGTTGCTATCACTGGCAAACGCCCAATAAATTCTGGAATAAGCCCAAATTTCATTAAATCTTCTGGTTCAATATCGCGCAGCACGTCACCTAGGCAACGTTCATCATCTGAACGCACGTCAGCGCCAAAACCTATAGCTTTACCCTTACCTCGAGCTTTAATAATCTTGTCTAATCCAGCAAAAGCACCGCCGCAAATAAACAACATATTTGTTGTATCAACTTGCAAGAATTCCTGCTGAGGATGCTTCCGCCCCCCTGAGGTGGAACAGAGGCTACAGTCCCTTCCATTAACTTTAAAAGAGCCTGCTGAACGCCTTCACCTGACACGTCACGCGTTATTGACGGATTTTCAGCCTTTCGAGAAATTTTATCTATTTCATCGATATAGACTATGCCACGTTGTGCCTTTTCGACATCATAATTAGCCGACTGAAGCAGCTTGAGGATAATATTTTCTACATCCTCACCGACATAACCTGCTTCTGTCAAAGTAGTGGCATCAGCCATTGTAAAGGGCACGTCCAAAATACGTGCTAAAGTCTGAGCAAGCAGAGTTTTACCTGAACCTGTCGGCCCAATCATTAAAATATTAGATTTGCCAATCTCAACTTCAGATGATTTTTCGGACTGATCAAGACGTTTATAATGGTTATGAACAGCGACAGACAAAGCTTTTTTAGCTTCTGACTGCCCTATGACATAATCATCTAAAACCTTACAAATTTCTCTTGGGGTTGGCACGCCATCTTTGGGCTTTATAGGTGCAGTCCCATGTTCTGCACGAATGATATCCGTGCACAGTTCAACGCATTCATTACAGATGAAAACCGTTGGACCTGCGATTAGCTTGCTCACTTCGTGCTGGGACTTACCACAGAACGAACAGTATAAAGTGTTCTTGGAGTCGCTATCTTTTTCGCTCATCACAGTTCCTTAAAGCTGACAGTTCGGTCAAAAACCGAAATGCCAACCAAATCAAACCAATTCATGCAATTTTTTATAAAGCTGATTTGTTCAACTCTTTTGCTCTGCCGGGTGTCGACGAACGACCTCATCAACAAGACCAAATTCACGCGCTTCATCAGCTGACAAGTAACGGTCACGTTCAAGTGCCTGTTCAATTTCCTCTAATGTCCGACCAGTATGCTCACGATAAATTTCGTTAAGACGACTTCTGATTACAAGGATCTCGCGTGCCTGAATTTCAATGTCCGATGCCTGGCCTTGTGCACCGCCAGATGGTTGATGAACCATAATACGAGCATTAGGCAGACAAAAACGCCGCCCCTTCTCACCACCAGCCAAAAGCAGAGACCCCATAGATGCAGCCTGTCCTACGCAAACAGTACTAACAGGGCAGCGTATATATTGCATCGTATCATACATGGCCAAGCCAGCAGAAACCACGCCGCCAGGGCTATTTATATAAAATGAGATCTCTTTAGTCGGGTTTACGCTCTCTAAATAAAGCAATTGTGCACAAATAAGAGAGGAAACCTGATCATAGACAGGCCCCGTTAAGAAAATAATTCTCTCCTGTAAAAGGCGAGAATATATATCAAAAGCACGCTCACCCCGTGACGTCTGCTCGACGACCATGGGCACGAGTGCATTATTAAAGATATCAATAGGGTTTCGATCCCCAATATCCATTGCTTGTTTCCTTTACGCCTCCCCTCGTTTTAAGTGCGGGGTAAGCTTCTGTCCATACAAGATGGTGCAGGAAACATCTTCCGTCAAAGGGGAATCGATCAAAAAAAAGGAATAAAAGGAGTTCTTTTGAAAGAACTCCCTTTTAGAAAAAGATTATTCGGCCTCTGGCATGTCTGCCAGCTCTTCAGGTGAAACTTCTTTTTCCGTTACGTTAGCAAGTTCTATAAGATAGTCGATGACCTTATTTTCTAAAATCGGACCTCTTAGATTTTCTACCGCCTGGGGATTCCGAGAGAAGAACTCATAAACCATCTGTTCTTGACCAGGGAATCGACGAATCTCTTGCTGCATAGCTCCAAGAAGCTCTTCACGAGAGACTTGAATATCTTGCTTACGTCCAATTTCAGCAAGTAGAAGCCCTAATCTTACGCGACGTTCGGCAATCTTACGGTAATCCGACCGAAGAGTCTCTTCATCTTTAGATGCTTCTTCTTCGTCTAGACGTCCCGCTTTACGTTCTTCTTCAATGCGTGCCCAAATTTGAGCAAACTCAGCATCTACCAGGCTTGAAGGAACTTCAAAATCAACTTTGTCGGCTAAAATATCAAGAAGCTCGCGTTTAATGCGCATACGAGATAGTTGCGAATATTCGCCTTCAACCTGCTCGGTCAAAATTTTGCGAAGCTGCTCTACGCTTTCTAAACCAAGAGTTTTTGCAAACTCATCGTTAATTTCTGGATCAATGGCCTTTTTAAGCTCTTTGGCTTTAATATCAAAGGTCGCTTCTTTACCAGCAAGCTCTGCAGCTTGGTAATTTTCTGGGAATGTCACTGTGATAGTGCGCTCTTCACCAGGAGCAAGGCCTTCCATTTGTTCGGCAAAACCAGGAATAAATCCTTCACCACCGATTTCGACATTAACATCATCTGCTTTGCCGCCATCAAATGGCACGCCATCAACTTTACCAAGGAAATCGACGCATAGTACGTCGCCTTTTACGGCTGGCCGTTTTTCATCAAGAGTTTCGAATTTGCGGTTTCTGCGTGCAATTTCATTAACAGATTTTTCAATCTGCTCGTCAGAAACCTTACTGGTTAACCGTGTTAGACTAAGACCCGTTAATTCAGGCACTTCAAACTCTGGAAGAATTTCCATCTCAACAGAGAATTCAAGGTCTTCGTTCTCACCGCCATTTTTAGCAATATCAACCTTTGGTTGAGTGGCTGGACGAAGCTTTTGTTCTTCAAGAAGATTTGTAACGCTATCTTGAACAAGCTTTTCTACAATCTCAGCCTGCACAGACTCGCTATAACGCTGCTTTACAACTGTTGTAGGCACTTTACCTGGACGAAAGCCAGGAAGGCGAATTTCTTTGGCAAGTTCTTTTAAACGGGCGTCTTTACGGGCCTGCAGGTCAGCAGACGGAACAACGACGGTGAAGGCGCGCTTTAGTCCTTCATTGAGCGTGGGCTTAACCTGCATGTGCCAGGCGATCCTCTCGGTCGAATAGTTAGTGAATTATAAAATAAAAGGCCAATTTTGGTACGGGCGGAGGGACTTGAACCCCCACGGCTTTCGCCACCAGAACCTAAATCTGGCGTGTCTACCAATTCCACCACGCCCGCATACCCACGGCCTTTTGACCTTTCTAAACCGATCATAATGTGTATCGGTTTAAGGTGAGAGATGAATTAGCGCATGATTGCGCTCTCGGCAAGTCATTATGAGCACAAACTATTAAATTCATGCATTTTTTATTGTTTTTTCATTTTTTGCTCTGCCACATGCCGTGATTTTCCTAAAAAAGTGACCACATCTTCAGCTAAAGGCCATCCCCCATATTCTTTTGCGGCCATTTGTCCGGCCTGGCCGTGAATCCAAACAGCGGCACAACTTGCTTCCCATGGATGCATCCCCCCAGACAATAAGGCACCTATAACACCAGTAAGGACATCTCCTGTTCCTGCCGTAGCTAATGCTGTACTTGCGTGACTGTTAATGGCGACGCGTCCATCTGGGGCAGCTATAATTGTGTCTTCCCCTTTTAAAACTATTACAGAATCGAGCTCTTTTGCTGCTGAGATGGCAGCTTTCAGACGTGTTTTATCTCCAAGTGGAAAAAGCCGCGCGAACTCACCAGCATGAGGGGTGATAACTTTCACACCTTTAAGGCGCGACAAGTCACCAGCAGCCCAGCTTAACGCGCCGGCATCTGCTATGATGCTTTTTCTTTTATCTAATAATTTTTTCAGAACATTTCCTGCTTTTTGATGAGGCAAGCCAGGGCCACAAATCCAAACTTCACGGCGGGGATCTTCTAAGCTGGTATCAAGATCATCATCAATAATAAGCCCCGCTGAACCAATACGATAATAAGGAGCCTCTTCAGGGGAAGTTACGATTCTAACCATACCTGCCCCTACGCGTCGTGCTGCCGCCGCTGAGAGGTGGGCTGCTCCTGGCATGTCTTTCCCGCCTACAAGACTAACGACTCCTCGTTTATATTTATGGTCGTCAAAATGCTGTGTGGGAAGCTGCCATAAGCTTGGGTCATTATGCCAAATATGCGGAGAAACCGCTTTGAGTGCAGAGGTCGGCATAGCGATATCAGCACATTTAATTTTGCCACAAATTTTAAGCGCTGGTGAAAGATAATGGGCCGGTCTCGGACGAACAAAGCAGATACTCATCTCGCAGGGAGCCACCTTACCCATAAATAAACCCGTCTCCCCCTCGACTCCAGAAGGAAGGTCGATTGCGATTCTCCGCTTTGCGGCTTCCAAAAATTTTTCAACAATATGAGGAAGTGCTCTATTCATACCTGCTCCAAAAAGAGCATCTATGACTAGATCAAAGCGCTTTGCCTCTTCGGGCACAAAAGGGATAATTGGGTCATCCCATTTAGCCAGCATCTTTTTTGTCAGATAAGAAGAAGGCTCTGATTTCAAAAGTGTTACAGAAACTGGCCATCCCTGATTTTTTAAAATTGATGCCAGAACTAGTCCATCTCCGCCATTATTACCTGGTCCGCAGGCAACCAGAATTTTCAATGGTTTATAATTTTGCCTGATAATGCGGGCTGCCATTGTACCTGCATTAACCATAAGGTCTTCGATGTTTAATGAGGCGGCTTGATCCATCTCTCTTGTTTCCGCCGGCGTGAGTAAGGCCCTCGGGTGAAGAATCGGAGCTGATAACGATAGAGAATGAGACATAATGCAATCTTTCCTCTTATCTTTTATAAGATATGACAAAGTTGTTTTTAACACATTGTCGAGGTCAGTATGTGGATATCCATTTTGTGGTGTGGCGTTTTAATAATTCATTTAATAAGCATAATTTACTGGGTTGGAGCCGGTATTTTTGTGCTTCAGACTAAAAAAGTTACTTATTTACTGGACACTGCGCAAAGAAATTCTACTCAAATTCAAGCCTATGCGCGATATTTTAGAGCCTTATGGCACGTCGTTCCTCTAGCCTTAATAACCGGGGCCTGCCTGTTTATTCATGATGGCCAGGGACTCGGCTGGCCCTTTCACCTTATGGCAGGGTGTGGTGTTATAATGGCACTTATTTTTGCCCTTACTTTTTTTGGCCCCTACCAAAAAGCACGCCGTTCTATTCGCCCTCAACAAAATTTATTTAACAGCATGTCGCGCCGCATTTTGCTTATGTCCGTTTTAGGAATCATCGCTGCTTCATCAAGCGCTATAGCGCGTTTTTTTTAGGAAAACTTCAAAAAGTAAAAACTATTTTGCAAGCGTGATCATCATCTCATCATGCTTGCAATTTAGGTAAATTTCATGTAGATTTTCAGCCAAAAGAAAGTTGCTTTTGCAACTCGTCTATCGGCCCAATAACGCAGTTGTTATAAGTTATCTATGTAACAGCGCGTTTATTAAGAAATGCTTTGAGAGTCTTTTGAGCGAAAAAAAAACTTCTACACCTTCGGTTACTCGTTCTAAAACCCCTCGTGCGCGAAAAAAAACCGCGCAGACAGAGGTAGAGATTAACCAGGATTCTCAAGTTCAAGAAATTATTCCTGAGCCTAAAGCTGCTGCTAAGCGTGGCCGTAAAGCTGTCGTCCGAAAGTCATTTCCTATTATGACTGATGAGGAAAAGCTGCCTTCTGTGGATCAGGGCAAAGAAGAAAAACCTGCTCCTAAAAAGCAACGCGCGACACGAACAAAGTCGACCAGCTCTACGAAAAAAACAAAAAAAACGGCGGCTTTAGACATTGACCAAACGGCATCAGCTGATGAACCAATAGAGCTTCCCTGGTTTTCGGACGAAGTTAGCGAAGAGCCTAAGCCTAAAAAAAGCCGCACATCTAAAGCAGCAACTAAGCCCAAAAAAGAGACGACACTTTCTAAAGCACCATCAAAAGCCCCCTCTCGCCGGAAAAAACAGTCAGCAGCGCAGGATATTTCTAAAGAAGTCGTAGCATCTGTCGATCAGGAAATAATTCAGGATGCCACACAAAATAGTGAGCAAAAGAGCGCTGAGCCTGGCAATCTGCCTGAGGACGTTAAAGACGTTACAACAAAATCAACCGCTTTTGACGCTTTAGGATTATCCCAACCTATTTTAAACGCCATTATTGATATTGGTTATACTAACCCCACCCCCATACAAGAACAGGCTATTCCTCAGGTTTTAGCAGGGCATGATGTTTTAGGCGTTGCCCAGACGGGAACAGGAAAGACTGCTTCTTTCACACTCCCATTACTAGAAAAACTTTCTAATTCTCGTGCAAGAGCACGCATGCCACGGTCTCTCATTTTAGAACCAACGAGAGAGCTTGCTCTGCAAGTCGCTGATAATTTTAAACTTTACGGTAAAAATCTCCGCCTTAATCATGCTTTACTTATTGGCGGTAATAGCATGAATGACCAACGTGACCTTCTTAATCGTGGTGTAGATGTTTTAATAGCAACACCAGGACGATTGATTGATCTTTTCGATCGCGGTGGTTTACTCCTCATGCAAACTGATTTGCTCGTCATAGATGAAGCAGATCGCATGCTTGATATGGGATTTATTCCTGACATTGAGCGTATTGTTTCTTTGCTGCCTCGTTCAAGACAGACACTTTTTTTCTCTGCTACAATGGCTCCCGAAATTCGCCGTCTTGCAGATGCATTTCTTACTAACCCAAAAGAAATCACTGTTGCTCGTCAATCCTCGGTAGCAACGACCATTACAGAGCGGCTTTGCATAGTTGATAAAGCGAATAAGCCAAAAGCTCTAAGAAAGGCCTTGCAAGATAAAAACGTTGAAAATGCGATTATTTTTTGTAATCGCAAACGTGATGTTGACGAGACTCTGGCTTATTTAAAGCGCAATCGTTTTTCTGTGGGACATTTACATGGAGATCTGACTCAGTCATTGCGTTTTTCAACTCTTGAGCGTTTTCGCGCAGGAGAGATTAAAATCCTCGTATGTTCTGATGTCGCCGCTCGTGGCATTGATATTAGCGGATTATCGCACGTTTTTAATTACGACTTGCCATTTAACGCCGAAGATTACGTCCACCGTATTGGTCGAACAGGAAGAGCTGGAAAAGAGGGTTTTGCCCTTAGCTTTGCGCTTCCCGATGAGCATCATCTTCTAGAAGCTATTGAGCAACTTACAGGGAAAGTCATTGAATATACCACTTTAAAAGGTATCCCAACGGCAGAATGGCATGATGATTCTGTGACGGCTGTGCCCAAAAAGAAAAAAGAGCCGACAAAAGCTCTCAATGACAAAGAAGATAATATTGACGTAACGCGTGATGTGTTGCCAGAAAATGTTCCTGAGACTCGATCTTCCGGCAATGGAGAGAAGAAAAACCACCGGACTCAGTCTCGCAAAGGGCTTTTACCACCTATGCCGGAACATGATGGGCCTCAAATTGGCTTTGGTAGCGCCATACCCGCCTTTATGAAAATAAGCTTTACGCTAGATCCTCAAATTCTTTCTTCTAACGAATGACCATAAATAAAAGCCAGAATTGGCACGTTATTGAACGCTTGGGATCTTCGGGAGATGGAGCGTGCCTTATTGATGGCACGCTCCATTATGTTCCTGGCGTTTTACCTGGAGAGAAAGTTCGTCTTTCTTTTGATGGCCATATTAAAAGCATTTTAGAGCTCCAAAACGCGTCTCCTGATCGCGCAACTCCATCTTGCTCGCTCTTTGGGCTTTGCGGAGGGTGCTCGCTTCAGCATGTAAGCCTACCTGCACTCTTAAAGTGGAAAACTGAACGTATCGTTGCTGCATTAAAACAGGTTGGTTTTACTAATCTGCCAGATGCTGAACAATTTCAATCTCAGCCAAAGACGCGGCGGCGCATGGATTTTGCTCTTCAGCGCATAGATGGAGGCATAATTTTGGGCCTGCATCAACGTGCGGGCAATCCGGTCAATATGACAGAGTGTTCTTTATTACACCCTGATCTTTTTAAATTATTAGATCCTCTAAGAGAATGTCTTGCACAAATTGGCGCTTTGACTGGTTCAGGCGGCTTGTTTGTTAATTTATTAGACACTGGACCAGATCTCTTATTAGAAATACCAGCCCAGCTTTCAAGCTCTGATAAAGCGAAATTAGCCGATTTTGCTCGGCAAGCTAATATTGCGCGTATTTCATGGCGTTCGAAATTAGGTGACGAACCTGAAACTATCGTTCAGTGGAAACCTGTTTTTCATCATTTTGGCTCTGTTAAAGTTGCCATCCCTCCCGGTGCTTTTTTACAGGTGTCACAAGATGCAGAAAACGCTTTAGTTTCGGCTGTTTTAAAAGGGCTTCCCAGCTTTAATAAAAAAGATATCGCTCATGAGCTTTATGCTGGGAATGGTACTTTTTCTTTCGCTTTAGGTGAAAGAACTCGTGTTTTTGCCTATGAAGGTAGCAAAGATGCTTTTGAAGCTCTTAAACTCGCTTCACACGGAACGAGAGTTGAAGCGCATCACCGCGACCTCAAACGCCAGCCTCTTTTACCTCAAGACTTAAAGACATCTCGCGTTGTTATTTTAGATCCCCCTTTTGTAGGGGCTGGAAAACAAATGGATTTTCTGGCGCAATCGGCAGTTAAAGACGTGATTTATGTAAGCTGCAATCCAAATATTTTGATTAAGGATTTAATGCCACTCCAAAAGTCAGGGTTTGAAGTTTTACAGGTAAGCGTTATTGATCAATTTTTATGGTCTGCTGATACTGAAACCGTCGTTACACTCACGCGGGATCAGAAACGCTTGAAAAAAGCTAGAAAGAATGCTTGCTAAAGCATTCTTTCACACGTGAAAACTTTCTCCACAACCACAGCGTCCTTTTTCATTTGGATTTGTAAATGTAAAGCCTGATTCGAGCTCTTTCGTTTCATAATCCATTACTGTGCCGATCAGAAAAAGTGTCGCTTTTTGGTCGATATATAAAACCAGATTTTTATCTTCTACTTTTTCATCTGTTGGCAAAGAATCATCGACGAAATTCATTTCATATGAAAGACCTGAGCAACCCCGCGTGCCAACACTAATACGCAGAACTTTACCTTTTTCTGCACCTTCATAAAGTTTATTGAGGCGTGAAGCTGCCCGATCGGTCAGAGTCATAATCGGTGGTAAAGATCGAGAATTCTTTATATCAGCCATATTAAATTTCCTTTTGGAAAAGCTCACTCAAAATAAATTAAGCGCCAGACGCGCATCATCACTCATACGGCTCATATCCCATGGTGGGTCCCAAACGATTCTTACCTCTACTGACGAAACTTTAGGTGCTGCCAAAACAGCTAGTCTAATCATTTCAGGGAGCTCTTGTGCGCTTGGGCAATTAGGCGCTGTGAGGGACATCTCAATTTCAACACGCCCATCATCATGCAAATCAATTGTGTAAATCAGCCCTAATTCATAAACATTAACTGGAATTTCGGGATCGTAAACGGTCGAAATAGCTGCAATGACGTCATCTTGATCAGGCAAACCAATTTCTTTGGAAGACTGATCATTATTCTCCAAAACAGGCTTATCTGATTCCACATTTTCATGGAAAGCTTCCGTATTTTTATCCGTCATTATGACCTCACACCAGCATAGCTCGTGCTTTTTCTAATCCAAGCATGAGAGCGTCAATGTCACTTTCTGTTGTATAAAGTGCAAAGCTGGCGCGTGTGGTTGCCTTAACACCAAGACGGTTTATTAAAGGTTCGGCACAATGTTGCCCTGCACGTACAGCAATATTTTGCTGGTCAAGAAGCACGGCCAGATCATGGGGGTGCGCTCCCTGCATTACAAAAGAAAAAACTCCACCACGTTTTTGCGGAGCTCCTAAAACTGTAACATCTTTAAGATGCCCAAAAGCTTCAGACGCATAAGAGACTAAATGAGTCTCATGATCCAGGAGCGCTTGTCGGCCAATTTTATTAAGAAAATCAATTACAGCCCCCAAACCAAGAACCTCTAAAATGGGTGGGGTTCCTGCTTCAAAACGATGTGGGATAGAGGCCCAGCTCGCACTCTCGAAAGAAACTGTTTCAATCATTTCCCCTCCCCCATAAAAGGAGGAAGTTCTTCTAAAAGCTCAGAGCGACCCCATAAAACCCCAACACCTGTGGGACCGTATAATTTATGGCCTGTAAAAACTATAAAATCTGCTTCTAAGTCCTGAACATCTACAAAACTGTGAACAATAGACTGAGAGGCGTCGAGTAGAATTTTCGCACCATATTGATGAGCAAGCTGGGCTAGTTTTTTAGCTGGCGTAATTGTCCCTAGCACATTTGACATATGCGTCACGGCCACTAAAGCAATATCACCTTTAGCAAGCTCAGCCTCATAAATTTCCAGGTCAATATCACCCTTATCATCGATAGGGACCACCCGGAATTCCACACCATGCCTGTCTCTTAGCATTAACCAAGGTACGATATTAGCATGATGCTCCAGCTCGGATATAAGTATTTTTTGGCCTGGTTTTAAGTTTGTTCCTAATGTATTTGCTAAAAGATTGATCCCGGCTGTACTATTAGACGTAAATATAATTTCTTTTGCGTCATAAGCATTAATAAATTGTGCTATTTTACGTCTGACATTTTCATATGCTTCTGTAGTTTTTTCACTCATGGCATAAAGCCCGCGGTGAATATTCGCATAGCAATGATGGACAGACTGGGTCATTGCCTCAAGCACAGAATTGGGCTTTTGTGCTGAAGCTGCACTATCTAGAAAAATAAAAGGTTTGCCATTTACCTTTTCAGATAAAATCGGAAATTCGGCACGGATTGATTTAAGCATGAAAGGCCAGACTCCCAATAAGATATTCCCTTAAAAGAGACTCATTCAGTAGTGACAAACTCTCATGAAGGAAGGCTTGAATAAGTATAGAACGGGCTTGATCTTTAGGAATACCACGTGACTGTAGATAAAAAAGCTGTTCTTCATCCAGAGCACCAACCGTAGCACCGTGAGAGCAGCGCACATCGTCAGCATAAATTTCGAGCTCGGGCTTGCTATTCATCTGAGCTGTTTCAGAAAGCAGCAGGGCCTGATTCATCTGATAGCCATCAGTTTTTTGAGCTTTCTGCTCAACAAAGATTTTACCCTGAAAAACCCCTGTCGCCTTATCAGAAAGAACTGTTTTAACTGTCTGACGTGACTGGCAATGCGGCGCTTCATGAATAATGAGAGAGGTCAAATCATGGTGTGTTTGCCCTTCTCCAAGCTGCACACCATTAACATGAGCTATCGCATGTTCACCTAAGAGCCTAGCTTTGACTTCATGTCTTGCAAGTTTGGCACCTTGCTGCTGGGTAAAGCTTTCATAGTTACCCCCCTCATCAATAGAGGCTGAAATGAAAGCAAGATGGTGTGATTCTGGTCCTTCTTTTTGTAGTTTTATATGTTTGAGATGTGCGTCTTTAGCACATTCAATTAAAAAAACAGGGTTGGAGACATAAGCCCCATTTCCATAGCTCAAATCTAATAATGTAAGGGAAGCCCCCTCTTCCAGAATTATTTTATGCCTTAAATGGGTCGAAATCTCACCGCCTTCAGTTAGGCTCACTAATATCAATGTGCCTGCCTTCACATGAGCCGGAACAATGATATTCAATCCTGATTGAGACAAAGAGCTATTTAAAAGAAAAGAAAAATTTTCAGGTGAGACAGAAATCTCTTCTTTCAATGCCAGGTCTTTTTTAAAAGAAAGCGAAGGGGTAAGTGTTGTATGACTATCAGCCCTATGCCCATTGGCAAAAACTACAAGACTTTCCGCCTGGGGAAGCTTAAGCTCATTAAGCATTGTTTGTATAAGCGTGTCATTTAAGCGCTCAGCTTCATTTAAACAAGCAGAACTCAAAGACTGCATTGGCGTATAGCGCCATGACTCAGTTTTACGCTTTGGTAAAAAGTTATCACGGGTAAGAAGCGCTTTTTTGCCAGCGCGCCTTTCAAACGAATCCCAGGCTAAAGCATTTGACATGGTCACCCCGCTGCCTCAAGAAATTCTTTATAACCGTGCTTTTCTAGCTGCTTAGCAATTTCTGGCCCGCCGCTATGAATAATACGCCCCTGTGCCATCACATGAACACGATCTGGCACAATGTAATCTAGCAGACGTTGATGATGTGTAATAACCAAGGCAGAAAATTCTGGACCACGAAGCGAGTTGACTCCCTGTGCAACAATGCGCAAAGCATCAATATCTAATCCGCTATCAGTTTCATCAAGAATAGCTAAAGAAGGCTTTAGCAACCTCATTTGCAGAACTTCATTACGCTTTTTCTCACCGCCTGAAAAGCCGACATTAACCGCTCTTTTGAGCATTTCAGGCGACATTGTGAGATGGCGTGTTTCTTCTCTGACTAGTTTCAAGAAAGAAACTGCATCCATTTCTTTCTCGCCCCGTGCTTTAAGCACTGCATTAACCGCCGTGCGTAAAAAATTCGCATTATTAACGCCGGGAAGCTCTATTGGAGACTGAAAAGCCAAAAATATTCCTAATGCAGCACGCTCTTCAGGTGTGCAGGCAAGAAGATCCTGTCCTTTAAAATCCACTCCACCTGCAGTGACTTCATAATCTTCACGCCCTGCAAGCACGTAAGAAAGAGTAGATTTTCCAGAACCATTAGGCCCCATAATGGCATGCACTTCACCTTTGGGAAGGTCAAGATTGATACCTTTAAGGATCTGCTTAGTGCCCTCATCAGCTTCAATCTGTGCTCTAAGATCACGAATGTTGAGAAAACTAGTCATGAGTTACCCTACACTTCCTTCAAGGCTAATTTGGAGTAATTTTTGGGCCTCAACAGCAAATTCCATCGGTAGTTCCTTTAGAACCTCCCGACAAAAACCGTTCACAATTAACCCAACAGCTTCTTCTTCTGATAAACCACGCGAGCGGCAATAAAATAACTGATCTTCAGAAATTTTCGAGGTTGTTGCTTCATGCTCAATACGGGCACTCATATTTCGGTTTTCAATATAAGGCACAGTATGGGCACCACATTGATCACCAATAAGCAAGCTATCACATTGGGTAAAATTACGGGCCTTCGCAGCCTTGGGCTGCATACGTACCAACCCGCGATAGGTACTATCTGATTTTCCAGCAGAAATGGTTTTGGCAATAATCGTTGAACGCGTTTCAGGCCCCAAATGAATCATTTTGGTACCCGTGTCAGCTTGCTGATGGTTGTTTGTTACAGCAACAGAATAAAATTCCCCAACAGATCCTTTTCCTGCCAGAATACAGGAGGGATATTTCCACGTTATAGCTGAACCTGTTTCAACCTGGGTCCATGAAATACGGGAGCGTGCCCCCGACATAAGCCACGCTTTGTAACAAAGTTATAGATTCCGCCTTTGCCATTTTCATCCCCAGGATACCAATTCTGTACTGTAGAATATTTGATGGCAGCATCATCCATGGCTACAAGTTCAACAACAGCGGCATGGAGCTGATTTTCATCACGCTGAGGTGCAGTACATCCCTCCAAATAGGATACATAAGATCCTTCTTCGGCAATGATGAGGGTGCGTTCAAATTGTCCTGTATTACGCGCGTTAATTCTGAAATAGGTTGAAAGCTCCATAGGACAACGCACGCCCTTAGGAATATACACGAATGAACCATCTGTAAAAACAGCTGAATTCAAAGCTGAAAAGAAATTATCCCCAATTGGCACAACAGAGCCGAGATACTTACGTACTAACTCTGGATGCTGACGGATAGCCTCTGAGATAGGGCAAAAAATTACGCCCGCCTCTTCTAGCGTTTTACGAAAAGTTGTCGCAACAGAAACGCTATCAAACACAGCATCAACAGCCACAGGGGCCTTTTGCAATTCTGCCCCTTCTACTCCTGCTAAAAGCGCTTGTTCATGTAGCGGGATGCCTAGTTTTTCGTATGTGCGTAAAAGCTCGGGATCAACCTCTTCCAAGCTCTTGGGACCAGGTGTTTTTTTTGGCTGGGCAAAATAATGAGCATCTTGATAGTCAATAGGAGGATGGCGCAATTTCGCCCATTGTGGCTCTTTCATTGTTTGCCATTGGCGAAACGCTTTAAGGCGCCATTCTAACATCCAGTCAGGCTCATTTTTTTTCTTGGAAATTAGCCTAACGATATCCTCATTAAGCCCTTTGGGAGCGATATCCATTTCGATATCAGTCTCAAAGCCCCATTCATAAGTTGAATGAGCAAGCTTTTCCACAGTTTGCCTGGTTTCCGAAATGGCCGCCATTCCTATCTCCTATTATTCCGAGATCTCTAGCTCAGTTTCTTTCAGCACTTGGCTAGGCTCCATTGCCGCTGGCATTGTGAAATTGGGGTCGCACATATCTGCTAAGCTAATGCTTTCTAATACATGGCGCAAAATAAAGTTAACCCTATCCCATTGGGCAGAAAGGCCGCATCTTACTTCATGAGAGCAGTAATTATTGTCGCAACATGCTGTGATCATAACGGGACCATCAACAGCAGCAATAACCTGCGCTATTGAAATCTCAGTCAGTGAAGAAGCAAGACTATACCCTCCCCGTGCCCCACGAGAAGAATTGATGATACCCTGACCGGCCAGACCCTTTAAAAGCTTTGCAACTGTAGGTTCTGGCATGCCTGTTTCAGCAGATAGAATTGAGGCTGTTGTCAAACCTTCCATCTGACCAAGTTTAATGAGAACAACAACAGCGTAATCTGCAAGCTTTGATAGTCTGAGCACTAACCCTCCCCAAAGGTTATATCATCAAATCAGGACTATTTTAGTCCATATTGTGAGAAATGGCTTATACGCTTAAAACCGTCAAGAGGACAACTCGTAAGAAATTTAATTTTTTACAAAATGACATTTTTGTAACATGGCTTTAAAAGTTAATTTTTACAACTTCAACGCTATAAATACCCTATTAAATTTAATATTATCTCGAGTATAGCCCCTATAAAAAAACCTACAATCGTTCCATTAATGCGGATAAAAGCCAGATCCTGACCAACACCATTTTCAATTCTGGCTGATAATGTCGGCCCGTCCCAATTATTGACCACCCTTGGAATAAGAGTAGAAATTTCGCGCCGAATACTAGGAAGAAGACCTAAAATCACAGCATCAATGGTTTGATTAAGCTTTGTAGCGAGCCCAGCTTGTGTCTCTAATGCCTCAATCATCTGGCATAACAGAGCATCAAAGGATTGTGCACTCCACCCATCAGGGCGGCTGCTATCCTCTTCAACCATGTCACGCAGCCTTACCCATAAGCTACCAGCCCAAACTCGCAGACTTTCATGGGTAAAAAACGTTCTTAATTTTACAATTAATTTTTGTGCCTGGTCAGGATCCTTTTCCAGTTCAGAAATTTTACCTCTTATCCAGCTGGTAAAACTATGTCTTAGATCAGAATCCATTGGGTCAACGCGCTCTAATTCAACTTTTAGAGCATGTAGAACCTGGTTTGCTACCGAAGAACCAATAGCCCACCCTACCAAACGACCGCCTTGTTCTCTGACACGGGCCTCAACAAAATCTCGCAATTCGGTTTCGCGTGTCATAACCATTTCGCGAAACTGAACCAATATGAAGGAAAAAACTTCCTGATGAATATCTCCATCCACCATGACTTTTAAAATACGGATGATCAGCGGTGCAATATCATCTCTTTTAATAAATACATCGAGCACACGAGCCAGAAAGGTTGCCCCGCGCCCGTCACTTAACCTTGTTAGTAAACTTGGTATAATGACTCTTAATTGCTGCGATATGGATGAAAAATTATCTGCGTCATTAAGACTCTGGGACAATAATTTAGCAAAATCAAAGCGTTGAAGTGCAGCAGCAACATCTTTTTCTGAAAAAAAATGCTCTGCAATAAATCGTCCTAAAGCCTCACCAATCTGTTCTTTTTTACGCGGTAAAATAGCTGTATGAGGAATGGGCAAACCTAAAGGATGACGAAACAAAGCTGTTACTGCAAACCAATCAGCAATGCCACCAACAAGACCCGCCCGACTCCCAGCCTGTATGACGTCCAGCACTAAATTCTGGCCATAAAGCCGTCGCCAAATTGGCAGACTTGCCGTTACAGCTACACTTCCCATTCCAACAAGGAGGGAGGTTGCTAAAAAACTTGGGGTGCATTTCCTAACTTTTTCTTGGCCGTTTTCAGCCATCATACTTACACCTTAGGTCTTTAAAATACATTTCCATATACGCTTTCTAGCTGTAAAATGGTTGCAGTTCTAATTCGAACATGAAACATTCTTCTTATTCTACTGACAACCCATATTGAGATCACTGCCTTATGACTGAGCGTGAAAACGTGCCAGAAGTTGATGCTGCCGAGCTAATCAAGAACCTTAAAAATAATCTTGAGCAAAAAAAATGCACTTTACCAGAGATTACCAAAACTCTCGCAGAAAAATGCATTTCAGCTAACGGATTCAACCTTCTTGAAGAAATGGTCCGCATTTTACGCGACCGAAACTTCGAGACACGTGCCGAAGCCTTAAGGCAATATGTAGAGCTACCACACTCTGCAGCAGAAGCGCATTCTGAAGAAAGATTAGCACAATCAGCCTCTCACCTGGTAAAACAGGCTTCTTCTAGAGAAACACTTTCTACTCCCAGTATGGCTGCTGTCTTTACGGCTCATCCAACCTTTGCCCTTGATCCTCAAATTTATGATTTACTGTCTCAAAAAGCGGAGCAACCTGCTCTTGCCATAGGACATTATTCTACTCATCGTCGGGCTCATCCTCCGACATTAAATGAAGAAAACCGCCTCGCTACAACAGCTATCACACGTGGACGCGACGCATTAGATAAACTTAATTATCATATTATCAGAGAATCAGAAAAGAAATGGGGTGACAGTTCAGATTTTAATCCTGCACCTATTATACTTTCCAGTTGGGTCGGTTTTGATACTGATGGGCGCAATGACATTCATTGGCACGATACATTTCGTATACGCCTGGAACTCAAAATTGCTCAGTTAACGCGGCTTTATAGTGCGTTAAGTCAAATTTCTCTTACTGACAGTGCTTTAGGTCAGAAAGTTGAAAAGGCGTTGAAAGCAACGAAGGCTCAGCTTAGTTACTGCCCGAAAAACACCGATGGCCAACCTGCTGAACCTGTTGATGTTGCTCTTTTTGCCCAGCAACTTATCACCTTTGAAAAAGAAACAATTTTAACAACAAGTGAATTATCTTCTTTATTTGAGCAGGCGCGTCAGGGTCTTTCTAAAAAAGATAAATTATCTCTTGATGTCATCCGCTCAGGTTTTGTGGCTCACGGCCTTGGGCTTTCTCATATTCATACACGACTAAACGCAGCACAAATTTACAATATTGCCCGAACACGCCTTGGCTTAACAGATGATCCAACATCTCCAGCCCACCGGCGTATATTGCTGTCACGAATTGATCAAGCCATGGATGAGCTAGAACCTCTTTCAGTCAATTTTGGTAGCCTGCTCATTGAACCCAGTGCTGCTGCCAGATTAATGATGACAATGAGGCAGATCCTTAAACATATTGATTCTGACACGCCAATCCGCTTTCTGATAGCTGAGACTGAAAGTGGCTATACTCTCCTTGCTACATTATGGCTTGCCCGCCTTTTTGGCATTAAAGATGAGCAGATAGAAATCTCTCCTCTATTTGAAACTGAATCCGCGCTGGAAAATGGCGAAACGATTTTACGCGAAGCCATGCGTTCCAAACATTGGCGTGATTATATACGCGCCAATGGCAAGCTTTCTCTCCAATTTGGATATTCTGACTCTGGTCGTTATGTGGGCCAGCTTACTGCTGGAACATTAGTTGAAAATTTACGCCTCAAAGCCATCTCCATTTTAAAAGAGCATGATTTGGAAAATGTTTCTCTCATCATGTTTGATACTCACGGAGAAAGCATAGGCAGAGGTGCGCATCCTTTTAGTTTTAGAGAAAGGCTAACCTATTTTTCTCCTCCTCGTACCTATAAAGCTCTTGAAAAAGCACACTTACCTTGCCGGTTTGAAACAGCTTTTCAGGGTGGAGATGGCTACACCTTATTCGGGACAGAAACTCTAGCTCAAGCCACAATCTCTATTATGGCTGAGCAGGTAGCACGTCATTACAACCCAGAGGATGAGATAAAATTACACGACCCGCTTTATGATTACCCCAACTTCCCGTTAGATTTTTTCACAACAATCGCAGTTAAAATGGGTGATCTTGTCAATGATCCCGGCTATACGGCACTTTTAAGCGCTTTTGGGCCTTCTCTCATTGATAAAACTGGTTCACGTCCTTCTGCCAGACAAAGCGATACAGCCCGTGTAACGCGCATTACTCACCCAAGTCAGATAAGAGCCATACCCAATAATGCTATTTTACAGCAGCTTGGTTGGTGGGCCAATATTCTGCATGGGCTGGGAACTGCGGCAAACCGTAACCAAGAAGTATTTACGCTTCTCCGTACAGAATCTCCCCGTTTCAAGCAGTTAATGGATTTCGCTTCCCAGGCCTTATCTCATTCTGATATCGAAATATTGCGAGAAACTGTCCTCTTTTTGGATCCTGGCACCTGGCTTGATCGTGCCGAAGAAAGCAAAAATGAGGATGACCGAGCTCGTTTTCTTCATATTGCACAAGGACTTGAAGAGCTGGAATTTTGGAAAAGAGTGCCTGCTTTATTCCGTCGCATACATAGAGAGCATATTGACCTCACAACAGCATGGCCTGATGCCCCACAAATGGCGACAGAAGAAAAACTTCTTCATGCAATCCGCTTTGCCTTAATTGAACATATATGGCGTCTTTCAACAGACATTCCGTATTTTGGACCACGAGGGTCTTTAACAAGAGAAGCCATTGCTAATTTAATTCTCTGTCTGGATGTGCCACGGGCTTTACGACTTCTAGAAGAGCTATTTCCTATTACGGCACCAAAGATCGCGGATTTAAATTTTGGCGAAACTGGAAATGCGGCTATTGCTCAAGGCTTTGTGCGTGAACATGAGCAGCTCTTCCGTCCATTGCAAAAAAGCTTTGACCTGCTACGTGAGATAGGTATCGCTATCATGCATGCAAACCATGCTTTTGGCTAAAAATATTAAAACTGTCTCTGCCCTCTCTATAAATATCTCAAAAGAGAGGGCAGATAGGGCTATAATATTGTTAAAGCAACAAAATAAGCACTCATCCCGGCAATAACTGTCAAAAACAAACTGCGGCTTTTATAACATATAATGAAAGAAAGAGCCGTTGCTATTATCATGCTTACAGCGTCTTTTGTGCTCTGAAAGTGACCTGAAATTTCACTTAAAATGAGTGCTGAGATTATCGTAGAAGGGATAAAGCTCAGCCAATTTTGTACTATGGGCGAAAATTTTTTATCAGCCAGCATAATGAGCGGGGCTGCTCTTAGCAAAAGAGCAATCACACTTGATATGATGATAAGCCAAGTCAGATGGTAATTCACAATTTTGAATTTTCTTTTGTGCGAATTGTAAAAAAGAAAGATGTTATGCTTGTTGCCACTATGGCTGCTAAAATTAGCGAGATATTGGCGTTAAAATACATAAAAGAAAGCCCGAAAATACAACAAGATAAACAAATGGCCATTAATTCATATTTTTTATGGATGCTACCAAAATAATTGAGTGTCAGTAATCCAACAAACATAGCCGTTAGGCTAAACATTAAGCCTTGAGATAAATGATCAGGCAGTAATTTTCCAAAAATTGTTCCTATTAAGCATGCTACGGACCAATTGAGATAAGCCGCTAGATTCAGGCCCAAAAGCCACCAGAATCTTACTTCATGGCTCTTTCTTATTTCCTGGATTGTTATACCGAAAGTTTCATCCGTTAATAAGCAGCCATGAATAAAGCGTTTTAATAAAGAAAGATTTTGACAGGAACGTGCAAGATAAGAACTCATCAGCACATATCTTACATTAATGAGCAATACCGCACCGATTATAGAAAGACTTTCAGCTCCAGCCACCCACAAAGAATAAAATATAAACTGTGCGCTAGCTGAATATAAAAAAACCGAGAGTGCCATTACGGCAAAAAAACTAAAGCCACTGACTATGCCAATAGCGCCAGCGGCAAAGCCAATGCACCAATATCCTAATATAGTGGGCAAGCACGCTATGGCACCTTTTTTAAAATCAGCAAAAGGGGTTAAAGGCTTTATTTCAGAGGGTGCGTTTACAGACACGCTCATTTATCCTTTTCATTAATTATCTTAATTATAAAAACCACTCTGACAAAACTCATTTGAAGTATATTTTACCTAAAGAAAAGCTTTTGGCATTTTAACAGATTGTGACGTGTAAATTCCCTTATGGCCTGACACTAAATAAGCTATAGAACAACCAAGAGCGTAATATATAAGCCCGGCACTACCAAATAGTTCCACGCCCATAATAGTGCATGCTAGTGGCGTATTGGACGCTGCTCCAAAAACAGCAATGAAACCCACAGCAGCCAAAAGTTCTGTCGGCACACCTAAATAAATAGCCAAACTATTGCCTAAGGCGGCACCAATAAAAAATAATGGTGTTACTTCACCTCCTTTAAATCCTGCTCCTAAGGCTGTGACCGTAAATAATATTTTGAGCAGCCATGCCCATCCATAATAGTGATCAGTAAAAAAAGAAACTAAAGACGCTCCATGAAGTTCAGGGGCTATTATACCAAGACCCAAATAATCTCTTGTCTGAAAAAGCCATACGAGCAAAATTGTTGCTATGCCTCCCATGAAAGGACGCATCCAACTTTTTGGAAATAATTTTTTAAAAATTGGCGTTACATAATGCAAGGCTTGAGAAAAAAGCCTGCTAGCCAAACCAAAAGCTACTGATGCTAGGCAAATTTTTACTAACAAAATAGCATTTACAGAAAAATACCCCCCTCTCTTTGAGCAATATTACCAAATACAACGTGATAAACAGTATGTTGTATTCCCCATTTCTGGCAGACCCAATCTGCCGTAACGGAAGCAATAAGGGCAGGGAATAAGGCTCCATATTCAATATTGCCGATTGCCAAAACTTCCAACGCAAATACGGCTCCTGCTATGGGCGTGCCGAAAACTGCTCCAAAACCAGCTGCTAGGCTTGCAATAAGATATAAGCGGGTTGTTTTAGAGTTAAATTTAAATAATCGAGCTAGGAAACTCGCAGTAGCGCCCCCTAACTGCAAGGCTGTGCCTTCTCGGCCAACAGAAGCACCACATAAATGGCTTGTAACTGTACCAATAAACACTAACGGAGCCATTCTTAGAGGAACTCTGTTTTGTGGGTCATCAATCTCTTCAATTAAGAGGTTATTTCCTTTTTCAGATGCCCCGCCTATTTTAGCATATAAATAACCTATAGCTGCCCCTATAAAAGGCAAACCATAGAGTAAGGCAGGATGGAAAAAGCGAAGCTCTGTTGCCTTTTCCAAACTCCAAAGAAAAACTGCACAAAAACTACCTACCAGCCCTGCCATAATCAACAAGGCCAAAAACCACGTCATATAGTCTTTCGGCTTAGACATTGTTACATTAAGTTTTAGTCTTGATTTAGCCACAACTTCCCCCCTCACCCAGCTATATCTTTAGCTTTAATGCAAGATAGGAATCATCAGTCTTTTCTAAAAAGAAAGACGGTTTGGCTTAAGCCTGGCGGAAATCCATCGCCATTTTGCAGAAAAGCTTATTTTACAGAAAAAATCAAGAAAATGACGTGAGACAAGGAGCACGGAGCACGGAGCACGGAGCACGGAGCACGGAGCACGGAGCACGGAGCACGGAGCACGGAGCACGGAGCACGGAGCACGGAGCACGGAGCACGGAGCACGGAGCACGGAGCACGGAGCACGGAGCACGGAGCACGGAGCACGGAGCACGGAGCACGGAGCACGGAGCACGGAGCACGGAGCACGGAGCACGGAGCACGGAGCACGGAGCACGGAGCACGGAGCACGGAGCACGGAGCACGGAGCACGGAGCACGGAGCACGGAGCACGGAGCACGGAGCACGGAGCACGGAGCACATTATACCAAATAAAAATACTGTACAACAAAAACCTCTGCCAAATTTGACAGAGGTTTTTGCGTGTAGCAGTTCTTTTATATTAGCTGCGTGAAGCCATAATTTCTTCAGCAACATTACGAGGAACTGGATCGTAATGATGGAACTGCATCGTAAAGGATGCGCGCCCCTTTGTAGCAGAACGCAGGTGAGAAATGTAACCAAACATTTCTTTTAGCGGAACCTGTGAACGAATCAGAACCGTAGAGCCTGATGTCTCCTGATTCTGAATAATACCACGACGACGGTTAAGGTCACCAACAACGTCACCAACGTGATCGTTTGGCGTTGTGATCTCAACATCCATGATAGGTTCAAGAATAACTGGGCCGGCTTTTTTCATACCTTCACGGAAACAAGCTTTAGCAGCAATTTCGAAGGCAAGAGCCGATGAGTCGACATCATGGTATTTACCGTCAAGGAGGGTAAATTTGAAATCGACTGTTTCGAACCCAGCTAACACACCTGTAGAAGCCTGGTTACGAATACCTTTTTCAACCGCTGGGATATATTCTTTTGGAACAGCACCACCGACGATTTTGTTTTCGAAAATGATCTCGTCTTTTGTACCTGAAGGCTCAAATTTGATTGAAACTTCAGCGAACTGACCAGAACCACCAGACTGTTTTTTATGTGTATAAGTCTCTGTATGTTCCTGCGTGATTGTCTCACGATAGGCAACCTGAGGAGCACCAACGTCAGCCTCTACGCCATATTCACGGCGAAGACGGTCAATGATGATATCCAAATGTAGCTCGCCCATACCAGAAAGAATGGTTTGGCCTGTTTCCTGATCTGTACGAAGATGCAGTGATGGATCTTCCGCAGTAAGTTTCTGAAGAGCCAATGTCATTTTCTCTACCGCATCTTTTGTTTTTGGCTCTACGGAGATATCAATAACAGGCACAGGGAACTGCATACGTTCCAGGATCACAGGATCTGTAGGATCAGCAAGAGTATCACCTGTTACAGTGTCTTTCAGACCAACAAACGCAGCGATGTCACCAGCACCAACAGACTTAACTTCCTGACGCTTATCCGCATGCATTTGGAACATGCGGCCAACACGCTCTTTTGTTCCTTTTGTTGTATTCAGAACTGTGTCACCAGAGTTCAGAACACCACGATAAACACGAACAAAGGTCAGTGTGCCATATTTGTCAGAAATGATTTTAAAGGCGAGACCAGCAAACTTACCTTCTGGGTCAACCGGAACGATGGGAAGGAAGCTTTCATCAACTTCTTCATCTTCTGGTGGTGCAATACGAATACCTTCAACTTCATCAGGAGCTGGAAGATAATCAATAACCGCATCAAGAAGAGGTTGGACACCTTTGTTTTTAAACGCTGTTCCGCAAAGCACTGGACGGAACTCGCCAGAAATAGCGCCTTTTTTAATGCAGCGTTTCAGTGTGGAGATGTCAACATCACCCTTCTCAAAATATTCTTCCATTGCTTTTTCATCAACGGAAAGAGCAATATCAAGAAGATTTTGGCGTGCTTCAGCAGCGCGTTCCTGAAGTTCTGCTGGAATATCCTCGTAATGGAATTTGGCGCCTAATTCGCCACCTTCCCAAACGATAGCGCGCATCTCAACAAGATCAACAACGCCAACGAAGTTTTCTTCAGCACCAATTGGTAATTGAAGAGGCACTGCAACGATATCAAGCTTTTCTTTTAACGTATCAAAAGCGTAGTAAAAATCTGCGCCAGTACGATCAAGCTTGTTGATGAAAATAATGCGGGGAACGTTATAGCGATCTGCTAGGCGCCAGTTTGTTTCTGACTGGGGCTGAACACCGGCCACACCTTCAATAACAAAGATGGCACCATCAAGCACACGCAAAGAGCGGTTCACTTCAATGTTGAAGTCAATATGGCCTGGGGTATCAATAATGTTAATGCGGTGGTTATCCCACTCACACGTTACCGCCGCAGAGGTGATGGTGATACCACGCTCACGCTCTTGAGCCATGTAATCGGTTGTGGTGTTACCATCATGCACTTCACCGATACGATGGGACATGCCGGTATAGTACAGAATACGCTCTGTCGTCGTTGTTTTACCCGCATCGATATGCGCAGTAATACCAATGTTGCGGATCTTCGAGAGAGCGGACTTCGCGCCCTGGACGGTATCGTCGGTCACGGGAATCTCCAAAATGCAATGAAAGGTGTCTCAGCCTATGCTGAAACACCCTCGTAATAACCCTGTTATTCGATCAAAAGAGGTTCTTTGTTTTCCAGCAGGGATACCCCGGAAAAATGAGCTTAATTAAGCCTTAAGAACTCTTTTAAAGCTTTAGGAAGCAGCTTTGCGTTCCTGCACTTTCAAAATGCGGCGCTTAATCACAAGGGCTTCGGGAGGAAGCTTACGATTAGGCGTGCCGAGAAGGAAAGAATCCAACCCGCCATTATGCTCAACAGTGCGCAGACCGTTTGCTGTTAAGCGCATACGCACAGGGGCTCCGAGAATATCGGAAAGTAATGTCGTCTCCTGAAGGTTAGGAAGAAAACGACGGCGGGTTTTGTTGTTGGCATGACTGACGTTGTTGCCCGTCAGTACTCCTTTGCCCGTGACATGGCAACGGCGAGACATAGAATTTCCTCGATGCTGTGAAACGTAGGGCCCAAAACCCGACGTATTCCTAAGTCAATATGTGCCGGCTTATCGCTTAGATTGAAGGAAAGGTCAAGTCTTTCGTGACATTCTTTAAGAAAGAACTTCCAAAAATTCCTTTTTATGCACTCAATATTTTTAAAAATGGTTCGTATCCTGCCCCGACTGAGCAGCCCACAAGGCACTATAATAGCCATTTTTCTTTAATAACTCGTCATGCGTGCCCTGTTCTTTTATCTCTCCATGATCAAGCACAATTATTTTATCCGCCTCCTGAATCGTAGAAAGTCGATGAGCGATAATGAATGTTGTTCGGCTTTGAGAGAGAGCTCTAAGTTCTTTTTGTATGGCAAGCTCGGTTTTTGTATCTAACGCACTACTTGCCTCATCCAGGATCAAAAAACGTGGGTCTTTTAAAATAACACGCGCAATGGCAACGCGCTGCTTCTCACCTCCAGAAAGCTTTACCCCTCTTTCTCCAACGATAGTGTCGTAACCTTCGGGCAATGAGTCAATAAATTGGTCTATATGCGCTTTTTGAGCGGCCTCTTTAACATGTACAAAGTCTGACCCCACCCGACCATAAGCAATATTTTCCCCAATTGTCGTATTAAATAAGGGAGTATCTTGTGGGACGATACCTGTGATTTGGTGCAGATTTTCTAAGGCTATTTCACGACAATCAATATTATCAATGAATATTGTTCCCTCTATAGGGTCATAAGCACGCGATAAAAGGCGACTTAAAGTTGACTTTCCTGATCCTGTTTGCCCAACCACGGCAACTATTTTACCTGCTGGTATTTCAAAGCTAATGTTTTTGAGTATTTTTTTCTCATCAGAATAGCCAAAACTGACATTCTGACAAATAATACTCACCCCTCCTGCTTTTTTAAAAGAAGTTGGTAGCCTTTTAGCAGAGGGTGCCTCTTTGATCTCTGGCTCAAGTGCCATTAACTCTAAATAATTTTCGAGATCGACGCGAGCATTACGCCACCCAGCACCCACATAATTAAGTGATCCAACAGCAGCATAAACACTGCGCAAATAAGTGCCAATCAGTACAAATTGGGCAACTTCGAGAGTCTGATCATAAATATCCCATCCTGCCCATCCTAAAAGAGCAATCGTTGTTATTGCGATTAAGACATTTCGTGTAACTTGCGAAAAACTGACAAGATATTGCAGTTTTAATTCTGCTTTTTGGAGTTCTCTACGAACAGTATCATGACGTTGCAGCTCATAGTCCTGATTACCAAAAACACGGACCATATCGGCATTTAAAAGACTATCAACCAAGTGATGATGAGCCTCACCATTAAGCCTATTACGCTCCCGCCTTGCTTTCATACGCTTTTTTGTAAAAATATAAGAAATAAAAGCATATAAACAGAGTGTAAAACTTAGTAAAAAAATATAAGCTATGTTATATACTTTTAAAATGACTATAAATGTAAGTACTAGGCTAAAAACATTTGGCAGAACATTTGAAAGTAAAAGATCCAGTATTGTACTGATTGCATCAACGCCGCGATCAATTATACGCGTTAAAGCACCTGTCTGACGATTAACATGAAAGCGGGCGCTTTGTTTGTGAATTTGCTCAAGCCCTAATAAGGCTACACGACGTTTTAACCAAACTCTCAAAGGCGCTATAATAATGTCTCTTAAAGGGCCGGCTATTCCGCTTATGAGAGATATCAAACCATATTGAGCTATAAGAGCCATGAAGGCGGCTAACACACGCTCGGAACCTGATAATTGCCCCACCATTTTACTAAAAAGCCACGGCGTGGCTACAGAAGTACCACTTTCAACCAGAAGCAGAAAAAAGGCTATTAAAAGCCTGATAACATCTGGCATTAGCTTTACGGGCTTTAGATGTTGCCATAAATCTCTTAGAGATAATCGTAAAATGGCACTTTGTGACATAAGCTTATTATTAAAACCTTTTCTTCTTAATAGATCACTCTTTTTGGATATTTAAGTGTTTACGCTATGAGACAAGTTTCTGACCAGGCTATGCCTTTCCTCCGTCATATCAAACGCTGTCACAACGCACTACTTCCGGGAGGGCGCATAAATTTACGCTTAAATGATCAGCTTATTGGCTATATTGATCCTGCTTTTACTAAAGAGCTAGAGGACAATTCATTATCTCCCTATCTCCATATAGAGAAGAACGGGATAAGACTAAAAACTGGAGAAGCATTTCGCATTATCAGTGAGAGTCTTGGTAAGAAAAATGCTTATCTGCCTTTTGATGAATTATTTGACGTTCGCACGATTCAAGGCGACGTTGTAGGCCAAGTAGATCGCGCCCTTATTCCCCTTTTGGGATTGGAAGCTCAAGGTGTGCATGTAAATGGCCTTGTAAAAAAAAATGAAAAAATATTTTTATGGGTGGCTAAAAGGAGCGCCCATAAAAGATTAGATCCTGGCAAACTTGATCATATAGTTGCCGGAGGCATGAATGCAGGGGGAACCCCTGATGAAACGGTCAAAAAAGAAGCTGCAGAAGAAGCCTCTATCCCTTCGGAACTGGCAGAGAAAGCTTATAAGGCCAGTATTATTCATTATGCTATGGCGCGTTCAGAAGGGTTGAGAAGAGACCGCTTACATTGCTATGATTTATATCTACCCGAAAATTTCATACCACGAGCAGCAGATGGCGAAGTCGAATCATTCGCTCTCTGGCCTTTGGAAGATGTTTTTGATCATGTCAGGAATAGTGATAATTTTAAGTTTAACGTTAACCTAGTGCTCATAGACTTATTTTTGAGACATAATTTCTTTCAACCTGACGATGAAAGGCTTTTAAGAGACGCTCTCTTTTTTAAAAACTAAGTCAAAAGGCTTGGTTATAACAGTTTCCTAATTTTCCATATTTTCAAAAAACAGAGTTAAAAGCTATGTCAAACCCCTCATGCCCTATTCCTCAAAAAGAAGAAGAGATACCAACGCCCCCTATACGAATACAAAGGCGGGCAAGAGGCATTTTAGCACTCTTCTTTGTTATAGCGGGACTATATACCATAAAGAATTTTCTTCCTGCTTTATTGTGGGGAGGGGTTTTCGCAATTTCCCTATGGCCACTTTATCATAAGGTGGAAAGAAAATTCGGGACATCAACATGGCTCCCTTTAATCTTTACGTCTCTACTGGCTCTTATATTTTTAATTCCCGTCACCTTTATCGGCTATAAAATTATTGATGAAATGCATAGTGCCCTTCAATGGATAGAAAATGTAAGGCACACGGGCTTACCAGTCCCCAGTTGGGTTGATGAATTACCCTTTGGCTCAGGCCAAATACATAATTGGTGGCAAAATAACCTCTCACAATCTGAGAAGATACAAGATTTTTTACATTCCTTAGATTTAGGCCATAGCGTGCAGGTTACGCGTCAGGTTGGGTCTCAATTAGCCCATCGGTCAATTTTGTTTGTTTTCTCACTACTGACATTATTTTTTCTGCTCAAAGATGGTGAGGTTATTATAAAAAAATGCCTGAAAGCATCACATCGTCTTTTTGGCTCCCAGGGCGAATCACTCGCTGCGCAAGTCGTGTCTTCGGTACATGGCACTTTGTCAGGCTTAGTCCTCGTTGGTTTGGGTGAAGGCGCTGTAATGGGCGTTGCCTATGTCGTTGCCGATGCTCCTCAGCCTCTTATCTTTGGATTTGTTACCGCCATATGCGCCATGATCCCCTTTTTGGGGTGGGTTGCTGTCACACTTGTTTCTCTACTTATCGCAGCAAAAGGCAGTATGATAGCTGCCATCGTTGTCTGGGTCGTTGGCGCCATTGTTTTATTCTTAGCCGACCACTTTGTGCGCCCTGTCCTCATTGGAGGAAGCACAAAAATGCCTTTTCTCTGGGTACTGCTCGGTATTTTAGGAGGTGCTGAAATTTGGGGGCTGCTTGGTCTCTTCCTCGGCCCTGCTATTATGGCCTCATTACATCTCTTTTGGTCTCTATGGACCGAAGGTGCCACAAGAGAAAATGTAGGAAGAAAACTTCATCGTTAAGGGAATAAACCGCAGGACTGGTCGGGCAGGCGGGATTCGAACCCACGACCCCCAGTCCCCCAGACTGATGCGCTACCAGGCTGCGCTACTGCCCGTTGTCCTGCGGTTGATGGTTATTTAGCAGGCTCTAACTCTTGCCGCAATGGCTATAAAAAAATTTCTCTCAGGAAACGAAAAGTTTTTTTAGCTCAGACAATTCACTTAAAATATTTTCCAACCCAGAGCGTAGCCTTGCAATTTCTGCGTCCTGACGTTTGGCTCTGGAAAGATCCTGATGTTGCTCAAGCTCCTGAACTCTCATACGCAGATTTTTATTGTCATCTTCTACTGAGTTATAATGAGCAATAACGTCTTTATCGTGAGCATGGAGCTCCTCAGCACATTTTAGCTCTGTTGTCAGGCGTGACACTTCCTCTTCAGCGCTATTAAAAGACTCTTTATATTTGCGCGCTTCTTCCAACTCTGTCTGAAGTTTAGCATTTTCTTGTCCCAGAATAGACAGCGCCTCAGACAACTCAGCTTGTATGGTCTGGTGCTGATGCTCCTGCTCTTCTAGCTTTTCCTGAAGAGCAGCATTTTCCTGACGAAAATGGTCATTTTCTTTAGAAAGCTCCTCAATTAAAGGCGCTTTTTCTCCAGCCTTAAACTTAGAGTCTGCAAACTTATGATCAGAAATATTTTGCCCTAATTCCTCACGCAAAATAGGCATAATTTCGTGGCTTTTGCGTCCCTCTTTATAAAGAAGCTCGGCAATGCGCTGAATGACCGAAATATCACTTTCAGTATAATAGCTTTGCCCATCTTCCGACCGTGAGGCTTTAAAAACCGGATAAAAATTTTCCCACGAGCGCAGTCGGTAAGTTGGAATACCTAACCCTTCTGCAATTTCCGAAAGAGAATAAGTCTGTTCGGCTTGCACCATATCGGAAGCTGCACTCATGGTCTTATCCTATGTCACTTCGTGTAATTAACACGATCACGTAAGGTTTGAGAGGGGCGAAAATAAGGCACACGTCTTGCCGTAATAAGTGCCTCTTCACCACTTCTCGGGTTACGGCCCATTCTAGCCGCTTTTTCACGAGTGCCAAACGTGCCAAAACCGACAATTTTGAGATTATCGCCCTGTATAAGCGTTTCTATAAATAAGCCAAGCATAGCTTCGACAAAAGAGCTGGCCTGAAGACGGCTTAACCCGACTTCATGCTGAAGCAGCTCAACCAAAGAGTTTCGCGTAACTGTACCCATAATTAATGGCTAGCACGGTTCTCTTAACAGTCAACACATGAAAGATGTTTTTTTTAAATAAAATAGTTTTAGAAGCGCAAAAGTGCAGAACCCCACGTCAAACCGCCTCCAAGTGCCTCCATTAAAATGAGGTCACCTTTTTTTATGCGCCCATCTTTAACCGCTTCTGAAAGCGCCAAAGGGATAGACGCAGCAGATGTATTTGCGTGACGATCAACTGTGACAACAACCTGGTTAGCATCCAACTGCAACTTACGAGCAACACCATCTATGATACGCTGGTTAGCCTGGTGAGGGACAAGCCAATGAATATCAGCACCTGTCAAACCCTGCTCGCTTAAAGCTTCTTCTACAGCATCAGCCAGGTGCGTGACGGCATGGCGAAAGACCTCACGGCCATTCATTTTTAATTTGGCTTTGCTATCCGAATTTCCAGCAGCGCCATCTACGTACAAAATATCGCCATAACGCCCATCAGAATGAAGTTTTGTCGAAAGCAGACCCTCACCCTTTTTGGCGTTTGCCTCTAAAATAACAGCTCCAGCACCATCGCCAAACAAAACACAGGTAGTACGGTCACTCCAATCGAGCAAACGGGAAAAAACCTCTACCCCTATAACAAGGATTCTCTCAGCCTGTCTTGCTTTAATGAAGTTGTTAGCTGTCGAAAGAGCGAAAATGAAACCAGAACACGCTGCACTCAGATCAAAACCGAATCCCTGCGTCATGCCCAGCTCAGCCTGAACACGCACTGCTACTGAAGGGAAAACCTGATCTGGGGTCGATGTAGCAACAATAATACCGTCTATATCTTCTGGCTTAAGCTGCGCATAGTCGAGAGCGGCCAGGGCAGCTTTTTTTGCCATAAAAACAGACGTTTCTTCTTCAGATGCTAAATGACGCTGGCGGATTCCTGTACGAGTGCGAATCCATTCATCTGATGTATCTATACGGGTGGCAAGTTCGTCATTTGTAACGATTTTTTGCGGTAGATAAGCTCCTACGCCAGTTAATTTGGCATTAGCAAGCGTTACAGAGTTTGACATGACAGCCTGCCCTATTCTTTCTCGGTTTTTTCGGCGGGAGATATAGCCCCTACCTGTTCTAATCTTAAGCGAATCTTTTGATTAAGATCATTAAGGACAGCATCAACAGCTACATCAATAGCAGAGGCAAAACCTTCGCCATCTGCTCCACCATGAGATTTTACGACAATACCATTTAAACCGACAAAAAGGGCACCATTATATCGGCTTGGGTCAATCCATTCTTTCATACGACGAAGTCCGGGACGCACGAGCATGTAACCTAACTTCGTCAACCAGCTTGTTTCAAAGACCGAGCGCAAAAGACCGAAAGCTAATTTAAGGGCACCTTCACCCGTTTTAAGGGCAACATTGCCTGTAAAGCCATCTGTTACAACAACGTCAACAGTCCCTGCTGTAATATCGTGGCCTTCAATAAAACCGGCATAATGTGAGGCCAGAACACTTTGCTTCAAGCGTTCAGCCGCTTCCCTCAAACGTTCGTCGCCTTTTAACTCTTCTGCGCCGACATTTAGGAGGCCTATTTTTGGCTCACGCAGCCCTAAAGCTGCCTGGGCAAAAGCCTCTCCCATAACTGCAAACTCAACAAGATTGCGTGCATCACAGGCTATATTAGCCCCCAAATCCAGCATAATAACATCGCCACGGGCCGAAGGCTGCACAGCAGCCATTGCAGGACGAGATATGCCAGGAAGGGTTTTTACAATAATTTTTGCCAGAGCTAACATGGCGCCACTATTGCCGGCAGAAACAACGCCGAGAGCTTCGCCGCTTGCAACAGCATTCATAGCAAGGCGTAACGATGAGTTTCTTACGCGCAAGGCAGCTGTGGGCTTCATTTCCATAGCGATATGCTCGGGAGCATGCCGAATATCGCAAATAGCTGCCGCTTTTTTATGACGTGCCAAAGCCGGTTTTAACACAGCCTCGTCACCTATAAGGAGGATACGAATATTGGGATGACGCACCGCTGTCATTTCGAGACCTTCTAAAACGATCTCAGGCGCACGATCCCCCCCATAGCATCAACAGCTAGGGTATAAGGCTGTGAAGAGGAGTTATTATCTTTAACTGCGCCAGCCTGTGGCTCGACAGCAGAAACCTCATTCATAGACGCAGTTCCCAACTCTTTACACAGCCTTATAATTTGCCCTTTTAAATTCAGGCAAAAATAGTTTTATCTTAAGCGCGAACCGCTGTTTTAAGGGCTTTACCCTCAGCAGACACAACTTCACGCCCATCATAATGACCACAATGGCTACATACATGGTGAGGGCGTTTAACTTCACCGCAGTTAGAACATTCTGCATAAGCTTCTGTGCGCAATGCAAGATGACTGCGACGCATACCACGACGGGATGGCGTAGTTTTTCTTTTAGGAACGGCCATTCTTCTCTGCCTCTTTCACTAGGGTTCATAACCCACTCTTAGGAACCGCCTTGCTCAGCGGTTATCCAAGCTTGGCAACTCTAATATCTTTATCTACCGTCTAAACACGGCGCTTAAGCCGGCCGCTCTAGCAGACACAGCGTTTCTTCGCAAGTCATTAAGCATTAATTGAGCGGCTTTCAACCTCTTTTACTATTTTTTATCTATATCTTTCAACTGGCTTAATACAGCAAAAGGATTTTCCTGTTTTTTCTCTACTGGTTCAGGCTCTGTAGGTGTTACGTCCACAAACTGATCCAGACCTTCTCCTTTTTTGCGTGGGTAAGGGTTTAAACAGAGTGCTAATTGCTCTGCTGCCGCCTCTCCAAGGTCGATTACACGCCCATTATAAGGGACTTCATCATACTCTTGAGCAAGTAAAGCCTCTATATCTAGCGATTCATCAGGAACCATATCACGGCGTGGTATAAAGCGAAGCTGAAAATGATCTTCTATATCTTCTTCAACATCTTCGCCCGTTATAATACAGCTTTGCACAACTTTGGCATGCAATATGCCTGTAGCAACAACCCTGTTTTCAGCTAAGGCTGTTAGCTCAAAAACGCATTTTAGCATTTTTATCTCTGGCAAATAAAAACGCTGAGCAAGTGCTTTTCTTTCATCTGGTGTTGCTATTATTGTTTCTTCTAAAGCGCGACCTATTTGTGAAAGCAGCCTTTTGCGCGAGAATTCCACTTCAACGGTGCTAATTTTCTTTATATCTCCCTGGGATTGAGAAGATTTTTGTGAAGACATGATAGTTATTCCTAAGCGCTAAAAAGGTCTCATACCTGATTTAGCTATTTTATATGCTGGACGAAGAGCTGTAAAAAATGTCTTATTATGAAAATAGATTGACATAAAGCTGTTACTAGGGCACCCGAAACCCTTAATTGATCGCTTTCAAATATTCAGGACGCAATGCCGCTTATGACCAGCGAATCCCCTGTCGTGATTTTACAAAAACAAGACTCTAACTCTTGTCAGACTCATCATGCCAAGCGGATGAAACGCTCTCGCTCGGCTTTGTTATTGACAGCTATGCTACTGACAAGTGGCTGCGCCGTGTTTGAGCCCCTCCGATTCCGCGGGGATCGCTGGTGGAAAAATATGAATATAAAAAACTTATTCCAGGCACAACAACGCGTGACGATGTTGAAAACCTCATTGGTTCACCAACCGTACGCGGCACATTTAATGATAATGCCTGGTATTATGTTTCTCTCACAAAAAATCTTGTTCCTCTAGGGTTTCCTGCAACTGACAAACAGAGCGTTTTAGTACTGAACTTTGATCAGAACGGTATTTTGCGCGACATGCATGTCCTTAAACGCAAAGATAGCATACAAGTTGCTATGGTTAGCGATGAAACCCCAACACCAGGCACAGAAGTTTCCGTTATCCAGGAATTATTGGGTAACGTAGGCAAATATAACCCTATGAATGCTATGGGAAGTGCATTCGGTATGGGAGGTGCAGGAAGTGCCGCCAATAATATGGGTGGACTTGGTGCCGGCACGGGCAATGGTGGCGTGGGTAACTCTTTAAACTAATTACAAATTAAATAGAGCTTTTGACACTTACGGCGTTGAAAGCTCTTTTAAAACGCGTCTAAAGCCTTCTACGGCTCTCCCATCTAGTTTTTTATAAGCTTGGCTCAAATTTTCTTTAATAAGCTTAAATAATTCTTTTTCCAGCTCTTCTCCCTGTGGGGTAAGCTGCAAAGGGCGTTTTCTTTTATCCTGCTTATCTTGGGATTGCTCTATAAGCTTTAGGGATTTTAACTCAGTTAAGGCTCTATTTAAGGACTGTTTTGTTATGCCAAGCATTGATTGCAAGCGCCCAGGCGTTAATCCAGGATAGCTTTTAACAAGAAAAAGAATACGATGATGTGCCGCTCCAATATCATGGAGGGTCAGATAAGCATCACAGTCAGCACTAAGACGCCGCCATGCTAACAAAAATATTTCATATGAAGCTCGGACTGATTCTTCTCGTAAATAAAGCTGACTTTCTGCACCAGAATTTTCGTTTAAAGGGTAACTTGTCACATTAAACTCACACTATTCTGTTAATTTGGCCTTATAAACAAGGAATAACGAAGATATAGTTCTAGAAAGTGTTGTTTCCAAGACAACAATATGATACCGATCCTCAACTTGTAATTGCACCTGCCCTCCGTGAGTGTTTGCATACTCACTGGCTGGGCACCCGACCGCTTTAAGGAGATGACGCCACCGTGCAGGTTCTCGTTCGTGATAATAATGTTGACCAGGCGCTCAAAGCGCTTAAGAAAAAAATGCAGCGTGAAGGAGTATTTCGTGAAATGAAACTCCGCCGCCATTTTGAAAAGCCTTCAGAGCGTCGTGCTCGTGAGGCCGCGGAAGCTGTTCGCCGCGCTCGTAAAATGGAGCGTAAGCGTTTAGAGCGCGAAGGGTTCTAAAAACCCTCGATATCCGAGTGAGAATGAGCCGCTTTTTTAAAGCGGCTTTTTTCTTATTTTCGTTTCTAAAAATAATATTTTTATTTAACAAGAAAACCGCTGCGCATAGTGCCACTCTCATAACTATAAGACCGTAGCTCGCGTTTATTAAAATATCTTGTTACGACACCCTGCACCTTTGTTAAAGCTTTCCGTTTTTCAGCAACAACAAGCACATTCTGATATGAATTTTTGGGGCGTGCTCCCAAATAATGCCATCTTTTATCTGGACTGATAATGGGAAAATTCAGCTTATCATGATAGGCTAAAATAGAGGCTAAAGCGTAATCTTTTACGTAAAGTGCCTGACTATGGCTGGCATGAGCCTGACTAACGAGCTCTTCTGTCAAAGCCTCCCACCCTCTTACCTGCCGCGCTATAGGATCCCAGTGAGCTGATAAAGCAAGGGGGGCAAATAAGGCCTGAATCACTATAGTTAAAGCGCAAATTACCCCTATAGAAATAACCCATCTCTGAAGCCATAAAATAAGGCCGGCTGACAACATTAAGGCTGGATAAAGAATTGCAGGCCAGTTTGCCTGCACCCTGTCTCCAAAGGCATGGAATAACAGGATAATTATTCCTGGACTGACTAGCCAGAATAAAGCCGGCTTTTCTTTTCGGGACTTCATGAAGCCCCCAACACAGATGAGCGCTATAAGTGGCGTTGCTAAACCAATTTGACCTGCCACTAATTCACTAATAAAGGTTAGTGCTCTATGAGGATGCCAGTCACCTACCCGACTACCTTGTTTAAAAAAACTGATCCAGTGATGGTTTGCGTTCCATATTATCACCGGGCTTATTGTGATTAAACACGTTAAAACCCCTATCCAGGGCCCTATTTTCAAAAAAAGCTTTGGGCGGCACATAATAGCGTAAACGACCATACCCAGCCCTAAAAAACAGGCCGTATATTTCGAGTCAAAAGCTAAACCAAGACATAAACCGACACATAGCCACCATAAAATTGATGGTAAGGGCCTCTTTTCATCAAGCACCTGTATAAAGGCCCAAAGCGTTAAAATAGAGAAAAAGAACAAAGGCGTATCGGGAGTCATAATGACCATCCCCAAGCCAAACATTAATGTGCAATTTAGTAGAATTGCACCATATAAAGCTCTTTTTTGAGAGTAAGGAAAAAGCTTTTTTCCCGTAAGACTTAGGAAAATTGTGCCAAGGAAAGACGCTAAAGGCCCTAAAAACCTAATAGCTAATGGGCGGTCACCAAAAAGTAGAGTCCCTGCTTTTATCCACAGCGCGACCATTGGAGGATGATCCATATAGCTAAGCTGAGGAGATTTTGACCAAAGCCAATAATAGGCTTCGTCAGGTGACAGAGGCAAAAAAGCCGCCAGAACAAGGCGCAGAGCTATAACGCATAATAGCCCTCCGCCTAAAATTATCTTTAAATGAGATGTTGAGAAAAAATCTTTCATTCCGTTAAAGGAACACCAGAGCGGTCACAACTTGTACGGATGGTTTGAAACGTTTGAACACGCGCTACATACTGATTATCAATAAGATTGCGTGTTAGCTGATTTTGGTGGTCAGCGTCGCGTGCAATTAAACGGAGCAGAAAATCCTCTCCCCCCGAATCATATGGCACTCACGTGTCTCAGGCCAAGATCCAACTTCATTTTCAAAGGCTTCCAGAACCGTACTTTTTTGACTGACTAACCCAATAAGCACGTAAAAAGTAATGGACCAGCCCAAACGAGAAGGCACAATATCAGCATAAAAGCCTTCGATAATACCAAGCTCTTCTAGCCTTCTGACGCGCCTGAGACAGGGAGGTGCAGATATACCTACCCGGCGTGCAAGTTCTACATTTGTAATACGACCATCTCGTTGCAACTCAACAAGGATATGACGGTCAATTTCATCCAATTCGATCGGTTTCATAATTTACATCAAAGCTTTCGCAAGGGATTGAATCGGATCTTCCAAAGTTAGATATGTGATTCATAGGGTTAGATTAACAAAACATGAGAGATAGATCTCTCTTCATGATATGATAATGTCACTCTATATGTAACTTTTTGACGTTTAAAAAATCATTTTAGAAGGTTCGATTCATATGCCTAACAGTCACCGCACGAAAGTACTTGTTGTAGGGGCGGGACCCGCAGGCTACACAGCCGCCATTTATGCGGCTAGAGCAGGATTAGACCCTATTCTTGTTACAGGACTACAACCTGGCGGGCAATTAACCATCACTGATGATATTGAGAATTTCCCCGGCTTTGCGGCCCCCGTTCAGGGACCGTGGCTTATGGAGCAAATGCGCGAACAGGCTCAACAAGTCGGTACTCGTATTATATATGACCTTATTACAGAAGCTCACCTTAAAAAAGGACGTGATGCTGAGGGGTATTTTCATCTTAAAGGTGATAGTGGCGATGACTATTTGGCGCAAACCGTCATTATTGCAACTGGAGCACAGGCAAAATGGCTAAACATTCCTTCTGAGGCAAAATTCCAAGGAAGTGGGGTTTCAGCCTGTGCCACATGTGACGGTTTTTTCTTTAGAGGAAAGGTCGTTGCCGTTATTGGTGGCGGTAATACCGCTGTTGAGGAAGCCTTATATCTCACCCACCATGCCAGCACAGTCCATCTCATTCATCGTCGGGATAGTTTAAAAGCAGAACATATTTTGCAAGAACGCCTTTTTGCAAACCCCAAAATTAAAATACACTGGAATCGCGCCGTTAGTGAAATCAAGGGAAGTGGCACCCCAGAAGTTGTTTCGAGCATCGTATTAACCGATACTCAAAATCCTCAAAAGACGGAAATTCTATCTATTGATGGTGCCTTTATTGCAATTGGACACACACCAAGTATTGGACCATTTCGCGACGAAGTAAAATGTGACCAAGAAGGGTATATCCTAACAAAACCTGGAACAACTCAAACATCCATAGAGGGTATTTTTGCAGCTGGTGATATTCAGGATAAAATTTACAGGCAAGCTGTGACCGCCGCTGGCACGGGGTGCATGGCCGCTTTAGAAGCTGAAAGATTTTTGGATCATAACCTCATAGTAACTCTTACTGGGCAATAAAGTGAATTAGCCTTGAACCAATTTATACAATGGATTAAATCCGGCTGATAAAAGTCAGACGTCTTTTGAGCCTCACTAGAACAAAACGCAATGGTAAATAACATGGGCAAAAATAATAACAACTATTGCGACGGGCTTTACGAGTCCTCTACCATGGACTGGGACAAATTGCGGATTTTTCACACCGTGGCAGAAGCAGGCTCTTTTACGCATGCAGGTGACCGGTTAAATCTGAGCCAATCCGCAGTTTCCAGGCAGATTTCTGCCCTTGAAGATGTTCTTGGAGTTCCTCTTTTTCACCGGCATGCACGCGGTCTCATTCTAACTGAGCAAGGTGAAATGCTGCACCGTACAGCAAGAGAGGTTTTTTCAAAATTAGCGCTAGCCCAAGCTTATTTGAGTGAAAATCGTGAACATGCAAAAGGTAAGATTAAAGTTACCACGACAACAGGTTTTGGATTTTCGTGGCTAACGCCCCGCCTCCACCGTTTTCTTGAAACGCATCCTGATATTGATGTAACCGTTTTACTTGAAGATAAAGATCTGGATTTAAGCATGAGAGAGGCTGACGTTGCCATTAGGCTACACCCTCCTACTCAGCCTGATCTTATTCAACGTCATTTAGCCAGTTTTAGCCTGCCAATTTATGCAAGCCGTTCTTATCTTGAAAAAGCTGGGACACCAGAAAAACTTGAAGATTTGGAGCACCATAATCTTATAGGGTTTGCTGGTCGTCATTTGCCCCTTCCAAATGTGAACTGGCTCGTGGAACGGCTGGTAAAAGAAAAGACTTTTCCCGCATTAAAAGTGCGCATGGCTGTTAATAATATTTCTGCTGTTGGAAATGCTATATCTACAGGAATAGGTATAGGAGTTTTACCTCAATATACAGCGCAGGCTTACCCGGATTTAGTGCGTATTTTATCTGATGTGCACTGCCCACAAATGAACGCATATTTTGTTTACCCAGAGGAACTCAGAACCTCAAAGAGGATAGCTGCCTTCCGGGATTTTCTTATCACTGAGCTTAATGAAACTCATAAATAATACTATACGACCTAAAAGCTTTTCTAAAAAATAAAATTCTAGTTTTAGAAAATAGGCATAAATTTTATGATGGTTATTCCGCTGCCATAAAATCGCAAAATAAAATCTATTATTTGAATTTATGTATCTTTATGTAATTGGTCGACAACCTTTTTAAGTTTTTTCCCCGCACGAAAATAGGGAACTTTTTTTTGTTCAACAGTAACCTTGGCACCAGTTTTAGGATTCCGCCCTTCATGAGCTGAATGTCCTCTAAGGCCAAAACTACCAAAACCACGTAATTCGACACGGTTTCCATCAGCAAGATTTTGAGCGATTATATCCATGATTTTTTGAAAGGCCGCTTCTACCTGACGAGGTGGCAAAGATGGCAGATCATTTATTAATCGTGCTATTAATTCTGCCCTCGTCATACAACACCTCGGTTTCAGAATGCTCATTCGACTCCGACAAGTGAAGCTCCTAGACCTTAAATATCAGAGTTCCAAATCACATTTTACTATAAGATACATCAAACAAAATGTTTGTATTCAGACCAATATAAATATACTTAAAATTTGAATATATCGTTAATATTAAAAGTGAATATATAAATAGTATCAATTAAGTCCTTATTGAAAATAAAAGTCTGATGTCACACTTTACTTTTCAATAAGGAACTTAATTACTATTGTGAATGTAATTAATCTGCTTTGCGTGCGCCACGGACACCATCTGGAGCAGAACCAATATTACGTCCCAGTCCAATTTCACGCGCTAAGTAAGAGCGGCGCTTTGCGTAATTAGGTGCAACGAGTGGGTATTCTGGAGGAAGGCCCCATTTCTCGCGATATTGCTCGGGCGTCATGCCATACGCACTTTTTAAATGTCGCTTAAGCATTTTAAGTTTTTTGCCATCTTCTAAGCAGATGATGTAATCAGGATAGACTGACTTTCTAATAGTTACAGCAGGCTGCTGGGTCAAAGCAGCTTCAGATTTCTTATTAGAATGATCCTGGCCGGCCAGAGCTGAGTAAACATCTTTGATGATTTTGGGAAGGTCTTCTACTGGTAAATGAGAATTTGAAACCTTCGCTATTACAATTTCTGCTGTTAATTGCAGAAGCTGCTCACGGCCATTATGCTCTGACATCAATGTAACCTTTTGTAATTTAATAATAATAAACAATTCACGATAGAACATGTAGAATAAATAGCCGACAAAGAAAAGTTTATTTTGTAGAATTTAAAATCTTTAAATTACTAGGACATTATTTATGCCGACCATAATGCTCGTTACAGAAAGTGATTTTCTAGGATGGCACGCTTGGACAAAATCGTTACTAGCGCAACATATTTCCAAAAATGAAATTAAGTGGGTTATTAAAAGTACCGATATTATTTATAAGAACAACTTTACGAGAGACCTGCCTGAAACAGAATTTTTACTAAATATTCCTAGGAAAATTGTCTCTTTAATCATTGCGGTATTTTATTCGGGAAATGATGAGCGTTTCTCCCTTCTCTATGAGTTATTAGAAAAAATCAGGGATAAAGAACCTCTTGATGAAAAAAAAGATCCTCTTTTGCTAAGGCTCATAGATATTAGTCACAGGGCCAAAAAAGAAGCTTTACAAATTAGGCAAAAACTCCCTCATACGCGTTTTACACATCATTCTGTTATCAGAATAAATAGCCCAGTTGCTCTTTTGGACAGCCAGGCCTATGCCCTTTTTGCCCAGAGACCAGAGGCATGGTTAATAAGAACACCAGGTCGCATTATATGCTCATACCAAAAACAATTATTCTTTTCTCCAGATGCCCCTGAGTCGATTTTAAATAATGATGAAGCTTTATTCGAGTTTGCTCAAACACACGGTATAAGAAGTGATCAGAATGATTTATGGCGTTCTCTTATTCCTTTTCGCATAAGACCTCATGCAGAATTTATAGAAAAAGCACCAAATTTGACAGTATTACAAGCTTACGCAGCTGACTGCCAATTATGTGAACTTTGCACACCTGCATCACGCACAGTATTTGGCGAAGGCAATCAGGAAGCCAGGCTTATGTTTGTCGGTGAGCAACCAGGTGACCAAGAAGACCTACAGGGCCGCCCTTTTGTTGGACCGGCTGGGCAATTATTTGATAATGCTCTCAATGAATGTGGCTTTGATCGAGAAAAAGCCTGGGTCACAAATGCCGTAAAGCACTTTCGATTCACCCCTCGCGGTTCCAGACGTATTCATCAAAAACCAGAAGCAAAACATATTCATGCTTGTGCACCTTGGCTCAAAAGAGAGCGCGATATCATCAGACCAAAAGTAACAATTATGCTGGGTGTAACAGGAGGTTCTGCAGTTTTGGGTCGCCCAATCACTGTTTCTCGTGAACGTTCAAAAATTTTAACTTTGCTTGATGGCTCGATCGGGCTAGTGACAGTTCATCCATCTTATTTATTACGTCAACCTGACGAAGAATCCCGGTCTAGGGAATATGCTCATTTTATTGCTGACCTCAAACTTGCTTTTTCAGCATTACCCTAACGCTTCACTAGCCAAGGTTAGCACCACATGGCCATAATCAACGCTGCCATAAAAAGGTTTTCTGTTCCTTTAAAACCTGTCACGAAAAAGCGGCCTTTTCTTTCTTGGATATATGCCCCTTCTCCAGAAGGTTTTATTTTTGCTTTACGAACAACGATCGCTTCTTGCATCGCTATTGGTATCGCTCTTTGGATGGAGCTTGATAGCCCTGCCTGGGCAGGCATGACTGTATGGGCTGTCGCACAATTAAACCGTGGAGAAAGCCTATCGAAAGCCCGGTGGCGTATTATAGGCACCCTCATAGGAGCCTTGGCAGCGTTTGTCTTTATGGGACTGATGCCTCAATCTCCCTGGCTCTTTTATCCTGTTATAGCAAGCTGGGTTGGCGTCTGTAGCGGCTTTGCTACTTTTTGCAGCAATTTTCGGTCTTACGCTTTCGTTTTGGCAGGATATACATGTGCCATTATCTGCATGGCTGCTGTGCCAGACGGTAACGACCTCTTCATGTTTGCTGTTTCGAGAGCAAGTTATATTATTCTTGGCGTTGTCTGTGAAACTGTTATAGCCACGATTTTTTCAACTGACCAAGAGCAGCACGCTCACCTTAAAATGAGACAAAAGCTGGAATCAGCTCTGATTCTTGTGTCTCAAACACTGGTATATGTGCTTGGCCAGGATCGTATTGCTTTAACCTCTGCCCGTAAACAATTTGGCACTATTTTACGAATCAACGATGAAATTGAATTTTCTGAAATAGAAATGGGAGCATATGGTCACGAAGGTGACCATGCTCGTGCAGCCCTTGCTTCGGTTTCAGCACTTTTATCACGTGGTTTTGGAATGGCCACACGCCTCCAGCTTTTGACTGACGAGCATCCTGATTTTGAGGTCATGACGCAGGAAGTCCTGAACTTTCTGAGTAAATTTCCCAAACGGCTTGTTAAAGAATCAGAACTAGCCCTCCTTCTTGAAGAACTGCAACATTTGCGTGATACCTGCCGCCAATATGCGTCTCCCATGCGGCTTTGTGTAGAAAATCCTTACCAGGGACAGTCTGTTCTTACCTTAGCTGAAGCTGAACTTCTATCGTCAGAAGACGGTGTTGAAGTAACCACTCCAGAACTTGATGAACGTGTACTTTTTGTGTCTTTAGGTGAGTTATTAGGAGATTTTGAGCAGGCAATTACGCAGTACCATGCCAGCATGCATCCAATTTATGGTGACCATTTTCGGTTTAACCGCCATCCCTCTTATGACACTAAAATTGCTTGGCATAACGGTATTAGAGGCGCATTGGCCATTATCATTACCGCTCTTATTTATGAAGTGACAGCCTGGCCATCAGGCACAACCTTTATCAGCCTGACATCGCTCATATGTGGTTTATATGCCACGCAGGAAAACCCCGTTCTTGGCACAACAAATTTTCTGAAAGGGACAATCGTAGCGTGGATTGTAGCCTGGTTTTTAGGTTTTGTTTTTATGCCTATGGTCAAGACCTATGAACCACTTGTCATTATTTTGGGCACCGCCATGTTTTTGGGAGGGCTTGCAAAAGCGAACCCATCAACACGTCGCGCGGCGGCAGCTTATTGCCTGTTAATGCCCCTTATGTTGGGCCTGCATAACCACCATGTAATGGATGAAGTGACCTATCATAACACCAATCTGGCTATAGTTTTAGCCGCAGTTGTCAGTGTTGGTGTTTTTCGCAGTATTTTACCATTTGATCGCGACGATGAACGCTTTAGGATGCGTAAGACGATGCTAAAAGAATTACGCTCTTTGGCTAATCCAAATATTGCACCACAAATTGGCACGTGGATCAGCCATAGTACCGATCGATTCTCTCGCCTTATTAATCATTCAGAGCCGTCCGGTTCTCCGCTGACCGAGGCCACAATTCAGGGAACTCTGGCGACTCTTACGCTCGGACTTAACATTATCCGCTTGCGGGCTCTGATGGACCGTGAATATTTGCCTGAAAGTGGAAGGCGCCCTATTAGTCTAGTATTACACTATATTGAGCGTTCAACACGTAATCATGCTCGTGCAGCCCGCATAGCCCGGGCTGCTGTGAGGCGGTTAAGAGAACTTGATACATCAGAGCATGACATCATTACACGGCTGGAGCTTACCAGGGCTCTAACTTATCTCGTCGTTATAGCCCATTCACTCAAAACAAATAGCAACTTCCTTGACGAGAGCAGGCCCTTTACAGGTGAAGGCCCACGCCCCTCAGTCCACCGCCATTCATTCTTTTTCAAAAAGAATTCTCAGATCGTCTAAGTCAAGAAAATTATCGGCTTGGCGTCTTACTTCATCAGCTACGACAGGTGGATAAGTACGTGCTGTAGAAATAACACTGACTTCTTTACCATTTTTCTGCAACTGCTCAATAAGCATACGGAAGTCACCATCACCTGATACTAAAACAATGTGATCAGCGTGACGGCAATATTCGAGAGCATAAATTGTAAGTTCCACATCAACATTACCTTTTATACGTCTAAAAGGTTCTGCTGCTAGGCGACTACCTGCATCAGTAAAGACCTCCGGCTCTTCAATAACTTCCAGAGCATCAGGCGCATCAATATTAAAATGTCCTTTAGTTTCCTTACGAATAACGCGATAACCATTATATTCTAAAAATGAAATAAAACCGCCACGTTTATAGTCATTAGGAATATAAGATATGAAACAATATACGCCTTTTAAATTACCGACCTCTTGAAAGTCATGCAAAAACTTCTCGTAATCAAATCTAAATCGAAGTTTTTTTAAAGCAAACTCAAGATTAGCATGGTCTATTAAAATAGTAACGCGCCCTTTACTAAATAAACGCGATAGCTCATTTCTTAAAAAAACTCGCTGCTTTTCAATTTGTTCATCAGAAATATCAAAATCAGGATGCATAATTCTATCCTTTTAATGGTACACGAATCAATTACTACCTATAAAATCTACGCAAAATAGACAGTATCGGCTCGAGGCCACTTAAATCTAAGCTATTTAAAGTTAAATAATGAACTACAGTCACACAAAATAAGTAGGGAGCCTTACTCTTCATTTGGCGGAGAGGGTGGGATTCGAACCCACGGTACACGTAAGTGCACAACGGTTTTCGAGACCGTCCCAATCGACCACTCTGGCACCTCTCCGGGGAAATGCAGCTCGCGCTATCCTGGCAAGCTGAGTCGCTTATTTGGCTTATGACGATCTTTCATCGTGAATGCAAGAGCTATATGCACATTTTAGTGAACTAAAATGATTAAAATAACTTAACAAACATCCTTATCTTTTTCTGTTTGTCCTAATTCGTCAAATTATGACCCAGGAATTATCTAAAAATTCGTCCTGGTAACCTATTTAGGAATCCGTAAGATTTATCTTGACGTTAAGGCCTTAAACTAGTAATTCAAACCCTGCTTTAAGGCCTTATGAGACTACCAAGCTAGCTTATCGGGTAATAAAGCCAATGAAAAAAAGCGAGTAGAATTCATATTTTCCTAAAATATGATCTTTCAGACTTCGGTAATAGGAAGAATTTTGCATGTTTGCAGTCATCCGCACAGGCGGGAAACAATATCGCGTTGCTAAAGACGCTGTTCTCAAAGTCGAAAAACTCGACGCTGAAGCTGGCAGCACAGTTACATTTTCTGACGTTCTTATGGTTGGTTCAGAGGGTAATCTTCAAGTTGGTGCCCCAACAGTTGCAGGCGCAACTGTTACAGCCGAAGTGATTGCTCAAGATCGTTTAGCGAAAGTAATCATTTTCAAAAAGCGTCGTCGTCAAAATAGTCGTCGTAAAAATGGTCATCGTCAACACGTGACCGTGCTACGCGTCACGGCAATTAACGCCGCCTAAGCGGCCTTTGTTGAAGGAGAGATCACAAAATGGCACAAAAAAAGGCAGGCGGTTCTAGTCGTAACGGACGTGATAGCGCCGGACGTCGTTTAGGCGTGAAAAAATTTGGTGGCGAACACGTTATTGCTGGCAATATCATTGTTCGCCAACGTGGCACGAAAGTGCATGCGGGTGAAAATGTCGGTATTGGTCGTGACCATACACTTTTTGCTTTAACTGAAGGCCGCGTTAAATTCCAACGCCGCGCTCAGGGTAAAGTACATGTTTCTGTAGCTTTGGCAGAAGCTGCTGAATAAATAGACTTTTGCGTTTTATTAGCGTTAAAAGGGGGCTGACTTCTTTTTAGAGGTAGCCCCCTTTTCTCTTGCCCTTTTTTACACTTTTAAGTAGCGAAATTAGCTATGAAATTTCTTGATCAGGCCAAAATTTATATTCGCTCTGGCGACGGAGGGGATGGCGTCATCGCCTTTAGACGTGAAAAATACATTGAATTTGGCGGCCCCGATGGCGGTGATGGCGGTAGAGGCGGTCACATCTATTTTCGCGCTGTTCCAAGCCTGAATACCCTCATAGATTTTCGCTATACTCAGCATTTTCGCGCTCGTAAGGGAGGCAATGGTGCAGGTTCAAACCGAACGGGCGCTGCTGCAGAAGATATTATTATTAATGTCCCTATAGGCACACAGATTCTCGATGAAGATAGAGAAACGCAAATAGCTGACCTTGATGAAGAAGGTAAAATAATTCTTCTTTGTCGTGGTGGTGACGGAGGGCATGGCAATAGCCATTACAAAAGCAGCACAAATAGAGCTCCTCGCCGCGCTGATAAAGGCTATACAGGAGAAGAACGCTGGGTCTGGCTACGTCTAAAGCTCATTGCCGATGTTGGGCTTGTTGGCCTCCCTAATGCAGGAAAATCCACTTTTCTTTCTGTCGTATCCCGGGCTCGCCCCAAAATTGCAGATTACCCCTTCACAACCCTTCACCCACAATTAGGTGTTGTCCGTCTCAATAATGTTGAAGAGTTTGTTATTGCAGATATCCCTGGCCTTATTGAAGGTGCCAGCGAAGGACAAGGATTAGGAGACCGTTTTTTAGGTCACGTTGAAAGATGCGCCGTTTTATTACATCTCGTTGATGGAACGCAGGAAGACCCTGCTGCAAACTGGGAACTCATACGCCGTGAATTACAAGCTTATGACCCTAATCTTGCAGCTAAAAAAGAAATCTTAGTTCTTAATAAATGCGACGCCCTCACCGAAGAAGAAATCGAAATTAAACGGAAAAATCTATCTGAACTATCAGGCCAAGAAGTTCACCTTCTTTCTTCTGTTAGTCGTGATGGATTAGATGAGCTGCTTCGCCTTTTGCAAAATGAGGTGAATGAAGGCAAAAAGTCCTAACCATCATAAATTTCCCGCCTCATAGTAATGAAGCGGGAAATTTAATTCTTTTGGCCTCAAAATTTTAGACCAAAATTACTTATTTCAGCTCTACCTATATTTACGAAGCCTGAATTTTTGAATTGGCTTTTCCAGCTTAGTCAGTCCAAATAACCGTTAGACTTCTTACCCCCTGGGCCCCTCTAATCAAAACACCTTGAATATCTGCTGTCGCAGAAGGGCCGCTCATCAAAACACCATAAGCAGCGCTTTTAAACTCTTCCCGCTCCTGGTAAGCTGTATGCATATTGGCTGTTAAGTCACTTTTGGACAATAAAACAATGAGATGTTGTGCTAAATGCACATCTGCCAAATGATCGCTAAGCTCCTTTTCACTTAAGAAAATAGCGCCCATTTCAGCAATACCAAAAGGTGAACGCACAACCATTACATCAACAAGATTGGCTTCTTTTAAGCTACGAAGATCCGTAATTTTAAAAGACGCCTTAAACTCATCTGTTGCTGAGCATATTTTGACGTCTGGAAATTTACGACGAACTGCCTCTTCTAAGCTCTCCCCCTCTTCACGCGGCCATAAACTTCCACCCATGCGCAAAAGATTATCTTCAAAACGTTTTGGCGATGCATCGAGATCACCAAGAGTAACCACATCAGGTAAAGGAAATTGCTCTGGCTGGGGTATTTTTTTCTCCCGTAACTTGGCTAAAATAACATCACGGGCATTTTGATGAATTGTCGTCATTGAACCTGCCCTCCTTTTTCAGACTGTTTTTGGGCAGATTTTAGCCTGTTTTGGCGATACCAACTATTGAATGTCTGCTTTACAGGGTGAGGTAATTCCCTATGTTTTCCCCACGGATTAAGATAATTATATAATATAAAACGTGGCATAGTACTTAAAGCTACATTCGTCCCTTTAATAGCAGCCCGGTAAAGACGTGGACTTGCAAGTAATCTTCCAGCCATTTTCATGATTTCTTTTTTTACAAAAGGAATTTCATGTTCTTCTACTAAAACGCGGCGCCATTTAAATATTTGCTCATGTATATTAATTTTAACAGGGCAAACATTTGTACAACTGCCATTTAGTGTTGAGGCAAATGGAAGAGTGCTATATTTTGTTTTATTAAAAGTTGGGTCAATAATCGCCCCAATAGGTCCCGAATAGACAGCTCCGTAAGATTGTCCACCGGAACGACGATATACGGGACATGTATTCATGCATGCACCACAGCGAATACATTTGAGAGATGACCAGAAATCATCCATTGCCAGCCGGTCAGAACGCCCATTATCAACTAAAATAATGTGCATTTCGCCGTTCTTTTTAGGCTTTCGAAAATGGGTCGTATATTGTGTGATAGGAGAGCCCAGGGCACTACGCGATAATAAGCGAATAAAGACACCAAGGTCAGACATACGTGGTACGATACGCTCAATACCTAAAGTTGCAATATGAAGCCCTGTAACATTTGCGCTAAGATCAGCATTACCTTCATTTGTGCAAACAACAAAGCTACCAGTTTCTGCAACCAGGAAATTACCACCCGTCATACCTGCATCAGCATTTAAAATAATTGGACGCGCGGCCTGTCTTTGTGCCTCGGTTAGACTGTGAGGGTCATTATCATTGGGATCTGTATTATAGTGTTTGGCAAAAAGAGCAGCGACGTCACCAGTTAATTTTTGCACAGCAGGTAAAACAACATGGCTTGGTAGCTGATTATCGAGCTGCTGAATGCGCTCTCCCAAATCAGTTTCTGTGACTGTAATACCCTGTGGTTCCAAATATTCACGCATTTCACATTCATCAGTAATCATTGATTTGCTTTTAATCAGTGATTTGGCATGATGAGACTGTAATATTTCATTCACCAGACGATTATGTTCTTCTCCATCGCGTGCCCAATGAACATAAATTCCATTGGCTTTGGCATTTTTCTCAAACTGTTCAAGATATTCAGGCAAATTAGCCAGTGTGTGTTCTTTTATCTCTGAAGCTTTTTGACGCAATTCCTGCCATTCTGGCAAAATATGCATTTCTTGATCGCGTTTTTGTCTTACGTCCCAAAGACGTTCATCATGAAAGTGATAATGTGCTTTTTCTTCTAAAAATTTAGCACCTTCATGAGCATGGGCAACAGGCTTTACACTCATGACCTTGCTCCATTCAATATTTCAGCAATATGAATAAATTTTATATTTACATTATTTCGTTCAGCACAACCTTGTTGATGCATCATGCATGACGTATCAGCTGAAACAATATAATCTGCTCCAGCATCATGATGGTCCCTGACTTTATCAAGCCCCATCTGAGCAGAAATAGCCTCTTCCGTAACCGAATAAGTACCGCCAAAACCACAACATTCATCGGGCCTTTGAGGTTGAGCAAAGCTTATACCCTTAACAGCAGATAAAAGCGTTTTGGGTTTTGAAAAAAAGGGTTCGCCTAACTCGGACATACTTGCCGTGCGCAATGATCTTAAAGTCGCACAGCTATTATGGATGCCAACTTTATGAGGGAATTCTGCCCAGGGAAACTCGCGCACTTTCAAAATGTCATGGATAAATTCAACAAGTTCATATGTATTTTGGCGCACATGTTTCACTTCTGAAGTTTGTTCAATCGCGTCAAAATTATCACGAATATGATGCACACAACTCCCCGTAGGGCCAACAATAACGTCACAATCAGAAAAGTTTTTTATAAATAGTTCTTCTGTATCATGTGCATCTTTATTGCAGCCAGAATTTGACATTGGCTGTCCGCAACACGTTTGATCTAAAGGATAATAAACATCTTGACCTAGTTTTTCTAACAGTTCCAATGTTGCTATAGCTGCATTTGGAAAAAATGCATCCATATAGCACGGGATAAATAATCCAACTTTCATTTAATCTTGCTCCAGTGGGATAATTTTACCATATTACTTAGAAATACTAATAAATTTGGTACAAAATCCCTCTTAAATATTGACATAATCAATATTTATTATAGTTTTCAATTTTTTATTTATTTTACACCTCCTATATTAGATGATACTATTACAATCATCTAATATAGGAGAATTTTTATTTAAAGTTACGCTGATGCTTTAGTTGACCCACCAAGTACAGGAAGTGGCTCCATAAGAAGCTTGTTATCTGTGTAATCGACAGCAATGGCTATTACAACAGGTCCCTCTGTCTCCATGCCTACTTTTAAAGCGGCTTTCAGCTGATCAACAGACGTGACATTAATACCTTTTGCGCCGCAGGACTGTGCGTATAAGGCAAAATCAATGTCACCGAACGAAACAGCAGCATCGCGTCCATATTTCTTTTCTTCTTGGATTTTGACCATATCATAATGATGATCAACCCAAATGAGATGAATAAGGTTCGATTTCAAGCGAACTGCCGTTTCAAGCTCCATTGAAGACATCATAAAGCCCCCATCACCTGAAACTGAAATAACTTTCTGTGCAGGATTAACTAGGCTTGCCGCAATACCCCATGGCAATCCGACGCCCATCGTCTGCTGACCGTTACTAATAAGGATTTGACGTGCTCTAAAAGCATGAAGATAGCGAGCAAGCCAAATATGGAAAGATCCCATATCAAAGCAAAGCGTAACATCCTGTGCGACGAACTGCTCAAGAGTACGCACGATTTCCAAAGGATGCAGCATGTTTTTATGATGGCTTTTGGCCTTTGCAAAATCGCGGCTCTGATCAGCTCTATAAGATTCTAAAATTTGCTGTAAGTCAGATGTTAAACCGATCTTTCCTACTTTTTTAAAAAGCTGTCTGGTGGTCAGAGCAATATCACCAATTAACTCACAATGCGGTGCATAAGCATTATCGATTAATGCAGGAACAACATCGATATTAATGATAGGACGATCAGCTTTGTGATTCCATAATACAGGATCATATTCAATTGGATTATAGCCAATGGCAATCACCAAATCAGCTTCATTCAGCAAATGATCGCCATGCTGATTACGAAATAGACCAATACGTCCACCAAATTGAGGCAATAAATCACGCGAAATGGCACCTGCCGCCTGGAATGACCCAACAACAGCACAACCAGTATGTTTTACAAATTCGCGCACTGCCTGAGCGTTTTCTGGTGTGCTTGCAAGCATGCCTAATAAAATGACAGGCTTTTTAGCTTTTTTGATTTCATTAGCCGCTTCACTAATGACATCTTCTGGAGCTGGCCCCATTTTGGGAGCTTTGCGTGTTGCCAGAACTTCTTTATCAGCTGTCTGTAAAAGCACATCCATTGGCGTACTAACAAAAGCAGCACCAGGACGGCCTGATTCCGCGGCACGAAGAGCATTTGTGATAATCTCAGAAGTTGCCTCTGGAGCACAAATTTCAGCACTATATTTTGTCACTGGCCGAAGCATGCTGACAGTATCCATGCTTTGATGAGTGAGCTTTACCAAATCTGCACGACCAACAGCACCACCAATTGCCAGAACCGGGTCACCTTCTGAAGTAGCTGTTGCCAAACCTGTTGTCAGGTTGGAAACACCTGGCCCTGATGTCACAATAGCAACACCGGCTTTGCCTGTAATGCGCCCCAAACCACCAGCGATGAAAACCGCATTTTGTTCATGACGAGCTGCAATTGTCTGTATTGATGAATCTTCTAAAGCTTCGAACAGTCGATCAATCTTGGCTCCTGGAATACCGAACACATGTTTAACGCCATGGGCTTCGAGATTACGGACGATAAGATCAGCAGCCGTCTGATCAGATGATTGATTTGGTTTTTTTGTCATAAGGGCAACCTGTTGTGAAAATATTAAGGGTAATAATAAAAATATGAATAGTTAGAACTGGCTTAGCCGCCTTCAGCTGTCCTGATGGACTCACTTAAATTTTCTGGCGAAAGATCAGCCTCAGCAAATTCTTTTGTGCGAGGAAGGGCGATTTCTAAATCCGAAATACGGGCTATCTCAAGCTTGCCCTTTTTCACAATATAGTCTGTGACATGCCCACCATGTTTGCCGTCATCACTCAGGACATGAAGATGATAACCAGCAACATTAATTCCCTGCATGTAAGACGGGGTTCGGAAACCTAACATCGTCCCAGAGATATTATTCATCGTAAAAGTAGGTTGTTTGGCGACCACATCCAACATATGAGGATAAGGCTTGCACTGACAAAAGACTGTGCGTGTATCAACAGTCTCAAACTCACCGGTAAAACGTATAGCTCCAAAAAGATTTGGGTTAGCCAATAATTCATTCACTTTGGCTTCAAACGCTTCTTTATTGCAGGGCTTATCCAGAGTGACAGTAATTTCTGGCTCAAAGAAAGTAACGCTAGCAAAGGGCGTTTTTAAATCGCCAGAAGCACTTGAAGCAACACCCTCTGCACGAAACTGCTTCACAACGCCTTCAGCGACAATCATTTCTCCATCAAGAGCATTAAAGGTGCCCAAGCCGAAATCACCGTGCTCCAAAAGGCTATCAAGTGTCATATCACCATCATAAACGGCATCTAATAAAGCAGCCATTGTTGATGTTTGATAAAGCCGATTTTTCACACGAGGTAAATTTTTCTTTTGGCTAACAGGCTCTGTCATAAGACCCCCTAATTTATTCGGACTCAATTATGATAAAGAGATGTTGACCCTATTACAAATATATAGTTATCACTATATCCATACTTAAAATATATACCTTACACCATTAAAAGCCGTTCGATGTGAAATTATGGATATAAGACACTTTAAATATTTCATTGCCGTAGCTGATGCTGGCAGCATTACACTTGCCGCTAATCGCCTGGGCATGGAGCAACCTCCTTTGAGCCAACAATTACGCAAATTAGAAGAAAATCTGGGGGTTTCTCTTTTTATACGCCAAACGCGCGGTGTGGCCTTAACAGAAGCTGGGCGCATGTTGCTGCCACAAGCACGGCTTCTCCTAGAACTACGAGAACAATTTATAGAAAACGCCAAGAGTTTAGCAGAAGGTAAAAAGGGCCATTTACGCATTGGCCTGGCCGGATCTGTGCCCCTACTTCCTGCCATCCCCTATGCTATTCGACAATTTAGCAGTATGGCGCCCGATGTTATTCTTTCTTTGGAAGAGAGCAACACGCCAGCTTTATGTAATGCTTTGGTCAATTATAAAATTGATATTGCTGTCATACGTCCTCCCGTCATTCAGGCCGAACTTATTGACGTTATCCCTTTATTTAATGAACCAACATTAATTGCTTTACCGCATGGACATCGTTTTTCACATTATGAGAAAATTCACCTCAAAGATATGGCTAACGACCCGCTCATTATTTTTCCAAGAGAATTAGGGCCAGGACTTTACGACTCTATCGTGGCTGCCTACCAGCATGCTGGTGTTACACCGCCCCTCGGCCAACAGGCTCCCCAGGTTGCAGGAACAATTCCTTTGGTTGCTGCAGGATTAGGTGTTTCGGTTGTACCGCGTTCTTTACAACAATTACATGCAGGTGGCGTAACCTATCATGAAATTGCAGAGCCTGCTCCTTATGCCAATTTAGCGATAGGTGTGCGAAAAAAACAGAACAGGCCCTTAGTGCAACATTTTAGTAAATTACTAAAAGATATTTGCACAAATTACACGCTCTAGAAGTTCAGACTTCTCTCATCATGCGTCTTTTTAAAAAACGAAAAGCGTGAAAAATTTGTACAATAAATTGTCAAAACAGGAGAATATTTACATGGCCTGGTATTTTACGCTTCTAATTCTACATCCCTAAAGCACGACGATATATATCTAATAATGTTTCCTGCTCTTCAACCTCGGCAGGTTCCTGCTTACGAAGTTTAATAATTTGTTTAATAACCTTGACATCAAACCCGGCAGACTTTGCTTCTGAAAAAATATCTCTGATATCGCCACCAAGAGCTTTACGCTCTTCTTCTAACCGTTCGACCCGTTCAATAATTGAGCGCAAACGGTCAGCAGCAATACCACCTGTTGTTACAGTTTCTGAATCCATTGGCTCTATACCCTTTTAAATTTACCGACGAATGAACAAACGTTGCGGCTTATCGCGCCATTCTTTTATGGTCAATGACCTTATATTTGGCAACGCAAAAAACACTCTTTTTTCAAAGTCTTTTTGGCAATTTCCATTTTAAGATAGGAATTTTTTATATTATTAAATGGAAGAATTTATTGTCAATTCAGTTATTCTTGAATTAACGCACTCTTGACAGATTATAAGAGACGGGCGTTCTTAGGGACCTGGGATTAATTCCCTTTATATAGGCGCACCGCAGCTAGCGCCCCAATAGGAAAGGCCGTTCTCATTATGGTAGGTTCCCAGCAAACTGCCCCTTTTGATTATATTATTTTTGGTGCAACGGGTGATCTTACAATGCGTAAGCTCATCCCTGGTTTATATAATCAGCTGCGTATTGGTCATATTCCAAAAGATGCCCGTATTATTGGCACTGCCCGTTCGCACCATACACGTGAAGAATTTATCGAACTCGCCCACCAGGCTTTAGACCGCTTTATTCCTGAAGTGAATAAAGATGAAGCTATTATTTGTGAGTTCCTCAAAAAAATTGATTATGTTGTTCTTGATGGCACGAAAAGCGATAGTAACTGGAAAGAATTAGGAAGCAAACTTAACAAAGCTCCTGATGATCGCGTTCGTGTTTTTTATTACTCTACTGCTCCTCATCTATTTGGAAGCATTAGTAAAAATCTTTCTGAACATAAACTTATCACAAAAGAGTCTCGCGTTGTTCTGGAAAAGCCAATTGGCACTGACAGTGCATCAGCTAACGAGATTAATGAAAGTGTAAGTCGCTATTTTAGCGAGCACCAAATTTACCGTATTGACCACTATCTTGGAAAAGAAACCGTCCAGGATATTACAGCAATACGTTTTGCTAATCCCTTTATGGGAGCTGTGTGGTCCCACGAATATATTCAGAGTATTCAAATTACAGCTGCAGAGACTGTCGGTGTCGAAGGGCGCGCTTCTTATTATGATACGTCAGGCGCCTTACGCGACATGATCCAAAACCATCTGCTGCAAATATTGAGCCTTTGCGCAATGGAAGCGCCAAACTCTCTTGAAGCAGACGACGTCCGCAATGCAAAAGTGGCTGTTTTAAAAGCTTTGCGCCCTATTAAAGGCGAATCTATTCGCAATGAAACCATGCGTGCCCAATATACTAAGGGTGGCATAGGTGACCAACCTGTCCCAGGCTATCTTGAAGAGCTGGGTCATGACAGCAACACCGAGACATATGCTTTAATGAGAGCTTATGTAGATACACCACGCTGGAAAGATGTGCCTTTTTATCTTCGCACACTTAAGCGTTCTACAGTCAAAGTGAGCGAAGTTGTGGTAACGTTTAAGCCAAGTGCTAACGGTGTCTTTAAACACCGTGCCGGTCTAAACAAACTTGTCATTCGTCTGCAACCTAACGAAGGATTGGAGTTATTCCTTAACGCTAAGGATCCGTCTTCACCAATTTTCTCTTTCCAGCAACTACCTCTTTCAGGAAAATTTGCTACTGTAGATGGCTCGCCTATTCCTGATTCATATGAGCGCCTGATGCTTGACGTTGTACGTGATGACCCAACTCTCTTTATTCGTCGTGACGAAGTAGAAGCTGCATGGGCCTGGGTAGAACCTACCTTGCAGGCTTGGGCTGAAGATAAAGTTCCTATGGAACATTATGCTGCCGGCTCTCGTGGGCCAATCGCTGCCAAAACATTTATTGCAAAAACAGGCGATGAATGGCACGAAAATATGAAGCTTTAACAGGCTAGGCTCTTTATTTTCATTTCATATTCTTTCAAAAAAGAGGATGTAAATTCGCATCCTCTTTTTTAATGGACTTTGTTTTTTGACCCAAAAGCCTCAATCAAAGCGTTCAACGCTCTTCAGTAGTAAAAAACCACGCTCTATTAAAAAACACATTATTAGTCGTCTGGTCATTCTTGTTCCGCTGCTTCTGATCATGTTCTTCATGGCCCGTAACGGCGTATTAGATACAATTTATGACCAAATCACTTTTAAAAAAACGAGCTGGTTTGATAATAGCGCCTTAGTAGAACATTTACGTACTGTCATTCGAGATCAAAAACTCTCAACCTTGCCGCGCAAATGTTTAGTTTTTGTCATTAATGGCGATTCTTCAAATAATGAGCCGATCATCAATGTACTGGGACGACACGGAAATGGTTGCCCAGGAACAGAAGCTTCAGCGGAAGATTTATTTAAAATAAAAGTTAATCGTTTAGCACGTTATATTGCCACTGATGCCGGCTCTCCCGGTAATTTTCGCCCTCTTATTTCACGCTAGGTCATTCTTACTCTTGACCAAAGGTAAATAGAAAGGCAGTCTCCCCTCCGTCAGACGGTCGGGCGATCGCTAAGGTAATATTTACCTTGGAGGAAAGTCCGGGCTCCACAGAAAAACGGTGCCGGCTAACGGCCGGCGAGGGTGACCTTAGGGAAAGTGCCACAGAAACAAAACAGCTTGCCGGCTTTTTAGTTTTCTGAAAAGTGCAAGTAAAGGTGAAACGGTGCGGTAAAAGCGCACCGCGCTTTTGGCAACAAGAGCGGTCATGGTAAACCCCACCGGGAGCAAAACCGAATAGGAACAGCTGACTTAATTATAAGTCAGAGGATTCTGCCTCGCTGTTCGGGTTGGTTGCGTGAGACAGGTTGTAAAACCTGCCCTAGATGAATGATCGCCCCATTTCTTTCATGAAATTGGACAGAACCCGGCTTATAGACCGTCTGACTCTAAGACTCCGATATTCATATATTTGCAAATATCAATTCTAATATTTCATTCATAAATTTTTCACAAATATATAAATTTAATACTTTATTAACCTTAAAGAAAGTCTTTTTTAGGGCTTTCTTTATCTCTCTTAAATATTCCCAGTTTTACGCTAAATTTCTAACAAAGATTTTGACGTCCCATATTTTCCCATGTTATCCCAAAGAGTGAGATTTGTCCCCTTAGAGGGAAATATCGAGCATTTTCTATTTTTGTAAAGAATGGCAAAGGGAGCATCGGTCGCAATGAGCATGTTTTTAGGCACTCATTGTAACCGTTTCGATGCCAAGGGACGTGTCTCTATCCCCGCGCCATTTAAAGCTGCTTTAAAAGAACAAACACAACCAGGTGAAGCTTTGCTAATTTTGCGTCCGTCACATTTACATCCATGTATAGAGGGATGGACATCCCGTAGATTTTTATCACTTACAGCACCATTGGCTGAATATGATCCCTTTTCGGAAGAACATGAGGATCTTGCTACAAGTTTATATGCAGATGCTTATCCACTTGATAGTGATAAAGAAGGCAGAATTACCCTCCCCGATATTTTAAAACAGCATGCCCGACTTGAAAAAGATGTCACCTTTATGGGGCTAGGACGAATTTTTCAGATCTGGTCACCCGAGGCTGCCTTACAAAGACGAACTGAAGCCAATAAACGCGCGAAAACTTTAAGTTCTTGTTCCAATATTTCTGCTACAGCCATGCATAAAGGGAAAGATCATGCATAACGGTCATTACCCTGTCATGCTGAGTGAGGTTATAAAAAGCCTTCATATAAAGAAAAATGGCCGTTATTTAGACGGAACCTTTGGTGGAGGTGGCTATAGTCGTGCCATTTTAAGCGCAGAAGATAATATCGTTCACGCCATTGACCGAGACCCGGATGCCATAGAACGTGGGCATAAATTAGCAGAAGAATTTTCTCAGAGATTGCATCTTCATCAAAGCACATTTGGTGACATGTATACCCTCTTTAAAAATGAATCTCCTTTTGACGGTATTGTACTGGATTTAGGGGTTTCTTCTTTTCAGCTAGACCAGGCAGAAAGAGGATTTTCTTTCCGTTTTGACGGAAAATTAGACATGCGCATGAGCGCCAAAGGGCCCTCAGCTGCTGACATTGTTAATACTGAGAGCGAAGAAAATATAGCCGATATTCTCTACCATTATGGAGAAGAAAAGAGATCGCGCCATATTGCGCGGGCTATTATTCAAGCCCGTGCACAATCCCCTATTACAACCACTTTTGCCCTGGCTGATATTATAAGGAGCTGCGTACCGCGTGAGCGTCACAATTTTGACCCTGCAACACGCAGTTTTCAGGCATTGCGCATCGCTGTTAATGACGAACTTGGTGAGCTTGAACGCGCCCTTATATCCGCTCCCCAATTACTGGCCCCGGGTGGCATTTTTGTCGTCGTAACGTTTCATTCATTAGAAGACCGCCTCGTCAAACGCGCCATGGCTCAGCTAAGCGGTAAAACAGCACACAAATCACGTTATCTACCTGTTGAACTAGACGCAGCGAAAGAAAATCCTTTTTCGCTCCTTTATTCAAAACCTCTTAACCCCAGTGAAGAAGAACTTAAACAAAATACACGCTCAAGAAGTGCTCGTTTAAGAGCGCTGTACCGCCATGATAACGCAGGAGCACAAGTATGATTAGGCCTGTAACACTCATCTGCGCTCTTATGGCAGCAGTTTCTGGGCTATTTCTTTACGCGAAAAAACACGATACCCTGGTTTTAGAGCAAAAGATCACACAGCTTGTACGCGATACACACAAAGTACAGGAACAAACCGCTATGTTACGTACTGAGTGGGCTTTGCTTAACCAGCCTGATAGATTAGCGGCATTATCCGAACGGCTTTTACCTGATTTACAAATGATACAACCCAAACAGTTTGTAAAATTAGATAAGCTGGCCTCTTACCTACCACCCGTTAGTCATAAGCCTTTGTTAAATGTCGTGGCTCAAGCTAAAGAGCCAGATATTCATACGCCACCAGCAGACACAAATATTACTAAAAAAACTGATACGAATTCTAATCAGGTCAAAGATAATATAGCTAAAACAACGCCTGTAAGCACAGCCACAAAATTGGTGCGTAATGAAGAGCCTAAAACTAAGCGTCCTCAAAAACGCCTGATTGCTGAGAAAACGGCAAATCACACATCCAGTCATAAAACGTCATCGCTGGAACAGACGATCGCCATGATGACAAAACGCTCAAAAGAAAAACATGCTCAAGAGAGCCATAGTCTAAAAGCTTCTACAAAAAAGCCGCAACATAATGATGCCCTGCCTCACGATGATGTAGCGCGCTCTAACATCGAGACTGTTTCATGGACTAAGTCTCGTGACGACCATCCTCCTAAAAAGAAAGATCATATAGTGAGTGCAATAAAGGTTCAGGAACCCCTTCCCCCTCCAGTGCCTCTGACAAACTAGCTCTGCTGCAACAGCTTTATTTATTGAAATGACACAATGTCAGAGAATAATTTTTCTTCGCCCTCCCCTGGCTCTTCTGACCGGCTTGTAAAAGACGCGCCCATTTCTGCGTCTTCTAAAATATCTAATAAATCTGACAAAAAGAAATTTAATAAAAAAACACGCATTCCGAAGCAGAAAAAAGAAAAGCCTAAAGTTACACCTCTTGAACGTAGCCAGGGGCGTCTTGTTTACGTTGGGCTTGGATTTCTAATTTTATATGGGGCTGTCAGTTTTAAAGCTATTGTGGCAACGGTTTTGGCACCCATGGCCCCGTTACCGAATCAGATTGCGACAACGTTACCGGAAATTCCCACGCCAGACCCACAGGGCCTTATGGGAAGCGGCTTTTTACTTCCTAACGTAAAACGTGCCACAATTACTGATCGAAACGGGCAACCTTTGGCACTTTCCCTGCCAGTTGTACAAGTTTACGCCAATCCTATGGAGATTATAGATCCAGAAGATGTGGTGGAAAAATTATTATCTGTTTTACCTGACCTTAAAAAAAATATTCTTTTAAAAAGGCTTCATCAGAAAAAACAATTTGTTTATTTAGCTCGTAATATTTCTCCAACACAAGAACTTGCCATTAATAACCTTGGTATTCCTGGTTTATACTTTGAAAATGGCGAAAGACGCCATTACCCATTAGGCAATATTGGCGCACATGTCTTGGGTAGTGTCGATATAGATGATCACGGCATTGCCGGAATTGAACGCTATTTCGATAAACGTCTCATGAATGATAATACGCCTTTGCGTTTATCAATTGATGCACGCGTACAATCAGCCATTAGAGAAGAACTTAACAACGCCAAGGAACATTTTAAAGCAATTGGGGCAAGTGCAATATTAATGGATGTACGCACTGGCGAAATTATTGCCATGGTTAGCTTGCCCGATTTTGATGCTAATAATTTTTCTCACGCCCCTCCAAATGCCCGCTTTAACCGGGCTGTAACAGGCATGTATGAGCCAGGCTCCACTTTCAAGCTGCAAACGGCTGCCATGGCTTTGGAATTAGATGTTGCTCATATATGGGACAGCTTTTCTACCATACCAATCCGTGTCGGGCGCTTTAGAATAAAAGATCTTAGAACAGATCACTTTGCTCCCTGGCTTTCTCTGCCGGCTATTATGGCTTTTTCATCTAATCCAGCTTCAGCGCATATAGCTTTGGATGTTGGTGCAAAACGCCAAAGGGAATGGCTTGGTAATATGGGTTTTCTCGACCGTGTTCCGATAGAACTTCCCGAGACGGGACGCCCTATTGTGCCATCCTTAAAAAATTGGAGTTTAACCACCGTTATGACGGTCGGTTTTGGTCATGGTGTAGCAGAATCCCCTCTTGCTATTGTTCGTGGGACTGCCGCTACAGGGAATGGAGGCATTCTTGTGACACCCACCCTTGTTGCTCAAAACCATAGCCAGGATGATAACGACACCGTAATACCTAAAGGTAAAAGAGTCATTTCACAAAAAAACTCTGACATATTAAGGCGTATTTTACGGCTTGTCGTCAAAAAGGGTATTGGCCGTAATGCTGAAAGCCCAGGCTATTTTGTTGGAGGCAAAACTGGAACAGCAGAAAAAGTCGGTGCACATGGCACTTATTTAAAGCATGTTAACATTACTGCTTTTACAGGGCTTTTCCCAATGAATGACCCGCGTTATGCACTCTATGTCATGTTAGATGCACCACAACCCACTCCCGAGACGCATGGATGGACAACAGCAGGATGGATAGCAGCGCCTACATTTTCTAAAATTGTAACCCGCACTGCGCCAATGCTCGGGTTATTTCCACCTTCACCCGAGCGCGCGGAAGAAATTGAGCAAAGTCTTGCCATGCCTATGAATCCGCCCGTTCCAAGAGGAGTCAGACCTCTTGGCCCAGGCAATGACCCGGGTGAAATAAAAGCCAGAAGCCTTAACCGCTCACGCTCGAAAGGCCGTTAATTCACTTTCTCGTATATAAGGCCCTTTATCATGCTTCTTTCCTCTCTGCTTGGTCATTATGGCTTACATAATGTTCCCCAACATGATGTCACCATTACTTCAATTACAGCAGACAGCCGCAAAATTGAGCCAGGAAGTCTTTTTGTAGCCATTAAGGGCCTACATCATGATGGGGCAGCTTATATTCCACTTGCCATTTTTAACGGTGCCGCTGCTGTTGTTACGCATTCATCAGAGAATGACTTCAATATTATTGAGCAGCACGAAAATGGCCGTATAATTCCCATTATTAAAGTCTGTAACCCTGCTCATTTCCTGGCAATTGTCTCGATGAAATTGGCAGGAACACCACCTCATTATATTGCTGCCATTACTGGCACAAACGGAAAAAGCAGCACTGTCGATTTTTTGCGTCAAATTTGGCAATTTATGGGCTATCCCTCTGCAAGCATTGGCACTTTAGGGCTCATATCAGATACAAATCTCCCTCCTCTCCCAGCCCTCACAACGCCAGATGCTGTAAGCCTGGCTTACGGTATGGCTAATTTGAAAAAACACGGGATCGATCACGTTGCTGTTGAAGCATCTTCTCATGGATTAACGCAGCATCGTCTGGATGGTCTTCCTATTAAGGCCGCAGGATTTTCTAATTTAACGCGTGATCACCTTGATTATCACGGAACGTTAAGTGCTTATAGAGACGCAAAATTAAGGCTTTTTACTGAGCTATTATCACCAAAAGGCATTATTGCCTTTAATGCCGATATGGATCCAGAAACTGTTTCTATAGTTTATAATATTGCCCATGCACGTGGGTTTGATCTGCGCGATATCGGTCGCAAGGGAAGAGCAATAACGATTAATAATATTATCCCTAGTGCAACCGGGCAAATTTTAAATCTTTCACTATATGGCAAAGTTTTATCGCCAGTTCATTTGCCTTTGGTAGGATCATTTCAGGCAGAAAATGCTCTTTTGGCCGCAGCTTTATGTTGGGAAAAAGAGGAAGAAGCGTCAGAAATAATTTCTCTGCTTTCCCGGTTAAAAAGCGTTCCTGGTCGTTGTGAATTGGTAGCAACTCTTCCCCATGGCGCTACGGCCTATGTTGATTATGCACACACGCCTGACGCTTTAGAGCATATTCTTTTAAGTCTAAGGCCACACACTCAGGGCAAAATTATTCTTGTTTTTGGTGCTGGGGAGATCGGGATAAAGGTAAACGCCCTTTAATGGGACAAATTGCAGCAAGGCTCGCTGATAAAGTCATTATTACTGACGATAATCCACGCACCGAAAATGCAGCCACAATCCGTTCTGAAATTAAACTAGCCTGTCCAGAAGCTATCGAAATTGCTTCGCGCTATGATGCAATAAAAGCGGGCCTGACAGCCCTAGACGATGGAGATATTCTTTTAGTAGCAGGCAAGGGGCATGAAAAAGGCCAAATTATTGGCGATGTCACCAATCCCTTTGATGACCGGGATATAACACGTTCCCTAGCGCAAGATATTTATTCATGAAAATATTATCTCCCCTCTGGACAAGTGAAGACCTTAGAGCCGCAACAAAAGGGACTCTCAAAGCAGAGATAGAAGCTTTTGGTGTTTCTATTGATACAAGACAAATAAAGAAAAACGATCTTTTTATAGCTTTATTAGGTCATAATTCAGATGGCCACCGTTTTATCAAACAGGCTCTTGAGCAGGGGGCAAGCGCTGTAATGGCGCATGATCGTGATTTTCTGACAAAAGAAAATCTCATTCATGACCCACGTATCTTACTCGTGAAAGATACAATGAAAGCGCTGGAAGATCTTGGTCAATTTGCCCGTAATCGTTTTAAAGGCAGGACTATTGCCATAACAGGCAGTGTCGGTAAGACAACAACAAAAGAAATGCTCCGCCAAATTTTAGGCGCTTATGGGCTGGTACATGCGTCAGTTGCCTCTTTTAATAATCACTGGGGCGTGCCTTTAACGTTAGCTCGCCTTCCTCGCGAGGCTGATTTTTGCATTAGTGAAATTGGCATGAATCACGCTGGTGAAATCACGCCCCTCGTTGCACAAGTCAGGCCTGATTGCGCTATTATTACAGTTATTGGGAGTGCTCATATTGGCTATATGGGTAGTCAAGAAGCAATCGCCTTAGAAAAAGCCCACATATTTGAAAGGCTCAATCCAGACCATTCTACAGCAATTGTTGCTGAAGATGCGAATTATGAAGAGATCTTAAAACGCTTTTTACCTGCAAATACCACTCTTTGGCATTCTGGCTTTAGTGACAAAGCAGAGCTGCATATTTCGCAGTTAAATCTATCAGACACTGGCAGCACTTTTCTTTTCAGTACCCCACACCAAAAAGAACAGGTCACATTGTCAGTGCCAGGTGAACATTTCGTGCGCAATGCCGCACAAGCCTTGGGGGTTGTGGCCTCTTTTAATCTGGATCTTGCTCCCTCTATAAAAGCTCTCAAAAATTTTGTCCCTGAAGCCGGAAGAGGTCAGACGAAATTAATAAACGAAACTATTACCCTTATTGACGAAAGCTATAATGCTTCTCCCGAAAGTATTAGGGCAGCCTTAAAGTCTTTGTCTTTAAAGCCTGCAAGCCGTCATCTGGTCGCTCTTGGTGATATGTTAGAACTTGGGGATTATGCTCACATAGAACATACGAAATTGGCAGCCTCGCTCATAAACTGTCAGGCTCTGACTTTTTGTTGTGGGGTCCATATGAAAGCACTTTACGAAATTCTTCCACCTTCGCTCCAGGGTGGGTACGCTGAAAGTGCAAAAAGTCTTTTGCCTGTTTTGCAAAAAACACTCAAACCCTTTGATGTTTTACTTGTTAAAGGAAGCTTGGGTAGTCGCATGAAAGACCTTATAGAAGGCCTTGAAAATAATTTTTCCTCTATTGAAAAAAACCAAACCGAGGTTCGAGATACATGCTCTTCGATTTAATTGCTGCCCATACTTCACCTCATGGTGGTTTTTTCAACCTGTTTCATTATATTACGTTCCGTGCTGGATGCGCTTGCCTCACAGCTTTATGCATCACCTTATTTTTCGGGCGGCCTTTTATTGCCCACTTAAAGCGTATCCAGCGTGAGGGACAACCAATCAGAGCTGTTGGACCTGAACGGCATATTCTTGAAAAAGCTGGCACACCAACAATGGGTGGTTTACTGCTTTTAGGCTCTCTTGCAGTCTCCACTCTATTATGGACCGATTTACATAATGGCTTTATATGGGCCGTCTTGTTAACAACACTCTGCTTTGGTGCTGTTGGCTTTATTGATGATTACCAAAAATTAGCACGGAAAAACTCTACAGGCTTAACGAAGAAAACGCGTTTGGGAGCAGAATTTCTTGTCTCTATTATCGCAGGTATCTGGCTTGAAAGCCTGACACCCCCAGAAATCCGTAACGCGATTGCATTTCCTTTTGCCAAAAGCTTTATTCTACCTCTGTCCTATGCATTTCCTCTCTTTGCAATGATAACAATTAGTGGCTTTGGAAATGCCGTAAATCTGACCGATGGACTTGACGGCTTGGCCACTGTCCCCGTTATCATAGCGGCATTAGTCTTTGCTCTCATTGCATATTTAGTCGGTAACCGCGTATTTGCTGATTATTTACAACTTCATTACATCCCCGGCACAGGTGAATTAAGTGTATTTTGCGCTGCTCTCATTGGCGCCGCATTGGGGTTTTTATGGTATAATGCTCCCCCGGCAGAAGTTTTTATGGGAGATACGGGTTCGCTCGCTCTGGGTGGTGCTCTTGGTGCTATAGCTGTTGCAGTCAAGCATGAGCTCGTTTTATGCCTTGTTGGTGGGATATTTGTTGCCGAAACTTTATCTGTTATCATTCAGGTCTTTTGGTTTAAACGCACAGGCAAGCGTATTTTTTTAATGGCCCCTCTGCATCATCATTTCGAAAAAAAGGGCTGGCAAGAACCAAAAATTGTCGTACGCTTCTGGATCATAGCATTCATCCTGGGCCTGTGCGGCCTGGCAACACTGAAATTACGATGAAAATTATGCCCAAACTAGCCTGGCCAAAAGATCTCTTTAAAGACCATCGTTACGCAGTCTGTGGTTTAGGCCGCAATGGTATTTCCGTTGTAAAAACCCTTCTTACTATGGGTGCAGAAGTACAAGCCTGGGACGATCGATCACCGTCTTTTGAAGAAGCTCCCAACCTGACGCTCGCTCCCATAACGGATTTAAGGGAATTTGATGCCCTTATATTGTCACCGGGGATCCCGCATTATCTTCCTAGCCCTCATCCTACAGCTATTTTAGCGCGTTCACAGTCAATACCCATCTGGTCTGATGCAGAATTACTGTGGAGGGCTGTACGCAAAGCAGGCTCACAAGCTCATTTTGTCTCCATTACCGGTACGAACGGAAAATCGACAACCACTTCTTTACTTGCGCATATTTTAAAAGAAGCCGGAATCATTGTCGCCGCCGGGGGCAATTTGGGCACAGCCTCCCTTGCTCTACCCCTCCTAAATGATGATGGCATCTATCTTCTTGAAATGTCATCTTACATGTTAGAAAGACTTGATCATTATCATGCGCATTGTGCAATCTGGCTTAATACTACGCCAGACCACCTTGAACGACATGGCGATATGGAAGGCTATATAAAAGCCAAAGCTCATATTTTTGATAATATGGGGCCTGATGATCTTGCCATTTTAGGAGAAAGCGCTCCCTGGACCAGGAAAATATTGCCCCAGCTTGAAAAGAAAAATGTCCCAGTTAAAACAGTTTCTGTAACAAAATCTTATCCGTTTGAACTGGCACCTCATCTACCAGGGCTTCATAATGCGCAAAATATCCAAGCATGCCATGAAGCTGCACGTTTCCTTTCTGTAAATGAAGAGACTATTCAAAAGGCAATTATCAGCTTTCCTGGCTTAGATCACCGCTTAAAAACTGTGACCTCAATTAACAATATTACTTTTATAAATGATAGTAAGGCCACAAATGCTGAGGCCACTTCTCACGCTTTAAAAGCTTATGATAAGGTTATCTGGATTGCCGGAGGCATTGCCAAAGCGGGAGGTATTGAAAGCCTAGCCCCTCTTTTCTCTCATGTCGCTCATGTTTGTCTTATAGGACAAGATAGTGCTCTTTTGGCAGAAACTTTAGCACAATATAATGTGCCTTTTACGCAATGTAAGATTCTGGAAATTGCCGTAACAGAATCTTACAGATTAGCACAGGAACTAGGTGTTGATACGGTCCTTCTTTCTCCTGCTTGTGCAAGCTTTGATCAATATAAAAGCTTTGAAGAACGAGGGGCACGCTTTGCTCATTATGCCCGCTCTCTCTCGCTAATTGCTAAAAAGTGAGAGCCATGAAACCATTATCACGCACAGATAAATCTTCTTATGCTCAATGGTGGCGCAATATTGACCATGTCACTCTAACATGCGTCGGAATTCTTATGGGCTTGGGTTATATCCTCATGCTTGCTGCCAGCCCAGCCGTTGCTCATCGTATCGGCGCATCGCGCAATATGTTTATATTCAAGCAAGTTGTTTTTCTGCTTTTAGCAGGTATTGTGCTGCTCACGACATCACGCTTAAGCCCGCGTAATATAAAAAAACTCGCTATTATTGGTAGTATTATAGCGCTCGGTGCTACTTTCATGACTTTAGTTCATGGAATGGAAATTAAAGGAGCCCGACGCTGGATTGCACTCCCCTTAATGTCTGTCCAGCCATCAGAATTTTTAAAGCCTTTTTTTGCTGTCATTACTGGATGGCTTTTAAGCCTACGCAACACTGTACAACTTAGAAATGGTTTTAAATTTCCTGGTCGTCTAGTTGCGTTTTTTATCTTTCTTGTAATTGCAGCTTTATTACAGGCCCAACCAGATATCGGAATGCTTTCTGTCGTAACGGTTGTTTTTGCTGCACAGCTTTTTATTGACGGCCTTCCAATTATATTTTTTGTTGCGCTCGTTGCCTCAATGCTCGGTGCATTTGGTATAGCTTTTTTAAAGTTTAATCACGTTCGATCACGCGTTGAACGCTTTTTGCACCCTGACGTGGGAGACCATTATCAAATTGATACTTCTTTACGTGCCTTTGGAAATGGCGGCCTATTAGGCCGTGGCCCCGGCGAAGGACACGTTAAGGATCTTCTTCCTGATGCCCATGCTGATTTTATCTATGCCGTTGCTGGAGAAGAATATGGCTTGCTACTCTGTCTCTTCATCGTCTGTGTTTTTACAGTCATTGTGGTAAGAACACTTTTACGCCTGACCCGAAGTAAAGACCCCTTCATTATTCTTTCAACAAGTGGATTGATCACAGGATTTGGGTTACAGGCTTTTATTAATATGGGTTCAACATTACATCTCATTCCGACCAAAGGCATGACACTTCCCCTTATTTCTTATGGAGGAAGTTCCGCAATATCAATTGCCCTTGCTCTGGGTATGGTATTGGCTCTTACACGCCACCGCGTAGAACCTGGTTTATTTTCTCCTCAGCCTACAACAACAGCTGTTTCTTCTATTTCTTTACGCCTGGGTTCTTCCACCCCGAGAGGTCACTAATATGAAAGCTCCCATTATCATTGCTGCTGGTGGTACGGGTGGACATTTTTTTCCTGCTGAAGCTCTTGCAAGCTGCCTTCAAAAAAGAGGTCACGAGCTTGTTTTAATGACAGATCAGCGTAATACGCACCGCACGATTGGTGCATTTGCTTTGTCAAAACAATATGTGCTTTCTGGCTCTGGCGTTGTGGGCAAAAAGCCACGAGATAAACTCAAAGGGCTATTATCTCTTTTAAAAGGAATATTTGGTGCCCGCTCTCTCATTAAACAGATTAAACCTTCAGCCGTTATTGGTTTTGGGGATATCCCTCCATCCCTCCTCTTTTAGGCGGAAGTCTTTTTCTCTATGAAAAAAAACCCGTTCTTATCATTCATGAGGGAAATGCTGTTTTAGGGAAAGCAAATAGCTTAATTTCTCATTTTGCTACATCTATAGCAGTTTCATACCCAAATGTTGCGCGTATACCCCCTAATGTCCCAACAACACTTACCGGTATGCCCGTGCGTTCAACAATAGAAGCTCTTGCTTCCCAACCTTATGAAGCACCCAGTACCGAGGGCGATGACCCCATAAGACTACTTATTTGGGGTGGTTCTTTAGGAGCGCAGATTTTTAGTCAGGTTGTTCCTCAGGCCATAATAACCCTGCCCAAAAAAATTAGAAAACGACTTCATATTACTCAACAAATGAAAAGTGAGTTCATTGCTGATAACCAAGCTTTATATAATAAAGCTGGCGTAAAAGCCGATCTTTTACCGTTTATTGATAATGTTGCTGAAATATTGGGCAAGGCTCATTTAGTAATTGGCCGCGCAGGAGGATCTTCAGTGGCGGAACTAACAATGGCTGCACGACCAGCTATTATGGTCCCTCTTCCAATTGCCGCTTCTGACGAACAGGGAGCCAATGCAAGCGCTTTAGAAAAAGCTGGTGCAGGCTGGATGATAAGGCAAGCTGATTTTACAAGCGAAGCTCTTACAGAAAAACTTCAGATTCTTTTAACACAACCAAACATTTTAGAGAAAGCGGCTCAAGCCTCAGCACAATTACGCCATTTAAATGCTGCGGAAAAATTGGCTGATCTAATTGAAAGCTACCTTTTTTAAAATCGTTTTTCTTTTCTAATTTATCTTTTTTGGAGTTCATATCTTATGCGTACACTTCCCCTCAATATCGGAACACTACATTTTGTCGGTATTGGAGGGATAGGTATGTCCGGCATTGCAGAAGTCATGCACATGTTGGGCTATAAAGTTCAAGGCTCAGATATAAGCGAAAACAGCAATGTTTTACGTTTGCGCAAAGTTGGCATAACCGTTCATATCGGTCATGATGAAGCCAATCTGAGTGATGCTCAGGTAGTTGTCATTTCAACTGCGGTAAAAAGAGATAATCCCGAAGTCGTTGCTGCACGTTCCAGACTTATTCCTGTTGTCAGACGTGCTGAAATGCTGGCCGAGCTCATGCGCCTTCGCTGGGCTATTGCTATTGGGGGCACACATGGCAAAACAACAACAACAAGCTTGGTTTCATGCGTGTTAGAACAGGCAGCTCTTGATCCTACCGTCATTAATGGAGGGATTATTGAGGCATACGGCACCAACACCCGCATGGGGTCCGGTGACTGGATGGTTGTCGAAGCTGATGAAAGTGATGGTTCTTTTTTACGCCTACCCTCCGTCATTGCTGTCGTTACAAATATGGACCCCGAACATCTTGATCATTGGGGCTCAGATGAAGCAATGGAGGCAGGCTACAGACAGTTTGTCTCTAATATACCATTTTACGGCTTTGCGGTTTTATGTGTCGATCACCCTCGTGTGCAGCAAATGATACCTCAGCTTTCGGATCACCGTGTCATTACATATGGATTTAGCCCTCAGGCTGACGTCAGGGCAGAAAATATTATTATGGACTCACATGGTGCATCTTTTGAAGTTGTCATTACTAATCGCGCTAAAAATAACGACCGTAGAGCAGGTCCCTTCAAACTTCCCATGTTTGGACATCATAATGTTTTAAATGCCTTGGCTGCTATTGCCGTTGCAACAGAGATGGAAATTCCCGACCATCTTATTTCAGAAGGTTTGGCTGGTTTTAGGGGCGTAAAAAGGCGCTTTACCCGTACAGGTTCCTGGAACGACGTTGCTATTATTGATGATTATGGTCACCACCCAGTTGAAATTGCAGCCGTACTCAAAGCAGCCCGTCAGGCTGGTGCAGGGCATGTCATTGCCGTTGTGCAGCCGCACCGTTATTCTCGTGTCAAAAATCTATTTAACGATTTTTGTACATGCATGAATGATGCAGATACTGTCATTATCAGCGACATTTATGCTGCTGGAGAAGACCCAATTGAGGGTATAAATAAAGATACATTGGCACAGGGACTTCGCGATCGTGGTCATCGTAACGTGCTTAGCTTACCCTCTCCCGAAGCACTCCCTGCTGTCATCAAAGAGACTGCACAACCAGGAGATTATGTTGTCTGTCTAGGGGCAGGTAGTATCACTCAATGGGCTCAAAAACTGCCTCAGCAACTTGCTGAGCTCGGTTAGAGCGTAGCTATATGACTAACTTTTCGACACTACCCCCTGTACGTGGCCGTTTAAAAAGTAATGTAGCTTTAGGCCCCAGAACATGGTTTCGTTGCGGAGGGCAGGCTGATTGGCTTTTTGTGCCAGAAGACATTCAGGATCTTGCGTTTTTTCTAGGTGAATGCCCACCAGAACTTTCACAAACAGTCTTAGGGGCCTGTTCTAACGTCATCATCCGTGATGGGGGCATTGAAGGCGTTGTTATTCGCCTCGCTGGTGGGTTTTCTGACATTATAAAAGACGATGACGGCCTTATTATAGGGGCAGCTACACTTGATGTTAACATTGCAGAAAAAGCCGCTTCTTACGGTTTAGGCGGCTTAGAGTTTTTGGCAGGCATCCCTGGTTCTATTGGGGGCGCTGTTGCTATGAATGCTGGTGCTTATGGTGGTGAAATAGTTCAATGCCTGGATTGGATTGAATGCCTTGATAGACAAGGTAATTTAAAACGTTATCCGGCTTCTGCGTTAAATATGAGCTACCGCCATAGTGAGCTGCCAGAAAGAAGCATTGTTGTAAAAGCTCGTTTAAAAGCCACTCCTGAAGATCCAGAACTTATTAGACAGAAAATAACAGAAATTCGCACCGCCCGAGAAGACAGCCAACCTTTAAAAACCCGCACCGGAGGGTCTACTTTTCGTAATCCTGATGGCCATAAAGCATGGATGCTTATTGATCAGGCAAAATGTCGGGGTCTAAAAATTGGGGACGCACAAATAAGCGAAAAACATTGTAATTTTATGCTTAATCTGGGAAAGGCAAGCAGTGCTGAGCTGGAATTACTTGGTGAGACAGTAAGACAAAGAGTATTTGATCAAACTGGCATTTCGCTTCAATGGGAAATAAAGCGTATTGGACGCAACTTGCCAGTTTCAAATAAATTGTAAAATGACTAGATAAAATTGATCCTGAGATCTGATAACCATTTTTGGGGCAAATATGACTGGTGCGTCACATAATAAAAAAACCTCACACCCTTTGAAGGTTGCCGTCCTTATGGGAGGCATTTCCAGCGAAAGAGAAATCAGCCTGACAAGTGGTAAGGCCGTTAAAACAGCCCTTAGTCACATTGGCCATGACGCCCATGCAATAGATGTTAATTCTGACATCATCGAGACTATCACAAGCCTAAAAACTCTTAAGCCCGACGTTGTTTTTAACGCGCTCCATGGGCCTGGAGGAGAAGATGGCACCATCCAGGCTTTACTTGAGTGGCTTAAATTACCTTATACCCATTCTGGCGTTCTGGCTTCAGCCACTGCCATGGATAAAGCGGCAAGCCGTTTAGCCTTTGCTGCGCATAATTTACCAATCGCTCGCGGAATGGTCCTAACGCCTCAAGAGCTTGCTATGTCCGACCCGCTGGATCGCCCCTATGTGATCAAACCAGTTTCGGAAGGGTCATCTGTAGGGGTGACAATTTTACAACCAGGTGAATCCCGTCGCACTGAAATTGCCAATTCATGGGATCATGGAAAGCAAATTTTAGTAGAAGAATATATTCCTGGCCGTGAACTTACAGTTGGCGTACTGCGTGATACAGCTTTGGCCGTTACAGAAATTTTGCCCCTTTCAGGTGATTTTTACGATTTTGGTGCAAAATATCAAACTGGCGGCTCACGTCATATTATACCAGCTAATCTTCCTCCGCAGATCACAGAAAAAGCTTTTTACTATGCGTGTCAGGCACATAATGCCTTAGGGTGCCACGGCGCCAGCAGAACTGATTTTCGTTATGATGAGCAGACAGATCGTCTAGTTATTTTAGAGGTTAATAACCAACCTGGTATGACTCCAACATCTTTATTACCAGAACAAAGCGCTTGGCGGGGTCTTTCTTACGAATTATTATGTGATTGGATGGTAAAAGAAGCACTTGCGCTTAATACGCAACCTATTTTAAGCCTTTTAGAGAAGTAATCTGTTTCTTAGATGTATTCCGCCCCACCCCCTTCTAACCCCGCGCCAAGGCCCGTTGACGGTGATCGTCCTTCTCGCCTTTCGCTCTTTTGGAAACGGCATAAAGCCGGCCTAAGGCGCGGGTCAGTTCTGGTCATTATTTTGCTGACCTTAGGGGGTGGCAGCTGGATACTCTATAACATGCTTTCTGATGCTCAAATGGAGACAATTAGAAGGCAGCTTGAAAATATTGATCCCTTAAAAATTCGACATATTATTATAAATGGCAATAATCTCACTGATAAAAACGATGTTATTGCTCAGTTAGATACACATACCGGGCAAACTTTATTTGGTTTTTCAGTTGAAGAAGCACGTCTTCGTATCAATAAACTCCCTTTTGTTGAGCACTCAACTGTTGAAAGACGATTACCTGATTCTATTGTTATCACTCTTACTGAACATCTTCCCATTGCTATCTGGCAAACACACGGCCATTTTGTTTTAATTAACCAGGCCGGTGAGCGTATTTCGGAGCAGGAAATTTCGCGTAAAGATATAGCTATATTTCGCAAATTACCTCTTGTCGTAGGTAATGGGGCTAATAATAATGCTGATACTATCATCATGCTTCTTAAGAACTATCCTTCCATCACATCTCGCACCCTAGCTCTGGTGCGTGTAGGTAATAGAAGGTGGAATATAGTTTTAAGAAATGGAGCAACAATTTTATTACCTGAAGGCGCTGAAGAGGCGGCTCTCAAACGCCTTGACAATTATCAACAAAATTTCCGTCTTCTTGAACGTCCTCTTGCATCTGTTGATATGCGTTTAGCAGACAGAATGGTCATCCATCTTTCATCTGCTTCGCAAAATTCATCAGCTGGATCAAACAATTCTGCAGTTACATCACATTCTTCGCCACTAAATCGCTCCTCATCGAAGGAGAAAGCACTTGCGCCATCTAATGCGGCCCTCACTGAGAAAAAGCCTTAATGCCTTCTCTTCTTTATCCTTTCTCCAAGCCCCCTTCATCGTCTCTTACGGTAGAAAGAGAAAAAAAGGCAATTTTGCCTCTTTTACCAACAGAGAAACGCCCAGGCTTTGAGTGGCGATCTGGTATTAAAGCTGTTTTAGATATCGGCTCGACCAAAACAACATGCCTGATTGGCCGGGGCCTTCACAACGGATCCCTTCAGGTTTTAGGCTGGGGGTGGCGGCGCTCAGAAGGTATAAATTCTGGGGCTATTGTCGATACCAGACTGGCAGAAGCTGTCATTAGAGCTGCTGTAGGCGATGCAGAAAAACAAACAGGCCGCCATGTTGATGATCTTATCGTCAATCTATCTTGCGGCAACCCGCTAAGCCATCATACAGATGCTTCAATGATTGTTGGAGATCGGGAAGTTGTTGAAAATGATGTTCACCTCCTTATCGCAGATGCCCGGCAGCATATTTACAGAGAAGAACGCAATATTATTCACACATTACCACTCGGTTTTAATGTTGATGAAACACAGGCTGTTCCTAACCCGTGCGGGCATCTTTGCCATAATTTATTAGGTAAATTTCATCTGATAGATGCCAATGCTAGCGCCCTAAGAACTTTAAGTACTGTTTTACATAAGGCAGAATTACGCCTTTCTGGCTTGCTCTCAAGTCCATTTGCAGCTGGTTTAACAGTGCTGGATCATGATGAACGTGATTTGGGTGTAACCATTATCGAAATGGGCGCGGGCACAACATCTTTAGCTGTTTTTTCACATAATAAATTACTTCACACAGCCCAGTTACGTATTGGGGGGCACCATATTACCCGAGACATAGCTTCGGCGCTCAATGTGCATACTGATACCGCTGAATGGCTTAAAACCATGCATGGTGCTGCACAATTCATATCTGAAGATGAAAATTACACCATTCGTCTCCCTGTCGGGCAAAATCGTACTGTTGAGAGAATTTCACGCATGCGCCTTATCTCAATTATAGCGCCACGTGTTGAAGAAATTTTGGAAATGACTCGTCATAGCCTTGATAGTGCCGGGCTTGGACGCTTAGCTGATGGCCGTGTTGTTCTTACTGGTGGGGCATCACTTTTAAGCGATATTGGCCCCGTTGCAGCAAGAATATTTGGACGACAAGTTCGCTTGGGAAAACCAATAAATGTTCATAACCTTCCTGAGAACTCATCTATTTCGGCTGGTTTCTCTACAGCAGCAGGCTTATTAGCATGGGCTGCAGGAGCAGAAGACCAGTTTTGTTTCTCAGAAAAGGAAACACAAGGCAGAACTTGGATGAATCGCCTTGTTAATTTCATCAGCAAGCATGTATAGTGTTTCGCTAATAGATTTAATTACCTCCTTCCTCCACCTCTTTACCGTTCGGAGCCGTTAATATGACACTGAACCTTACTCCAACGACCCCCGGTGTAAGTACCGTAAATCCTCCTCGAATTACGGTTGTTGGCGTAGGTGGTGGTGGTGGTAATGCCGTTGATAATATGATCTCCACCGATCTTAAAAGTGTGGAGTTCTTGGTCGCTAATACTGACGCTCAGCAACTGGCTAATTCCAATGCTGATATTCGTGTGCAGCTTGGCCCCACACTGACACGCGGTTTAGGTGCAGGCGCAAAACCTGACATTGGGCGCCAGTCGGCTGAAGAAGTTGAAGAAGAAATTCGCCAACATCTAACAGGCGTAGATCTTGTTTTTATCACTGCTGGTATGGGCGGTGGCACGGGCACAGGCGCTGCTCCCGTTATTGCTCGTATTGCTCGTGAAAATGGGGCCTTAACGATTGGTGTTGTTTCCAAACCGTTTCAGTTTGAGGGAATGAGACGCTGCCGTGCTGCCGATGCAGGTATTATTGAGTTACAAAAATATGTGGATACATTAATCGTCATCCCTAATCAGAATCTTTTCAGCTGTGCAACACAAACGACGACTCTGATTGAAGCCTTTAAAATGGCTGACGATGTCCTTTATAAAGGCGTAAGAAGCATTACTGACCTGATGGTCGTTCCTGGAAAAATTAATCTGGATTTTGCCGATGTCAAAACCGTCATGGGTGAGATGGGCAAAGCCATGATGGGAACAGGTGCGGCTGATAGTGCTACAGATGGCCAAGACTGGGCGACAATGGCCGCTGAAAGAGCCATCTCTAACCCATTGCTGGAAGAGACATCTATTCGTGGGGCACGCGGGCTTTTAATTAATGTGACGGGTGGACCAGATCTAGGCCTGCATGACTATACCAACGTCATGGAACGCATTCGTGAAGAAGCACATGAAGAAGCCGAAATTATTGGTGGCTTACTCGTGCGTGACGATATGAGTGGAAGTATCCAAGTTTCTGTCGTTGCAACAGGCATTGCCATGCAAAATGAAACAGCCTCTATACAGCCTCCTGCCGCCCCCGCCACCGCGGAAACAGCCTCTAAAACAGAGTCATCAGAGACAGAGAGTCCTCAGCCTAAAAAAGCTGAAGAAAAAAAAGAAGAACTTCATCAGACTGCGTCTCACGCGAACGCCGCTCAGTCAGAAGACGTCATTCGCCCTGCTATGCCACAGCCCGTCCCGCAGCCAAGGCCTGTAGAGACCAGAAGAGAAGACACTGAGCCAGAAGAACATACTGAACGTGAAAATGGCTTTTTTAGTCGCTTTTTTCGCAGTCGTTCAGCTGTTACAGAACAAAGAACCCAAAGAACATCGCCTTTTATACGACCACAACAAGAGCAAACACACTCAGTTTCACAACCAACGACAGACAATCCCCACCAGCAAGAGTCTGCCGTTCAGCAAGATGAGGTTAATTTAGATATACCTGCTTATCTAAGACGACCTCAGTAATAAAACTGTAAAAATTATAGACTAGCGCCTAAGAGACAAAATAAAGTTGCTCTGGCGCTAGAAGGGGTTAAGGGTGGAAAATTATTTTCTACGTGCGCAGTCTGGACCTATTCAAACATTTGATAAAGGCTCAAAGCCGGCCATTGCACAGACAACCATTAAGAACCCGATTTTTTGCCGGGGCGTTGGCCTCCATAGTGGCAAAGATATAACTTTAAAGCTGCTTCCATCAAAAGAAGAGTCTGGAATCCAATTTCAAAGGCTTGATCTTAAACACTCTTTGCCGTTTCGTCTTACTCCGCAAAGCGTTATTGGCACAAAACTTTCTACTGTCATAGCGTCACCAGACTTTCCAGAAGCGCGAATTGCAACCATAGAACATTTAATGGCCGCGCTACATGCTTTGGAAATAGACAATATTTTAATACAGGTTGATGGCCCAGAAATTCCTATTTTGGATGGTGCTGCCCTAAATTTTTTGTTTTTACTTAATTGTGCCGGTAGACAAAATTTAAAGGCCCCACGTCATTTTATAAAAATATTACACCCATTGATGATTAAGGGTGAAAATGGCTCTTATGCCGCATTTAAACCACGAAAAAATCGTGAATTTAAACTAAAGATAGGAATTAAATTCGATAATGATCTGATCGGGCAGCAATACATCAAATTTATTTTGCAAAAGGAAACCTTCACACAAGAAATAGCTTTTGCCCGCACTTTTGTCGATTTTAAAGATATTGAAGCCTTAAAGAAACAGGGGCTAGCCCTGGGTGGGTCGCTTAAAAACGCACTTGTCTTTAAAGATAAGACAATACTCAATCCGGGCGGGTTACATACTCAGGACGAATTTGTCCGGCATAAGCTTCTTGACGCTATTGGCGATAGTTATTGTTTTGGCTATCAGATTATAGGAAAATTTGAAGGATTTAAATCCGGGCACACCCTCAATAACCGGCTCTTAAAGGCCTTAGCAACACATAAAGAAACATGGAGGCTTATTTCTGAATAATGAAAACTTGAGTCATCAGAAAATCAATATAGTATTGATGGCTTAGTCTTTATAATGACCAAAGCCCTCTTCCTCCTGTTATCTTCCATGCTATAAGGCAGATATGGTTAGCATCATCAAGCTTCACGCTGCAAAAAGTGTCTCCTCCCGTGCCGTTACCCTTGGTGTAAGCGGCCTAATCGGCTTGTCTTTTTTAAGCGGTTGTGCCGATGATGACATGCAAAAAAGCGTCCCTAAAACTACGGACGCTGAAACACTCTATAATTACGGTGTCGATTCACTTCATGCTGGAAAATATAGGCTTGCCAGTGCGGAGTTTGAGTCACTCCAACAAAATTTTCCTTATTCAGGCTACACCGGAAATGCGGAGTTATTAGAAGGTTATTCCTATTATCTTCTAGGTGAGTATGCCCTTTCAGTTCAGCAGCTTGAACGCTACTTACAGCTGCACCCTACCAGCCCTGATGCTGCTTATGCCTATTACTTACGTGCACTTTGTTATTATGAACGAATTGGTATCGTATCACGTGACCAGCTAGGCACTCTTGAGGCTATGGATGCCTTGCAGGAAGTTATCACACGCTTTCCGCAAAGTTCCTATGCACGTGATGCTCAGTTAAAAATTGATCTTTGTCGTGACCATCTAGCTGGTAAAGAAATGCTTGTTGGTCGCTTTTACGAGCGTGAAAAAGACTATCAAGCAGCCCTTGGACGCTATCAACGTGTTGTGCAGGACTTTCAGACCACAAATCACGTACCAGAGGCTTTGGAGCGTATTGTAGAAGTCAGTCTTCGCTTGGGCCTCGTAGATGAAGCCCGGCAAAATGCTGCTATTTTGGGTTATAACTACCCTGATAGTAAATGGTATCGTTTTGCTTATAACAAGCTTAAAAACCACCATCTCTTAACCAAAAAGACGCGCAAACCGGGCGTTAAGAGCACTCGAAAACAAAAAAACCTGGCAGCTGCATCTCAAAAAGCTGTTTCAACAAAAACAGATGACATTGCCGCTGTTACTATTCCCCCAATAGGCTCTCAGCACGCTCAAATCCCCGTGAAAAACACCGCTCATCAGGCGCAACAAGTTTCTACATTGCCGCCAAGCTCAAAACAAATGCCCGATGAAAAAAATAATGGCGGCTTTTTTTCTTTTCTTGACCCCGTGGGTGATTTTTTCTCTGATATGTGGAATAAAATTTTCTAAAATCCCCCTCATATTTAAGGAGAAATGCCTGCGAAACGATTGTAACCACGTGATTTTAAGGTGCAAGCCATGCTGACACAATTGTCAATTCGAGACATTGTTCTTATTGAAAAACTTGACCTTAATTTTCATGACGGACTAACCGTTTTTACTGGTGAAACTGGGGCAGGCAAGTCTATATTGCTTGATAGTTTGGGCCTGGCCTTGGGCGAGAGAGCTTCTGGAAACATTATTCGCACTGGGGCTGAACAGAGCAGCGTTACCGCTGTTTTTGATCTCCCTCCCCATCATGCTGTATTCCAAGTTTTACAAGAGCTTGACCTTTCTTGCCTAGAGGAAGAACCTCTGGTGCTCAGAAGGCTTATTACAAAAGATGGTCGCTCTCGTGCCTATATTGGTGACCAGCTCGTAGGTATTTCTGTACTTCGCAAAATAGCTGCCTTACTTGTTGAAATTCAAGGCCAGCATGAACAAATGGGCCTTGCTGACCAACGTGTACATTTAGATTTACTAGATGCATTTGGCTCTTTGAGTCACCTGACCCAACGCGTTAATATGGACTGGAAATCCTGGCAGCAAAATTTGCAAACTCTTGCTGAGGCCCGAAAGGCTATTGATCAGGCCGCACGAGAAGAAAACTGGCTTCGACAAACAATAGAAGAACTTTCTTCACTAGCCCCCCAAGAAGGTGAGGAAGAACAACTTGTTGCCTTGCGCCTTCAGTTACAGCAAGAGGAAAGACGCCGTGAGGCTGTTACCACCGCTTTAGCTGAGCTGACGCCGCGTGATAGAAAAAGTGCACATCCTGCCCACGCTCTACGATCTGCAAGCAGGGCTTTGGCAAGACTTCTACCCTCACCTCTTTCCAATAACGTCACAGAAGAACCAACAGCGCATCAAGTTCAGGCGCAAGAAGCTTTATCATGTCTGGAAAAGGCAGAAGAAACCCTTGCAGAAGCCGAGATGCTGTTATCACGCCTCGTTGCCGATACAGAAGTTGATAACCGCTTATTGGAGGAAACTGAAGAAAGGCTGTTTTCATTGCGTGCCGAGGCAAGAAAACACCATCTCACCCTTGCTGAGCTGCCCCATTTTCTTACGGAGTTGAAAGACCGTCTATCAAAGCTTGAAACTGGTATTGAAGCCATACATCATCTTGAGCAGGCAGCAAAACAGGCACAGAGTAATTATGAAGCAAGTTCGCAAGAACTGAGTCAGGGCCGCCGTAAGGCAGCAAAAGATCTTGAAAAAGCCATTATGTCCGAACTTAAGCCTCTTAAGCTTGAACGGGCTCAATTTATGGTGGAATTCACGTCACTACCATTTGAAAGCTGGTCTCAACGCGGGGTGGAAACTGTTTCTTTTTTGATAGCCGCCAATCCTGGACAGCCAGCAGGTCCTTTGGGCAAAGTTGCTTCTGGAGGTGAATTATCACGACTAATGCTTGCTCTCAAAGTTGTTCTGGCAGGTCGATCGAGCCTCACTACTTTGGTTTTTGATGAGGTCGATTCCGGTGTAGGTGGTGCTACCGCCTCTGCCATAGGAGAAAGACTTTATCGGGTTGCACAGGATGTGCAGGTTTTGGCAATCACCCATAGCCCTCAGGTAGCAGCTCAGGCAGCGCATCAGTTTCGTATAGAAAAAAAAGTTCTTAACCAAAGTACTGTAACAATAGCTGCACCCCTCTCTCCTACAGAGAGGCGTGAAGAAATCGCACGCATGTTAGCGGGTGATATTGTTACAGATGCTGCGCGCATAGCTGCTGATAGTCTTCTAGGGCAAAAACCATGAGTTCTAAACTTACACCAGCTGAATTATATAATAATCTTCAGGAGAAAATAGCCCGATGGGACGAGGCCTATCACGGTCACGATGAGCCAGAAGTTTCAGATGCAGAATATGACCATGCCCGTCTTGAATTATCGCGCTTGGAGCGCCTTCATCCTGAATTAAAAAATCAAAATAACCCAAGCGAGCGTGTTGGTGCCAAACCAAACCCTGCTTTTGGTAAAGTGAAACACCGCGCCCCAATGCTCTCTTTAGGTAATGTGTTTGCTGAAGACGAATTTGAGCAGTTTGTAAGCCGCGCCGGAAATTTTCTTGGTTTAAGCCCAGAGGATACGGAAAATCTTTGCTTTGTGGCAGAACCTAAAATTGATGGTCTTTCTATCAATCTAACTTATGAAAATGGTCAATTTACAGCCGGTACAACACGCGGTGATGGTTTAGTTGGCGAAGACGTTACGAACAATATTCGTACATTAAAAACACTCCCCCTTCACTTAGGCAAAAATGCCCCAGAATTTATTGAAATTCGTGGTGAAGTTTTTATGGAAAAATCACGTTTTTTTGAGCTTAATGCCGAGCAGGAAAAACGTGGTGAAAAGGTTTTTGCCAATCCTCGCAATGCCGCAGCAGGCTCTTTACGGCAATTAGACTCTAATATTACAGCAAAACGTCCTTTGGGCCTGTTTGTCTATGGTCTTGGTCATAGTTCGCACCCTGTAGCCAAAACACATAGCGAATTTCTAGATCAATTAAGAGAATGGGGGTTTGATGTTAACCCTTTATCTCAACGTATTGATCATGCTCGCGATATTCCTGCTTATGTTGAAAAACTAGCAAGGGAACGCTCCGGACTTGATTATGACATTGATGGTATTGTCTTTAAAATTAATGACATATCATTGCAAAATCGGCTTGGCTTTGTTGGACGCGCCCCGCGCTGGGCCACTGCATGGAAATTCCCTGCTGAACAAGCAATCACACATCTAAAAGATATTGAAATACAGGTAGGTCGCACGGGCGCCCTTACCCCTGTAGCTCATTTAGAACCTGTCAATGTTGGCGGGGTCATTGTATCCAGAGCCACACTTCATAATGAAGATGAGATCAATCGTTTAGATGTACGTGTTGGCGATCTTGTAAGGCTTCAGCGTGCAGGGGACGTTATTCCTCAGATTTTAAGTGTCATTTCACCTGATGACACAAATGAGCTTCCCTCTCGTGGTTCTAAATTTATCTTTCCAGATCACTGCCCTGTCTGCGGCGCCTATGCAGAACGTATCCAGGGAGAAGCTGTAAGACGCTGCACAGGTGGTCTCACCTGTGAGGCACAAACAGTAGAACGCCTTATTCACTTTGTCTCACGTAACGCGTTTGACATTGATGGATTAGGACAGCGCAGTATCAGAGCTTTTTATGATCTTGGATTTATTAAACAACCAGGAGATATTTTCCGCCTTTCAAACCACAAAGAAGAGCTTGTAAAATTAGAAGGCTGGGGCCCGCAATCAGTTGATAACCTCTTATCAGCCATAGAAGAACGACGGACTATACCTCTCTCCCGCTTCATTTATGGATTGGGCATTCGGCGTATAGGTGAACGCAATGCCGCACTTTTAGCGCGCCATTATGGTTCTTTTGAAAATTGGCTAAATGCCATGCGTGCCTTAAATAATGATGAAAAAGAAGAATATGAAACTTTGAGCGCCATTATGGGGATTGGACCTGCAATTGCCGATGAATTGACCGCTTTTTTTCACGAGCCCCATAATCAAACTGTTATTGATGATCTTGCGTCTCAATTAACAATTGAAGATGCAAGCTCTCCTATAGCTTCAGGGCCAGAAGGCCATAAACTTGCAGGTGAAACATTGGTGTTTACCGGGTCACTAACGACAATGTCACGCTCTGAAGCCAAAGCAATAGCTGAGCGTTTAGGGGCTCAGGTTACTGAAACAGTTTCTAAAAAGACTAGTTTTGTAATTTTAGGTGAAAAAGCTGGCTCTAAAGCTAAAAAAGCGCAAGAGTTAGGAATCCGCACTATTAGTGAAGATGAATGGATTAAGCTCGCCAATAGTGAAACTCAATAAATATAGACCAATAACCATATTGGTTTTTTCTAAAACTTAGCTTGAAAACTGCTGATCATGTATTTTTTATCCTCAAATCTTCATCCTTACTTAGTTTTTGCTATAGGAATTATCTTCACGATTGCCCTAATCGGGGTTTCTATTCTCATATCTCTGTCTGAGATTTCCTTTGCCGCCGCACGTGAATCTCGTATGCGAACCCTGGCAGAAGGCGGTGATATAAGGGCACAGTCTTTTTTAAAGCTGCGTCGTAATAGCGGCAAGGTTATGACCACCATTCAAATATGCCTAAATGGTGTGGGGGTTTTAGGGGGTGTTATTGGCGATGCCATGTTGAGCGACCCCATAGCGCTCTTTCTCAAAAATTTTGGCATAAATGACATACTTGCGGGAGAGTTGGGCTCTCTTATCGCCTTTATCTTGGTAACAGGCTTATTTGTTCTTTTTGCCGACCTACTCCCCAAAAGAGTAGCCATGAATGCACCTAACCAGGTTGCTTTAAAAATCTACTGGTTTCCTGCTCTTGCCTTAAAGTTTTTATATCCTGCCGTCTGGATCTTTTCGCACATATCAGACCTCATTTTAAAATTACTCCATATCCCAGCTGCTCCGCTGGTTGAGACAATGACACCCGAAGATTTACGCGCTGTGCTGGCCGCAGGAACAGCATCGGGCGTTTTGCTTAAACAAGAACACCAAATGATCCAAAATGTCATGGCCTTGCAGGATCGTTCAGTGACATCAGCCATGACGCCACGTGATGAAATTGTTTTTTTAGAGGTTAGTGAGGGTCTGGAAAGCCAACGTGATAAAGTACGCGTGCGCCCTTATTCCCGCTACCCTCTTTGTGATGGTGGTTTGGACCATGTCATTGGCTCTATAAGGGCAGAAGACGTATTAGTGGCTATAGTTGATGAACCTCACGCGCATAAGACCGGAGATCAACATAAAAAAGGCCAAATTTTTCAAATGCGGCGAGATGTCCTTTCCCTGCCAGACACGCTTAATTTATGGGAAACTCTAGCTCAGTTTGATACCCATGGCGCAGGATTTGCTCTGATAATCAATGAATATGGCCTGGTAGTTGGACTCATCACCTATAAAGACATTATGGGTGCGCTTATGGATGGTCTTGCAAACCCATTTGAAGAGCAGGCCATTGTCCGACGGGATCCTGATTCATGGCTGATTGATGGTGCCGCACCTATTGGCGATGTTGCCAGAGAGCTTGATATTCCACTTTTTGATGATGGACAGAATTTTGATACGATCGGCGGGTTTGTTATGCATCGCCTAAGAAGAATGGCACGCAAAGCAGATCGCATTGAAAATTCAGGCTTTTGCTTCGAAGTTGTCGATGTGGAAAGATTCCGCATTAACCAACTTCTTGTGACACGTATTTCTTCTCTCAAAAATAAGTCAAAAGAAAATCAATAACCATGCCTATTTCACACATTGGCTGTGATGACGCATTACTTATTATAGACCTTCAAAATGATTTTCTTCCCGGAGGAGCACTAGCTGTTAAAAACGGTCATGAGCTAGCGCCTCTGATTAATGACATTATAAAAAGGGGCTTTTCAACAGTCATTGCAAGCCGAGACTGGCACCCTCCCCATCATCAATCCTTTTCTACCCAAGGAGGGAAATGGGCTCAACATTGTGTTGCTGGTACACAAGGTGCAGAGTTTGACCCTCATTTAAATCTCACAAAGATAACGCATATTATCCATAAAGGGACTGATCCTAAATGTGAAAGTTACTCGGCTTTTGAAGACGAAAATGGCAGACCTACAGGATTAGAAGCTCTTTTAAAGGCCCGCTCAATTAAACGGGTCTTTTTATGTGGTCTAGCACTAGATTATTGCGTCAAAGCAACAGCCTTGGATGCTATAAAAGCTAAATTTGACACAGTCTTGCTCCACGATGCGACCCGTTCAATACATAAGCCAGAACTAACTTTAAATGATTTACAGAAAAAAGGCGTGAAGATTATTTAAAATCTCACGCCCTTTTCTAAAGACATAAATGTCTATTTCTATCACAGCTTTTTATTGTTTAACCATCCGCCTGTAAAACCTGCCTTTTTTAACCCCTGGCGAATAACAGGGTTTTTCTTCATAACATTCCATACAAACTGGCTACGATAATTTTCAATCATGAGCAAAATCGGCCCCTGATCGATGCTAAGCTGTTGCCCATCAACCCATATGCCATCTTTAGTTTTGAATGTCGGGTTAAAGGCATCAAGAAAGCCATATTGATTATAGATTTTGTCTCCAAATTTATTACGCATTGCTTTTAGCGCTGGAAAAGCAATTTCAGGGGCAATAGCTACCGAACCGCCAGCGGCTGTTGGAGCAATAGTTCCATCATCCAGAACATAATCTTTCCCCGCCCCTCTTGCACTATAAGCAAGGAAATGGCGCTTTTGTCCTTTATCATCCTGATAAACATCACCTGGACCATCACTTGCCGTTAAACCCCAGATATCTTTGCCATAATCCTCAAACTTGCCAGGGTTGGATTTGGCATAATCGCGCTGAGCATAAACGGCCTCACGGCTATTTTTGAAATAATCTGTGCCATGGCTTCGATTAAAGCCATCTTTAATGCCTCGAAAATCGACCCATGATTCAGAATATTGATGCCCAAAAAGAGGTGCAAAATTTAGAAAAGTATGACCCTGGAATTTTCCCCACTGTTTGTCATAGGTTTTCGTCCAGTTCTTCCAGGTATCTGGTGGAATAGGATGGGTAGGCGACGCTATGGCCAGTAGATAAATAATGAGCCCTTCATTATAACCCTTCCAGTCAACAGGTATAAAGCGATTAGGCGGATACCACCCCATACTGAGCCATGGCCCATTATTGCGCATCCATTGCCAGTCTATGCGGCGATATAATCTTTCTGCAATAGAGCGAATTTCTTTTTCTTGAGGGGTATTTCTGTCATAAAATGACTGAGAAAAAAGCACCCCTCCCATTAATAAGGCAGTATCTACACTCGATAGCTCTGACCAATCAGCCATTCTTAACCCCGTATTAGGGTCAAGAAAGTGGTAATAGAACCCTTTATAACCGGCTGCGCCACTAGCCATATCATTTTGAGGTAAGTTTGCTAGAAAACGCATAGTTGTTAAGGTGCGTTCGACAGCCTGCTCACGCGTAATATAGCCTCTATGTACCCCTATGCCATAAGCTGTTAGGCCAAAACCTACACCAGCAATACTAGCAGCACCATTAGGCAAAGGAGCCCTATCGGGAACTAACCCGTTTTTCGGATTAGCATTATCCCAAAACCATTTAAATGTGCGCTGCTCAAGGTCATTTAAAAATGCCTTATCGTGTTTATTTAAGGTCTTTATTGAAGAAAAATTGGTTTTTTTCGCTTGTGGTGTATTTTCTGGCGCTTGCGTTACAGCAAACGCACCTACATTACCCACATTAATGACAAAGGCTGTACTTAATAACCCAATAATAAATCTGTTAAATTTTATCTTTTTTTGAGTCATAATGTCAAAAAACAAAATGAATTCTCCTAGTTATTACTAATAATTTTCTTAAAATTATTTTAATCTTCAATAATTTATCTTTTCAAAAAGTTAAATTCTTAGGAAGATTACAAAACCATCTTAACTTTGCTATTATCACTTTTAATATATGTTTTTTTACTATCAAAACATGTTTCATTAAAGAAAAAGATTATTAATTATAAGAAATATAATCTTCATATTTCTCTAAGATAATTCGCGATATTTAAAATTCATATTAATAACAAAGAATAAATATTTAGGTTTAAATTATAAACAACAAAAAAAGGGCTGATAGCTGTAACTATCAACCCTCTCTAATGAGAAACGCACGCACATATATAGCAGAAGAGCTCTATAATATTAAGCAGCTACTGCTTCGTTCTCGTGAAGTAAGTAAGAGACATTTCTATAGGCTTCTTCTGCAATAAGAACAAGTTCTTGAAACGCCGATTTTAAATGAGAGTTTTTTAAAACATTCATCATATTATTTAAAATATTATTACAGATATTTAGTGAATATGGATCATTTTTATAGAAAGAAAGCTTAAAGCTCGCTAGAGCCTGACCAGTAAGAGCCATTACGCTCTGTACTAGATGTTGATGAGCTGATGTTTCGAACATCGTAGCCATTTGGCGGAATTGGCAATAAGCATCCAATTTTAATAAACTTTGCTCAGCGTTCATCGTAAGTCCCTGCCACAAAAAAGCCATAAACAACAATATGGCAATAACCTTAATCACAGACTCTTTAAATAATAAAACTGAAACCAACTCTTTCAGAAATTAACCAATTTTAAAAATTCTGTAATCAACCTCTCAACTGGGTTCACTTTATCGCCACATTTCGTCACAAATCAAGCTTTTTAAAGGGGTCCAGCGAATTAATGTGGATATTAATTTCGCCTTATTTGAACTACAATTTTATTTAGTAATATACTTCAAAAATGAAAAAAGCGCTTTTATGACATAATTACATGCCTTATTTGTGCCCTATTTTTGACAAAAAACAGCAGAATTTGGGCATTTTAGGTATAAAATAGTCACAAATAGGACCAAAATATGACTATTTTAATTCATAAATAATTTTATTTATTTTTGATTAGTTAAACCTATGAAACTCTCTTTTATTATAACCAAAAACTTAAAAAACTTATAAATGGCTACCTCACTTACCGCATATTAAGGACCGTTAAGGTCTTAATTACTGAATAAAGAAAATAATCAGATAATAAAAATAACAATAATACAAAAAATTATTATATTAAAAAATAAACTATCTATTTGTTATTATACACTTAAAAAATTAAATTTTATGTCAGTATTATCATTTTTATTATTGTCATATACATAACAATGCAAATCATATAAAATTTAAAATGATAAATATAAAATATAGGTTAAAATTTAATAGCCATTTATCTTTTTCTTGCTTTTTAAAAACCTTTATATTGTCATAATTCTATTCTAAATGGATTCGTTCAAATTATGGCAGTGTTTAGACAGAAATCGTAACCGACATACATAATCCAACCGAATCACTAAGATTAGCTTTTAAAAAACCGCGCCCTAATCACAAGGTGCTCATTTTCATAAAAGCTAAATTTCATAGAAAAATACTGGTGCGGTTTGGTGAATTCAAAATAGTGCTTTTGAATTTTAATAGAAAATTAGCCCCTGCTTTTCAGAAACTCTTTGGTGAGCAAGCATTTTAACTTTTCTGCCTTTTTTACAATCTCACCTTTTGGTCTCTATCCGGTTTTTTATTAAAGAACCACAAAATAGCGAGCATTAAAGGGCACTTCTCATATTACAACAGACTGTAAAAATTACACTTTGCTAAAACATTTTGCTTTATATGAGGCACGCACTTGCTTGGTTCAGGCAAAATAATATGTAAATGATCTTATGCAGCATTAACTGATTATCATATCAAAAAACTCATGATACGGGTTCTAAGCTGTAAAAAGAGTAGAAAGATGCCTTATTTAATCCATGAGTAAGTAAGGCTGTATCTAACGCAACTTTGCTTTAAGAGAAATATGAAACTATAAGTCAGCTATGCAAGTTAGAATTATGAATTATGGCAAATCAGGCTGCGACGCTTAAAGCTCTATAAAATGCCGTTCTTATTCACGCTCTTACTTTAAGCAAGCTTACACAGCACTACAAAAATAAGCACTCTCTTCTATGTCAGAATAAGGCACAGCCGTTCTAACGTAGAAATAAGAAGCCCCCGACGCTGTATTTAAGGCATATTGCTTCTCTCTTTATTTTTTGATGATCTCATCATGCTGCACTCACAAAATGCTCTCAATGATGTTTAGCATTAAAACAGCAACCCGTTATTATTAAGCCTGTCTTTAAAATGACACGCAAAAAGTAACTGCTATTCAGCTTTCGATAAAACTTAGACTTTTTTGAAAACAATTTTTATCAAGAATATTAGATCAGGCTATAAAACTATTCTTTTAATGTGTTTATTGTTTTAATATAATATAGTAATTAAATATCGAACATAACGGTAATTGCGTTTTTCATATTATTATCGCACAAAACGTTATATATTTTATTTTTTCATATAATTACAACAAACGTCAAAATATCTTAACTTATCTATATTTTGATTTAGATATAGTTCCATTTCCCAAAACAAGCGAAAATATAGTTTAAAGTTAAGATAGGACGCTCTTAAATGACGAAAAGTAAATGACACAATTTTCTAGAGACCAATTTTTCATCATTTCCTACAAAAATGGGCCGTAAAACCATTTAAAACTTTTTAAAAAAGAACATCCTTATTTTAGTGCCTCTTACCTATAAACTGGAGGATATCTCAAACTTGCCGAGTTATAATCTGTTTACTAACTCACATTTTCAAAATATCCGTCACAGCTTTGAAGGCTGTAGATTTTAAAATAACGGCCCAATCAAAGCTTATTTTAAACTTGCATCACATTAACTGCCCTAAATTTCCAATGCAGGCAAAGCATTAATAATCTTCATTGTATCCAGAGAAACTGTCACAACTTTAAGAAACAGCTCAAGCGGGTAACGAGGATTATGCATTTTTTCAATAGCCCAGCGATTAGCGTCATTCGTAATGCCGCTTTTTTTATCTGTGCTGATACATTGCCGCTCAGCAACCCAGTCTAATGCAGGCTTTCCATTGACAATATAATCATATGCTTCCAGTGGAATATTCGTGACCGTCACATATTGGTTATAAATAAGTGTTGTGCGATCTTTTTCCCGCGCTTTGCCATCTTTCTTAGGAGCATAAGCCATTTGCTTTACACGGAACGTTTGCTCAACACTTTCGGCCCTGGTAATCTGCACATTCTCGCTTTTATCAGGATCATAATAAGGCTTTTGCGTCTCATACTCCGTATGTAACACAGCTAACTTCCGTCCTGCTTGGGAAAACTGGCTAAAGGCCTCCCATGTTTTAACACAGGGTATGCGCGGTAATTCTTTGCTCAAAGATGTCGCATATTTCTGACGATATTCAGGCGAATGAAGAAGCCCATAAATATAGAAAAATATGTCTTCTTTATTTATGTCTTTTCCTGGATAGGTTTTTTGAAAATAAGCCAACGCCTCATCTGTAAGAGCATATTTGCGGCGGTAACCATTGAATGATGATGTGGTGTTTTCCAGACTTAAAAGATCAGATTGCTTGCCCTGCTCTGTTTCTTCTTTTTCATAGACGTAGAGGGGAAGCACTGGGCATGATGTACCAATTCAAGGTCTGTTACCACATTTGTCATAAGACATGAGAAATTAGGGCCCTTATCTACAACACAAATCGCCAAGTTTTCGGCATCTTCATAAGGAAAGAGTTTAGGCTGTTGACTGACCACTTCATTCAAGCGGCGACTAAAGAAAATATATTCTTTTGTAAAAGGACGATAACTCCCAAACCTCATTTCGCCCTCATGAGGTGAAAGTGACCTATTACACACAGCATCGTTACGCAGAGCTCGCGTCCAGCTCAAAGAATCTGTTTGTAAAGCTGGTGACTTTTTCAGTGCCTCTGTTAGCTTCTCGCGATTTGATCCCAGGCCGAGCCCGTGTAAACGCTGGCGTTCTTGTTCATAGCACGCCACCATATTATACACACTTTTTTCAACTATCTTTTGTGAGAAGTTCCAGACCCAGGCATCACGATTAGTTGCAATACCCAATGAACAAATCTCAAAAAGGGCAGATTTTTCTTCAGCTTTCTTACTGCCCATAGAGATAAATTGAGAAAAGCTTTCATCTCGCTGATTAATCCATTCGAAATATTGATTGGGTTCTATTCTCTGCCACAGCCCTGCTTTTTCAATCCCCTTTACAGACTGGAATGTCCTTATATGCTCTAATTTCTGCTCACGAGTTAAATAATCTCCAATGTCATGAAAGAAAATATTTCCACGCTCAGTACTATTGGAATTTTTCACTAAAATAGAAATAGCGATTGGCGACCGACTACCCTCTCCAAAGATTTTCCCGCCCTCTTTTCGCGATATTTCACCCGACGTGCGCTGGTTTCCTCGCAAATGGAACACATAAAGGTCAGAAAATTCCTCGGCTAAGCATTTCCGCACCCCAGCAGCTGCGGCTCCTTCTAAAAAGCCTGCTCCACTCACAAAGCCAATCACACCTTGCTCACCTATGCGATCAGACGACCATCTCAAGGCACGGATATAGGAATCATAGAGAGATTTTTTATTTGTGGATTGCGAGAATTGCACGTAACTTTCAGCAATGGCTTTATCTAAACGTGGATATTTTACCAGCTCTGTTCCATCATTAGCTCTGTTTGCTCCCGATGAATAAGGGGGGTTAGCAAAAATGACACGGATATTACTGTCATCTGCTTCATGACGAATACGGTCTGCGTTACCGCGCATTCCTGCCAGACGTTCGAGATCTTTATTATCCAGCATGAAACTATCAGTAAATACGCCACCTTTGAAGGCTGTCCATTCTCCTGTAAGGCGGGCATATTCTGTTTCGATATTAATGGTTGCAATATAATAAGTGAGCAACATGATCTCATTAGCCCAGATCATGCCATTTTCATATTTTTCTTTCATTTGTTCGGGTGACAAAATTCCCGAGGCTAGCAAGCGGGTAATGAAGGTGCCGGTGCCAGTAAAAGGATCTAGCACATGGACGTTTTTTGCACCCAATCCGTGGCCAAAATTTTTCTGCATTACGTCTTCTATAGAGTGCAGAATAAAATCCACTACTTCTATGGGTGTGTAGACAACACCAAAGGCTTTGGCATCGCGTGGAAAAGCGTTTTTTATGAACTTTTCATAAAGTGTTTTAATGAGCTTCTGGCGTCCAACCGCATTCATGCCTCTAACAGAACGCTGCACCTCGGCCCAAAATTCCTTAAGCTCTACCCCTTCAAACTGAGCAAGCCCAGCCTCACGAAAAGCCTGCACGCAAGGCTCTAACTCACGGGCAACGGGGTTTTTTTCTGTTCGATTGGCCTCACCATCACCAAATAGCGCCTCAAAAAGCGGCATAGTGACGATATGCTGAGCAAGCATGCCAGTCAGTTGATCTTCTGACACTGCATTATTTAGCGTTTTGCGAATATTTTTTAGCAGAGTAGAAAAAGCCTTACGGGCATTATCATATTCTGTATTTAGCGTGCTTTTACGTATGCGGGTAATTTCAGTAATGAGTTGTTGCGCTATAAAGCCGGCTTTTTTGGCCCATTCATCCCAATAAACGCCACTGCCCAAGCGCTTTACCAAGCGCGCCCTTACGGCCCCGGCAAAAGCATCCACTTCCTGGCGCGTGCGTGCCTCAAATTCCAGATTAAGATTTTGCGTAACATCTTGAGAAGAATATTGCTGTTCTCTTTCACGACGCTCTTTATTGGTTTTTGCTCGTGCCTCATATTCGGCCTGAGTGGCATCGCTTCCGAACATATCCGTGCCACCATCACTCACGCGCTCTTCATCGGTTTTTTTACGATGTGGCAAGGCTGTGACGGTCAATAAGTTAGTGATCGTTCTGCGTGCACCAATAGCGACTTGATTTGCATCTGCTTCAAGTTGTGGGTCATGCGAGCGCAAAGCTGCGGCAATTTTCCATAATGATGCAAAGCCAGAGCCACCTGCATCAAGATAAGTTTCAATTTCACTATCATTAATAAAGTCAGGAATAACAATTGGCACAATGATATAGCCTAGTGATTTTCCTGGGGCCTTACGCATGACGCGTCCAACAGATTGAATAATATCTGCTGTGGAATTGCGTGGAGACATAAACAGCACAGCATCTAGCGAGGGCACATCAATGCCCTCTGACAAACATTTTACATTTGAAAGAATGCGTGATGTTCCTTCTGGTGTCTCTGCCTTTAGCCAGCGCAGGGCCTCTTTACGCTCACTTCCTGACATAGAGCCATCAACATGTTTGGCCTCGGCTTTTTTGTCAGTTAAACCATTTTCTTGGTCATAAAGATTAGCGATATGAGCAAAACTACCCGCAATTTTTTTAGAAGATACTAAATTTGTATTTTCTTCGATCACACTACAAAATGCTACGGCCCGCTTCATTTGCCGAGGAATAGGCTTTTCAGCCTCTTCAGTCCCCGTTTCTGTCATAAGATCATGCCCTAGCATGGCTCGCCAGCACCCAATAATACGCGATGCATCATCAAGATGCACCCGCGCTTCTTCCGCCTCGCTTTTTGGTTTATTGCCCTGCTTGCGTCCTTTTTTCTCAGCCTGCTCTTCTGCCTTTACTTCTGAGGCTTTACGGTCTGCTTCATTTGATGAAGTGGCGAGTATTTTCCTTACGTCGCTTTGCTGAATACGCAGTACAACAAGGCGATAGTCACTTAAATATCCATCATCTACGGCTTGTCTAAAACTATATGAAAAAACCACAGAGCCATAGGTCTTTTCATCATCCATAGACGCCAGAACTAACGATCTTTGGCTGGCTCTCTGTTTTGTTTCACCTGCATAAATGCGCGGCGTCGCTGTCATATATAAGCGGTGCTTTGCACGTAAATAATCCGCATCATGCACCGCTTGAAACATGCCGGGATCGTCTCCCTGCTCTACAAGTCCTGTTGTGCGATGAGCTTCATCACAGACAACCAAATCAAATACAGGCAAACCATGTTCATATTTCTGTGCTTCATGCACGGTGGCGATTGACTGATAAGTCGCAAAAATCACCGTCATACTTGTTTGCTGTAATTTTTGACCTTTTTGAAAAGAGCTCGCAAGTGATGATGCATCTGTCGTCGCAGGATAAGACAGAGTCTGAATGACAAAACGTGATCCTTCACTATCCGTAACGCGTTTGCCAATATCTGAATCGGAACACACAACGTAGGGAGTGATGGAAATACTCGCTTCATTTGTCCAGGAATCGAGGGTTTGCTGTATAAGGCCAAGTGACGGTGCAAGAAAAAGAACCGTCTTACCAACGCCCACAATATTTTCTGCAATGGCTAGTGAAGTGAGCGTTTTGCCTGTTCCGCACGCCATATGAAGCTGCGCACGATCTTTTTTTTGTTCACAAAATGCCGCACGGCATGCCGCCACGGCTGACGTCTGATAGGCACGTAAAGAAAGTGTTTTTTTTGCCCCTTTTGCTAAAAGACCCTTCTTTGGCAAATAGCGATCCCAATCAAAACCACTTTCTTGGAGATCCTGACGGTTAATGACAATTAATTTATTTTCATAAGCCGTCTTTTGAGCATTAACCCTAATGGGGCTGTAGCAATAACTACACGTTCAGAAAAGCTATTCTCTCCTAAAGGACTAGCAGCAATAAACGAATCAATTTCCCTCTTGGAAACACGCGCTTCTGAAGTAAAAAATTTGCACTGTATTGCCGCAAAAGATCCATCATGCTTAACACCAACAAGGTCAATGCCTGTATCACGCCCATCTGGAACAGAGTTTTTATGGTCTTCGGCCCAATCCTTGTATGTCTTAACAGACTGAAAATATGAAACCCAACGAGGGCTGTTTTTCAGATAAATAAGGCATAAATTCTCAAAGTTCGTGCCTCTATCTCTGTTCGTCGGAGATGATTTATCAATCCAACTTAACACAGTTTCCAAAGAGGTTTCCTGAGAATCTGAAATGGTAGAATTAACGTTATTCTCAGTCATGAACACGGCCTTTGAGCAAGTACTTGCGGTAATAGGGCCACTATATCGCTGCATCTCATATCTGGCGAGATGCTCTATAATGAAAAACTCCCTTTAGCAGTACTTATTTTTCAAGCCCTGTCCTTTGCTTAAATAGCCGCTTTTAGGAGGGAGTGACTAATAACGCTCACTGTTTTTCAACTATATCTCCAGTCCCACTATAGAAATATGCCCTTATTCAAAAGCCACTCAGCAGAGATAATAATGGAATATTATGTACTAGGATTATTACATGTCTCTATTTTAAGACAATAAGCGTCAAAAATATTGAGTGCTTTATTAGGTCACGTTTCACTATGGTTAAAGGCAATAAAATAAACTTTTAAGGACCTAAGCTGCTCTCCTATATTGTCGCAAAAAGCTGATTTGTATTAAGATCTAACAAGATAAAATTGAGTCCAGATCAAATTTCAATGCCTCAAAAAATGGTTGCGCATAGCCACTTTATCTTTGATCGCTTTAGCGTATTTCCTTTTTTGAACGCTCATATGCAGTATTTACGCGCAACCTTAAGCTGGAAATTTGCTTTTTTAAGGGGGGATAAATACGGCTCTATAACTTATCTAATATCAGTTTGACCGAGTTTTGCGCCTTTATCCGACAATGCCTGTTAGATATAATCAACTTCACAGAGCATACGGATCTGCACCATATCCTGGTGGATATTTCATACAGAAAAAAGCTTTAATTTTAGAAAGAGAAATATACGTAAAACCGCAGTTTTAAACTGGCGCGCCCTGCTGGATTCGAACCAGCGACCCACAGCTTAGAAGGCTGTTGCTCTATCCAGCTGAGCTAAGGGCGCCTAGCCCTAGTGGATGATAGGTGGTCGGGGCGCCCGGACTCGAACCGGGGGCCTCTTGTACCCAAAACAAGCGCGCTACCAGGCTGCGCCACGCCCCGTCACCATGCGGGGCACATTAGTCTGGTCTTAACAAACACGCAAGGGGGTAAATGCGAAATTTGCTAATTTTTTTAATTATTTACTGCTTACCGCTTTTACTCAAAGGTGGAACGAATAATGGAGCTGTATCCCAGGGGAACAAAACCCAAGTATCTTGCGCAACTTCCGTCACGAAATGGTCAGCAAAGGGCGGCCATCGGGTTTGGCATAGAGACAAGCAAAAACCGCTTTGGGAAGCATTTCACGCACATAACGTGCTGTCACACCCGAATCAACCAAATCATCTACGATAAGAAAACCCTCGCCATTTCCAGCAGCTAAAGGTGCTTTTAAGGTTTTAGGCTCCTGTTGCGTGCCTTCTTCACCTTCATAACTAACGACGGAAATAGATTCGACAAGACGGCATCCTAATTCGCGCGCTAAAATAGCCGCAGGAATGAGTCCTCCCCTTGTAACAGCAACAATACCTTTAAAGGGTGCACATTCGCGCATAAGGCGTGCAGCAAGATCACGGGCATCTCTATGAAGCTGATCCCATGTAACAGTGGCGTAATTTACGCTCTGAGGCGTATTATTTTGTGATGCATTCATGCTTATTCATCTGCCTCCAGAGGAGGAAATTTGCAATAAGCCTATTTCAATGAATATAAAAAAGTCACAAAAAAACCCGCTCTAGGCGGGCTTTTGATACTGGCTCCCGAAGTAGGACTCGAACCTACGACCCAGCGATTAACAGTCGCTTGCTCTACCAACTGAGCTATTCGGGATCAGTGAGGCTTATCTACCCAAAAACTTTTGGTGCGTAAACCCCTAAAATGCAATTTTTTTAAATTTTTCTATAAATTCAGAGAGTTAACTCTTCACGCCCCTCTGTAGCCAAGACATCAACACGCTCATTTTCAACAATTCCAGAGTGTCCTTTAACCCAAAGCCATTCAATCTGGTGCTGTTTGGCCGCAGTCAGGACACGTTGCCACAAATCCATATTGGCTACAGGATCACCTGAGGCATTACGCCATTTACGGCGCACCCAGCCCTCATGCCAGCGTGTAATGCCATTTTTGACATATTCGCTATCTGTATAAAGCTTTACCTTACAAGGGCGTTTGAGAGTCTCTAATGCCTCTGCTGCTGCTGTAAGCTCCATACGATTATTTGTCGTTTCAGGATGCCCTCCTTTAAGGGTGCGCTCCTTACCACGATAACGAAGCAGAACCCCCCACCCTCCTGGGCCGGGATTGGGTTTACAGCCACCATCTGTCCAAATTTCTACGATTGATGCTGCATCTACTGATTCTGTTTCGAGGTGCCTGGTTTCTGTCGGCTCAGCTTCTAAATGATCAGACACTTTTATGTTCCAAAAAATAAGTAAGGCGTTTCTGATAGTCCCACGGATTTTTCTTCACTACCTTTGCTCCTGGAGGCGTGTGAATCCAGTCATAGAGCCGCGTAAGTAAAAATCTTAGCGCTGCTCCCTGGCATAAGACAGGCAATCTATTTCTTTCCAGGGGAGAGAGCGGACGAAACTCTTCATATCCTTGCAAAATCATAGCTGTGCGCTGAGGAAGATAATGTTCATTATTTTCAAAGCACCACGCATTTATACAAATGGCTATGTCATAGGCAAAGAAATCAGTGCAGGCGAAATAAAAATCTATAATGCCGCTCAGAGACTCGTTTTTGAAAAAAACGTTATCGGGAAAAAGATCAGCATGTATCTGTCCGCGAGGGAGCTCCTTAGGCTCTGGCCAGTGAGACAGAACTTTTTCCAGGTCACAATGTGTTTGAGAAATGAGTGCCTCAATTTTTTGATCACCATGACTGTCACATTGCGATAAAAGTGCTTTCCAGCCCTGTGCACCTAATTTATTGGAGCGCTCACTATCAAAGCCCTCCCCTGCCTTATGGAGCTTAGCCAGAGCTCTGCCTAATTCAAGGCAGGACTGCTCAGTAATATTTTTTACAGCCTGCCCATCCAAAAATGTAACAATTAGTGCTGGCCGATTGGCAAGTTGCCGCAAAGCCTGACCGTCTTTTGCCTTTATAGGCAACGGACAAGAAATATTATTTTTTGCCAAATGCCCCATATATCCGACAAACCAGGGAAGCTCTGCCGAATTCACCCTTTTTTCGAAAAGAGTTAAAATATAATTCCCGGAACTCAGTACGAGCCGATAATTGCTATTTTCAACTCCTTCCGTAATCCCTTCAAAAGAGATTAAACTTCCTAAATCATAGTCTAATAGGAAATTTTTGAGGGCATTTTCTTCTATATCCGTATAGACGGCCATAAAATTTAAGCTTCGTCAGACAGTGGGTGAGGAAGGCGGAAATTAATATTTTCCTCTTTTACGATTCGCTCTTCAATATGAAGATCATAACGTTTGGAAAGTTCCGTAATCATCTCCTGTACCAAACTTTCGGGAGCTGATGCACCAGCACTCATACCAAGTGTTTTAACGCCTTCAAGTTCATTCCACTCCATATCGGAAACCTTGGGAACCAAAAGGGCTTTTTTGGCACCAGAGCGTTCTGCAACTTCTCTTAATCTTTGAGAGTTTGAAGAGTTGGGAGACCCGATCACTATGACAAGGTCACATTCAGGCGCCAATTCTTTAACTGCCATTTGGCGGTTTGTTGTGGCATAGCAAATATCTTCGCGGCGTGGTCCTTCGATTTGAGGAAAACGCTTGCGCAAAATTTCTACAATTTCTGCTGTGTCATCAACTGAAAGCGTTGTTTGCGTAATAAAAGCCAGCTTGTCAGGCTCGGCAGGCTCAACAGTGCTCGCCTCTTTGGCATCATTAATTAACGTTACAGCTCCAGGAGGTAGTTGGCCCATCGTGCCTACTACTTCAGGATGACCAGCATGACCAATCATAAGAATATGACGTTGCTTTTCTCCTCCCCCTGCAAAGTGACGCTCTGCTTCACGATGCACTTTAGAAACAAGAGGACAGGTCGCATCCAGATAAAGAAGGTTACGACGTTCTGCCTCGGCAGGCACTGATTTAGGCACACCGTGAGCAGAAAAAACCACGTGTCCGTCTGCTGGAACTTCGTCTAGCTCTTCTACAAAAATGGCCCCTTTGGCCTCTAACCCTTCAACAACAGTACGGTTATGGACAATTTCATGGCGCACATAAACAGGTGCGCCATAACGGCGTAATGCTTCTTCTACAACGCGAATCGCGCGATCAACCCCAGCACAAAATCCCCTCGGCCCCGCAAGAAGAAGGCGCAGCGCTTGGCGCCCTTCTCCTGTAGTTATAATGCGGTCTGCCGCAGGATTTGCAGGTTGAGAGGTTGCAGGTCTTGTCTCTTCTGACATAGTGTTCCCCAGGCAGGCATAATTCGATACAAAGGAAAGACCGGTCTCAAGAAAGTTACAAGCTTATCTTTTAAACGGGCTTTCCTTAGTGCTTATATCGGATGTATCGGTATTTATCGCAATGTCCAGACCTTTTTCTTGCGGAGTTTCTTAAACTAATGACCATTCGCCGCACTTATATTCAGCCTCTATCCCGCTTTTTAGGCGGCGTTTTTGGTGTTCTCAGCTTTAGCAGTTTAATAGCTTGTTCAAGCGCTTCTAATGAGATTCTTATTGCTCCAGCCTGCCCCAAAATCCAGGTTCCTCATGCAACAGCAGATCTTTATGCCTTTGACGGCCAAGGCATAGACATAACTCACACCGCCTATCATGCTCAGATTTCGGGGGTTAATGGTGACTGTCGAGTAGGACCGCATGACGCTCATAAACGCCCTTTAACACGGGTGCGCGTTGGGCTTTCTATTAATGTTAAAGAAGGTCCCGCCGCTAATAAAAATAAACTAGAAGTACCTTATTTTATTGCCATAATGAGACATGGAAAAATTATTGATAAAAAAATCTTTACTGATGAATTTGACGTAAAATCTTCTCATGGCATGTTACAAACTCACACACCCTTACGATTTATTGACTTACCAACCGGAAATAATGAACTCGATAATGATTATACTTTGGCAGTAGGTTTGCAGCTTACTCATGAGCAACTAGACTATAATCGTTCTCATCTTTTACCAGCTCATTTTGAAAAAACCGGTCATTAGTACCTTATTGTTTCATCATAAAAAGGGGAGCTTTTTGCAGAGCTCCCCTTTTATAAATCATGCCGAAAATTAGTTTTCTTTATAACTCAATGAAGCACGATATTTTCTTATTCGTGCTAAATAATCTGCCATTAACCACCCTCTATCAGAAGATGATGTGCACCAGAAATGTACAAAACCTCTAGCGAGTGTGACATTCATGGCGCCGTAATGTTGAACGACCTCCATGCCGTTAAAGCCACCCACCTCGGTCAATTCAGTTACTAAGGCAAGGTCTGACGCCTGCATTTTACGTAAAGCGTAATTAAGTACATGTTGTTCTGGAAAAGGAATAACACCACGCCCGTAATAAGTTGTGTAACTCATATGAGTATAAAAAGCCCTGTCAAAATAGGCCTTATTTTGTGAAAAATTGGGCAAAAAGAAGATGCCGCTATTAAAGCCTCCTTCTCTCTTTTCAACAGGGTAAGGATCTTGGCTATATAAAAGCTGACCAGTACTCACAGCCTCTCGAAAATCAGGATGCCAATATTCTATCTGGGCACTAAAATATTTTTCTAAAGCCCCACGGCATAAAAGCCCCTCTAGCGGTACATTAATGACAACATCAATATCCATATAAAGGATAGGAGAATATTGATCTAAAATTCCTGAACTTATGATGGTCTGTCTTATCGCGATATAATCAGTATATTCATATGCTTCCATGTGTAAAAATTGGCACATAGGACGTAATTTGTGAGGAACGACCCTTTCTATTCCCTTATGAGCAACATTGGTCACGATAAATATATTGCCCTCAAAATCCCCAGGATCAGCTATGCTTTCCAGAGCAACAGATAGCTGGTTAACAACTTTTTCTCCAAAGGCTGCTAATAAAATGGCAGGCTTGAGCAAAACGGCCCGATAAATATTATTATGAGCAAGAAAAACAATTTCTTTTTCATAAGATGAGCGCTTTATAAAATTGAGAAATACCTCTAAGGATAAAGTTAAAGGGCCAAAATGAATTTCTTTGAAACTACTTTTAAATTCATTTAGTTCTATTGATATAGCGTCCGGGTCAAGCGCCCACCGATGTTTGGCAACATGCCATAAAATTTTCAAATCTGTGGGCGATAAAAAACGAAAAACATCTTTTTCGTCACAATAACTATCGTTCTTATTTTGATAAATAATTTCGCCCGAACTCTCTACTGTTAAGCAGCCCCCTTCGCATAATTTTAGGCGACAAAAAGACGGTTGTGCTTCAACCTCAATAGCAATAGCGCCAGCCGCAAAAGCACGATTTACACGCCTGGTCTGATTATCAAACCACAATTTTAAAGGCGAAGTAACAAGAAGGCTCCAATCTGCTCCTCTTTGAGATACATAAACTATATTATCAAGAGAGCTTAAGGAGCTTAGCGTAACTGCACATAATTGCCCGTTTGAATCTGCTTTGACGATTTTAAAATCATGGGTAAGAAGCGCGTAATTATTCATGAAAAAATCTCTGCACCAGAGTCACAATTTGAGGTGAACCATTTAGAGCGCTCTTCAAGAGACCAGGATGACACATTTTGAAAATAAACGCCTTCCCATGCTTCACGGTGCAAAATATTTTGGGATTGTGATGTAAAAAGGCCAAATTTATTAGCAATATATTCTAAAAAATCCGCTTCATATTCTTTCCAGAAAGGAAAATGCAATTCCTGGAAATAGGAAAAACAGGCTCTTAGTCCCACATTAACAAGGCCCTTTGCCTGAAGCGGTGCTAAAGAACCAATAACGTCTCTATTTCCAAAAAGACGATAATAAGTTTCTAGCGTTTTATCACTTTTAGGGAAAAAGCAATCTGCCTGTTTTGAGCCTGAAGAAAGTGAAGGGTGAAATCCACCTGATAAATTTAAGGCTTCATGGATTAAATAAGGACGTAATGTTTTTTTAATTAAAATATCCGGTGTCAGAACAATTAAAGGATAATAATGAGACATCTCCATATTTTTTAGTAAAGAAATAATAGGGACTAACTGATCAATAGGATCAAAATACCGAATCGATACAAATTTAAATTTTGTACGAAGTTCTCTGGGTACAAAAGATAAAATTCTATCGTAATCAATATCGGAAGCAATTATGAGTTGGCTTTCATAATCACCTTTTTCTTTTAAAGACTGCAAAGTAAATGGAAGTTTTTCTAAACCATCCATATCTTTAATAACATATAAAATAGCGGGCTGATATTTTACGAGTCTGTGTATTTTATCATGGGATGAACAAATTATTTCAAAATTATTGTCAGATACAGAATGATGTAACAGTCCTTTTAAACATGATTTGAAATCCAATATGAGCGGGCCAAGATGAATCTCCCATATTGTGCTATGGCGCAAATCAACATGATGGGGAGCGGTAGCCCCCTCGAATACCCAGCAGCTCTTTATAAAAAACTGTAGAGCTTTAAATTGATCTAACGTTATACGCCAAAATGCCCCTGACCTTTTATATGAATTAATCCCAGATGAGACGACACACCCTGTAGGTTGAACATTAAAATAATTGTTACTGTCTTCTATTATCTTATTACCAGGTACTTGCCGTTTTAAACGAATTGCGCCTTGATCTGATGGCTTTTCTTCAAGCGTAATCCATCCCCGCGGCACTGAACGCTGAAAAGATCCGGAATCAATATCTAACCAGTAATTGCCAGGAAGCTTAGTGTTAAAATTAGCACCCTGATCATTAGAGATTAAAAAAGCCAGTGAATCCAAATTTTTTAAACTATGGATTGGCTGCGCGACTAATTGGCCATTAGAACAGCATAAAACACGAAGATCATAGGAAAGGACAACAAAATTTGTCACCCTATCTCTCCTTCTGCTTTCTTGATCGTTTCAAGATAAGTTTTCATCTGAGCTGAACGTTTCTCTTCAGAAATAGGAAAACATATAATTTCTGAAATAACTCCATAGAAGCTTGGCACAAAACGTGTTGCCAAAACAGTTCTAGAAAAATATTGCGTTGAAAAATCTCGTACACGCCGCAAAGCATAATTAATGAGCGGTTGGCGTTCCTGCGGCAAGTTCTTAAGACCAAATTCTTTTATGAGTCGTTCCAACAAATCAAAAGCGGCTTCTAGATATATCCGATGATGAGCCATATTAGGCACCATCATGAGAGCCCCCCCCTCGCCGATTAAAAGATTTTGTGCACGTTTTTGTTCTGACTCAGAGCTTGGTGATTCGGGGTGGAAAAAATACTCCAAACCCTCAACCTGCCTAGAAAGAGCAACTTTTGTCATTAGCTGATCGAGAGGGGCCCCAAAAACGACACCAGATGAACAAAACAAGATTGGCGCATACTGGTCTAAAAATTGGGGATTTTTTATTAAACGTGCTCGTGGAAGCGGTGAAGATTGTGCTTCCTGTGACGAAACGTAAAAAAACTGAAGGGATAGCCCTATATCGCAAAATTTTTCTTCTAATAAGCGGTGATTTGCGTCAGTTAAAATAAATACTTTGTCTCTATATCCAGCAAAATCTTTTAAACTGCATAATGCAACTGAAAGTTCATCTACTGCATCTGGGCCATAAGCTTCTAAAATAATAAGTGGGTTATAGCGAACAAATCGCCACACTTTCCACTCTTCATTGACCAAAAGCTCACCAGTCTTTTGCGACTCAATAAGGGCTTCAAATAGCTGATCAAAACCTATTTTTGCTGAGCCAATATTAATTTCTCTTAAAGAACTCGTATGCAGATTTATCGAAACTATATCACCTTTAGTGCCGCGTACCCATCTATAAGAAATTTGTTTTAAGAAGATTTCAAATTTTTTACTATCAATGAGGCGAAATAAAGCGCTGTCTTCTTTGGATGAAGACGATAATTTAACTTTTCCATCCCAGTCTACGTATAAATACTGATCATCAACTTTGAGATTAAATATATTGAGACTATGAGCTATCAGGCCAATACCATTTAACGGCATGATCTCACTAAAGGTCTGTGTGCGGAGATCATACCAACGTGGCACTGTCTCTTTTGTGCGTAAGAACCATTCTCCTGCATATTGATATGCGTAGATAAGCTTTTCAGGAGGAATGTGGTTCGTCAGAAAACTTAATTTGAGACTGTCATTCTCTCCCAAACACAATATCTGGTAATCTGACGCCATAATAACCTGAAGAGACACAGATAATAATCTCCTAAAAGCGCTTCTATCTGACCAAGACCATTATAAATATCGGAAATTTACATTTTTCACACTGCATATTTAATTTTTTTCAAAAAATCATTAATAAGAAAGTATTTTAAATATTGTTTTAATAAAATTAATATAATATCGACGGAAAAAATAATATTTTAATATATAAACCTAATTATAAACAGTTTAATTGATAAATGTTTTACATCTCCATAAATACTCATCATCTCTAAGCAAACCTAAAGTTTCACGAATCATATAGTCTGCTACATTTCTTTCATTAAAAATCTGGCTATAATGCTCCCATCCCTTTCTAGCGCATTCTTGTCTTACTTCAGTGTGATTAGTATAGAATTTTAACTTATCAATTAGTTCATCAAAAGAATTAAAAAAGATCATTTCATCATCTGAAAAGATTTGATCATAACCTACTTGCCTCTCTATCGCGACCAATTGACCGTTTCCAATCATATGGGCAAGACGATCTGAACTATATAAGTAATGGTCAGCCTTTCGGCTAATATTAAGCCCAATAGCCGAATTTTCTAATAAATGAGTGTAAGATACGCCACTTTTATAGGGGTGGCCTTTAACACCGGCATAAGCGAATTTTGTTTTTTGTGGCAGCTCTTTTTCAAGAGCACTACAAAAATCATCCATTTGCCATTTTTTACCGCAAATATCTCTCAATCTATCAGGATTGCCACAAGAATAAAAAATATCATAAGGCAGGGCATTTACGCTAAAATTACGACCGCGCTCAACAGACATATCAACCGGGTTAGGTAAAAAACCAATAATTCCCCTATCACCCAACAAAAGACGCAACTGTTTTCCTGCCGTCGAAATAAAACTAGCATCCACAACCTGGTGGCGTTCTTTTATATTTTTTAAATTTTGTTCCACAAACAGGGCATCGATGTTCCACTGAATAATTATAATTCCAGGATTCTTGTCCTTTATATCAGTAATAATCTCTGGCGGAATTGAATAACCATGACCTAAAATAAGGATATCAGGTGAAAAAGACTTTATTGAGTTTTTTAAAGCACGCCACATTGCGTGACGACCTAAATAGTGACTATTAAAAAATCCTTTTGCTCTGGAAACATCTCTGTAAGAGAAATTAATAACATGGTGACCATTGCGAATAAGGCCGTTAGATAATTTACCACCTACACTTAATTGACTGACTGAACGTTTTTTTAAGCTATGGAAAAAATCACCTACATGTAAGATTTTAAGAGAGGGTAAAATCGCATTTTTCACAGCTATTTGTCCCTCTTAAAACCTCACATTACGCTTTAACAACGGATTACTCTTCCACCCACCATTTTACAGGTTGAAGATTTTCATCATTTGGCGTTTCAAAAGTTTTCTTTGTCCTAACTTTTTTTACAGGGCTAGGAGCACTGGGTTTTTCACGTTTTTCCAATAATAGTTTATATTTTAAATTTTCATTTTTTAATAAAGTAAGACTTTTTTCTAACTCTTCAACGCGAGTCCGATAATGAAAAAGATGAGTTTCCTGGCTTTTGATTTTATTTTTTAACTCACTATTATTTGTATCCATAGCCTGGCTACGCAGCTGCTCTTTTTGTAAAGAACGTTTTAACTGCCTAACTTCTTCCTGCTCTTCTGCCGCGTTAGAACGCTCAGGGTTATTTTTATATGATGTCAGAGCCTTCTTATTATTACGGCCCAAATCGTTGCGCCGTTCTACAACTACGCCCCCATCATTAACAAAGCGTCTCCGTCTTGTGATAGGATTAGTATTTGATAAATTCCCCGGATAATACTGCTTATTGGTCCCCTCAAGGCCATTATTATCTACTTTATTTTGTGAAGAAATTTTCGTTTTTGAGCCCAGTCTTTCCAAGGCTTCACGAAGTGATTTTTCCGTAACCTGCAAATCTTCCTGCATGACGACAGTTCTACAATCCATTATAAAAGGTCGAACGAACGGATCCCACGATCTTCCATCAGACACTCTATAAAGAAGAAAAATAATCTGACCAGCATATCTCGAAATGGAGAAATTCAATTACGTAGAAACGCGCTCTCTTTTTTACAAATAACGCATTTAAACGATACTGTCATTACCTTAATTCTTAAAAAAAAATTTTAATGTAACGTATGTTGTTTCGCTACCTTATTAATCATTATTCATATTTCATTAAATCTTGTGCTTGTTTACGATAGATATCGGCAGATTTTATAAGATTTTTCAGAATAGTCGCTACGTCACTACCAAGCTTTTTCTGCTCATTTTCTTTCGAAAATTCATTTAAAGTCTTTGGTAAAGATTTAGCCAATTCACGCTCAAAATACCGATCGAAACTTTTGCCATATCTTTTTTTAAGCAAAGTCAGCCGTTTTTGATAAGTCACTGGATATGAACTTGTAAGATTAATGCCTTTTTTACTTACAATATCAGAAATTGCTTTTTGCTGCTTTTGATAATCACTTAAGATTTCGGCACCGTAACGCTGGAAAACAGACTGATTGCTATGATTCGCAGCTAACCCAGATAGCGCAATCATCCATGAACACCATTGATTTGCTTCATCAAGAGCCTTTAAATCAGTTACTGTTAATTTAACAGCCGTGGCAGACGTTGTAGATGGTAAGGGCGGTGCTGGAGGAGGCGCAAGAGTAGAACAGCCGCACAAAAGCGCAAAAGCCAATGAATAGGTTATTTTCTTGGAGTTCATCCAGCGTCTATCCTTTTTTGATATAAAGAGCTTTTTATGAAAAATGAAACAATACTCAAATGTTGCTTTGCTTTAGGCGCCCTGTTTGCTGCAAGTGGCGTGATCTTTCAAGCTTTGGCCTCTCATCTTCCCTCTTCTTTTCTAACTAATCAAGATGGGCGCACTTTGCTTCACACCGCAGCCAATATGGCACTTTGGCACGGAATTGCACTATGCAGCCTTTCTATTTGCTCAGGCTTTTTGCACCCTGTAAGAAAAACTATCTCGTGCTGCCTCATGGTTTTGGGGACAATATTTTTTTCCGTTTCTATTATTTTACTGAGCTTTAAGGTTATCTCCCACGCTACCCTTGCCCCATTTGGAGGCTCTATGCTTATTTTAGCGTGGCTCATTATGGCAAGTGCTGTTTTTGGTCCAAAAATGCGATTTTAATGCCAGAAAAATAAGCTGCGCACATAATGCTATGATAAAGCAACCAAAAACCATTCCAAAAAGAATGACCTGTTCTTTGCCCAGAGCCGAATTTACGTGAAATATCCGGTAAAGAGTCTGCCAGAATCCTGTAGCTACAATTTGCTGTACCAAATGCCCTGCTGGCGACCAGAATCTAATTAGACTTAGCAAAATTATCGTCAAACTTACCAAAGCTAACGTGCGTAAAATCGTTCCTAATGGCGTTATAGTTTGCGACGCTAAGCGTGTCTTCATGAGAAACTTTCTACAAAGCGCTTTAATCTTTCATATGCCTCTGAAAGCTGTTGTTCAGAAGCTGCAAATGAGAGTCGCAAATGAGGCCCTAAACCAAAAGCCGAACCAGGAACGGTTGCAAGATGCTGCTCTTCTAATAAAGCTTCGGCTAGTTCAACGTCATTTGTTACCAAACGCCCTGAAGCTGTTCTTTTATTCATGATAGCTGCAAATCCCGGATAGGCATAAAAAGCCCCCTGCGGCATGGCACAGCTTACACCATTAATAGCGCGTAAAAACTCTACCGCACGGTTACGGCGTTTTTCATAAACATCTCTCATCGCCTCTACTTCGGTCAAATTACCGTTTAGAGCTGCACAAGCCCCCCCTGGGCTAAAGTACATATCCCTGAAGAGACATTGCCTTGCACTTTTATCATCGCTTTAATTAGTTTTTCTGGCCCGGCAGCAAAACCAACACGCCAGCCAGTCATGGCATAAGCCTTACTCACACCATTTACGATTAAAATGCGATCCATTAAATCAGGCGCAACCTGAGCAAGCGATAAATGTTTTTTTCCATCAAAAGTGAGATGTTCATATATCTCATCACTCATGACTAAAACATGTGGTGCTTTACGAATAACCTCAGCAATAGCTTTAAGATCTGACTTTTCTAAAATGGCGCCCGTCGGATTATTAGGAAAGTTAAGGACTATCCACCGTGTTTTAGGTGTGATCGCTTTTGCTAAATCTGCCGGGTCTAAACGAAAATTATTATGTTCATAGCAGGGAACATGCACCGCCTTGCCACCAAACATTTGAGCAATCAGCGGATAGCTCACCCAATAGGGAGATGGAACTATAACCTCATCGCCCTGTTCAATTGATGCCATAAAAGCATTGAAAATAATTTGTTTACCACCATTCGCCACCATAAGTTGCGAAAGAGAAACATCCAGCTCATTGTCACGTTTAAACTTATGTGCAACAGCCTCTAAAAGAGATTTTTGCCCAGGAATGGGAGGGTACCCTGTATGCCCTGCCCTCACTTCCTCAATAGCTCCTTCTAACGCCTGAGGAGGAGATGCAAAATCAGGTTGCCCCAAAGCTAATGAAATTATGTCTTTACCTTCAGCCTTTAATTCACGCGCACGTGCGGCCATAGCAATAGTCGCCGGTGATGCAATATTGGCAATTCGCGATGCTGGCTGAAACATTAACTTAGACTTTCACAAAACTGCTTAATGCGTGCACAGGCTTGCTCAAGAAGTTCTGTGCTTGTTGCGTAAGATACCCGAAAATAGCCCGGTGTTAAAAAAGCGGCACCATGCACTGCCGCAACGCCAGTTTCTTCAAGCAGGGCTGTAACAAAGTCTTCGCAGTTATGAAGTGTTTTACCAGTTTTGGTTGTCTTACCAATCAAAGCTTTAACAGACACAAAAGCATAAAAGGCACCCTCTGGTTTACCGGAATCCAAACCCTGGACCTGAGACAGAGCAGAAATAACAAGGTCACGCCTTTTTTGGTAAGTAGCGACCATCTCTTTAATAAAATCTTGTGGACCTGACAGCGCAGCTACAGAAGCTGCCTGCGCAATAGAGCATGCATTACTCGTGCTTTGCCCCTGTAACTTAATCAGCTGTTTTGTAAAACCTTCTGGCGCAGCCGAGAACCCTATACGCCACCCTGTCATTGCGTAAGCTTTACTCACACCATTCATCGTGACGGTGCGGTCTCTTAAACGTGGTTCTACCTGTACAATTGTTTTTGAAACATGCCCGTCATAAACAAGTTTGGCATAAATATCGTCAGTTAATATCCAGATATGAGGATAATCTAGTAAAACATCCGTTAGAGCCTTTAGCTCTTCTCCACTATAAGCAGCTCCTGTGGGATTACAGGGAGAATTAAGAACCAGCCACCGGGTACGGTCTGTAATTGCGCCACGTAACTGATCAGCCGTTAGACGAAAGCCATTTTCAGGACTGGTTTGGATAATAACCGGAGAGCCATCTGCAAGACGAACAATATCAGGATAAGAAACCCAGGCTGGTGCAGGAATTATAACTTCATCACCGGGATTAAGGCTTGCTGTCATCACATTATAGATAACCTGCTTACCACCTGTAGAAACGCAGATTTCTTCTTTACGATAATCAAGACCAAAATCTTCATTAAGGCGGTTCGCAACAGCCTGCCTTAATGCAACTGTGCCCGCAACATCTGTATATTTCGTCTCGCCCCGGTTAATGGCCTCTATCGCCGCCTGCTTAATAAATTCAGGAGTATCAAAATCTGGCTCACCAGCAGACAGGCTAATAATATCCTGGCCTTCAGCCTTAAGCTGGCGCGCTTTTTGTGTAATAGCGATGGTTTGGCTGGGAAGAATCCTATTCATCCGTTCTGCAACATTAGACATATTCATCTCCCCATAATCGCTTTACATAAATTTCAGAGTAATTACGCCAACTTTGCGAGTGTTTTCAGCACTGCCTCGCCCATTTCCTCAGTGCTCACAGCTTTAACACCATCTGTAGCAATGTCGGCAGTGCGCAACCCGCTTTCTAAAACTTTACTGACGGCCAGCTCAATTAGTGCAGCATCCTCTAGTCTCTTTAATGAATAGCGAAGCAACATTGCCAGCGAAAGAATTTGCGCTAGAGGATTAGCGATATTTTTCCCTGCAATATCGGGAGCACTACCATGAATAGGTTCGTAAAGTGCAGCTCTCTTACCATTCTCATTCACACTCCCCAATGTGGCAGAAGGCAACATACCAAGCGACCCCGTTAACATAGACGCTAGGTCAGATAAGAGATCACCAAAGAGATTACCGGTGACAATCACATCAAATTGACGTGGCGCCCGTACAAGCTGCATGGCACAATTATCGGCCAGCATGTGGGATAATTCCACATCTTTATAGTCACGCTGATGAAGGTCAGTGACAACTTCTTTCCAAAGAAGGCCGCTTTCCATTACGTTGCACTTCTCTACTGAACAGACACGCCCCTGACGCAGACGAGCAAGCTCAAATGCAACACGAGCAACACGCTCAATTTCAGAAGTAGTATAAACTTCTGTATTAATACCAACACGTGACCCGTCAGGAAGTGTTTTGATTCCCCTGGGCTCACCAAAATAAATACCACCGACAGTTTCGCGCACGATCATCAGATCAAGCCCGCGAACAACGTCAGGCTTTAAAGCTGAAGCCGAAAGAAGAGGGTCAAAAAGCTGCGCCGGACGTAAGTTTGCATAAAGATTAAGGTCTTTACGCAACTTTAAAATAGCAACTTCTGGACGACGGTCAAAAGGTACATCTTTCCATTTAGGATCGCCTACTGACCCAAAAAGAACCGCATCAACTTCTTTTGCTTTTGCAATGACTTCATCACGAATAGGGTGATTATGAACGGCTAGAGAGGCTCCACCAACAAGCTCTTCTTCCATCTCTAATTTTAAGCCGCGAGTGTCCCTCAGCCAGTTTAGGATTTTTACAGCCTGGGCCATGATTTCAGGCCCGATACCATCACCCGGTAAAAGAAGTAATTTATGAGCCATTATTCAGCACCTTCTTTTAATGTTGATGGAACCCACTGGCGCTCTGAGCGTTTTTCAAACTGAGCAATATCTTTTTCAAAATGTAAGGTTTGCGAAACGTCATCAGCACCATCTAGCAAGAGCTGACGGCGAAAAGGGTCAACCTCAAAATGAATAATTTGCCCATCAGGACGAATAATTTCCTGACGTTCCAAATCAATTGTAAAGCGTGCATTTGCCCCTGCCTGGGCATCTTCCATCAATGTTTCACATATTTCACGAGGAAGACGAATAGGCAGAATGCCGTTTTTGAAACAGTTATTATGGAAAATATCAGCAAAACTCGGCGCTATGACACATTTTATGCCAAAATCAAGCAGTGCCCATGGCGCATGCTCACGCGAAGAACCACAACCCAGATTATCAAGTGTTATAAGAATACCAGCATTGCGATAGGCTGGTTTATTCAACACAAAATCAGGATTTTCAGCACCATTTTCATCATAACGCTGAGCGGCAAAAAGATGCTCACCTAAACCTGTACGCTGCGTTGTTTTTAAAAAGCGAGCCGGAATGAGCTGATCAGTATCAATATTTTCCTGCGGTAGCGGCGCTGCAACAGATGTCAAAGTAGTAAATTTTTCCATTACACACCCTCCTGCATAATGTCACGCGCATCACATAGGCACCCTTTTATAGCAGCTGCGGCTGCCATCATTGGTGAACATAAATGGGTGCGCCCATTTGGACCCTGACGTCCCTCAAAATTACGATTTGAGGTTGAAGCAGATCTTTGAAATGGCTTTAATTTATCAGGATTCATGCCTAGGCACATTGAACATCCTGCTTCACGCCACTCAAAACCAGCATCAATAAATATCTTATCAAGGCCTTCTTCTTCAGCCATTTTACGGACGTTGCCCGAACCGGGAACAACCATAGCCCTGACATTTTCTGCAACTTTATGACCACGCACAATCTGAGCTGCTGAACGCAAGTCCTCAATACGGCTATTAGTGCAGGAACCAATAAAGACCACATCAATGGGGGTACCAGCTATAGCCTGGCCGGCTTCAAGACCCATGTAACTTAAGGCACGACGAGTACGCTCAGCCTTCGCAGGATCGGCAAACTCTTCAGGTCTCGGCACTTTTCCGGTAATGGGCAGCACATCTTCAGGGCTTGTGCCCCACGTTACAGATGGCTCAATGCTGGCAGCGTCTAACGTGATTTCTGTATCAAAAACAGCATTTTCATCACTGGCAAGTGTCTTCCAATAGGCAACAGCCTGTTCAAAAGATTCACCTTTAGGAGCAAAAGGACGACCTTTAACATATGCAAATGTCGTTTCATCAGGGGCAATCATACCAGCACGAGCACCGGCTTCAATAGACATATTACATAATGTCATACGCCCAGCCATATCAAGCGAGCGCACTGCTGAGCCCGTATATTCTATAACGTGACCAGTACCACCTGCTGTGCCTAATTTACCGATAATAGCCAGCATAATATCTTTAGCTGTAACGCCAGGCCCTACTTCTCCTTCAACGCAAACGCGCATATTTTTAGCACGTTTTTGCTGAAGTGTTTGCGTGGCCAAAACGTGCTCTACCTCTGAAGTACCAATCCCAAAGGCCAGAGACCCCAAAGCACCATGAGTAGATGTATGGCTATCACCACATACGATAGTCATACCAGGAAGGCAGACGCCCTGCTCTGGTCCTACAACATGAATAATACCCTGATCAGCTGAGTTTAGTGCAAAATATGGAACGCCAAAGGCTTTGACATTTTTTTCAAGTGTTTCAATTTGAAAGCGACTCTGAGGGTCTTCAATGGGTAAAGACCGATCAGATGTTGGCACATTATGATCAGCTACAGCCATTGTCGCATCAGGCCGCCGTACTTTGCGGCCTGCGGCCCGCAACCCTTCAAAGGCTTGCGGGCTTGTCACCTCATGAAGGAGGTGTCGGTCAATATAGAGGAGGCATGTTCCGTCATCGAGGGTTTTGACAACGTGATCATCCCAAACTTTATCATAAAGAGTTCGGGGGAATGACGGATTATGCATTCTCAAATATCTCCCAAATTAAGAAGCAGAGGCTTCTGCACCTTTATTAACATCGCGAGGACGTTCTGCAATACGAGCAGATTTACCAGAGCGACCACGCAGGTAATATAATTTCGCACGACGGACTTTACCGCGACGAACAACTTCGATGCCGGCAATGGCTGGTGAGTAAAGTGGGAAAACGCGCTCTACACCCTCACCGTTAGAAATTTTACGCACAGTAAAATTACTGTTTAAACCACGGTTTGAACGAGCAATTACGACACCTTCAAACACCTGCACACGCTCACGCGTACCTTCCACCACGCGCACACCAACGCGTAATGTATCACCAGCAGCAAAGTCTGGCACGCTACGAAGAGCAGAAAGGCGCTCTATCTCACGCGCTTCAAATTGTTGTACAATATTCATTAAGCTTACTCCTACAACTCACTCAATATAATGGCTGCTGCTGATACGCCGCCCATAAGTCTGGACGACGCTCACGCGTAACAGCCTCTGATTTTTCTTGGCGCCACTGAGCTATGTCACCGTGATGCCCAGTTAGCAAAACCGATGGAACTGGCCGCCCCTCCCACTCTGCTGGTCTTGTATATTGGGGATATTCCAATAATCCACCAGAGAAACTTTCATCTTCTCCGCTTAAGGATGACCCCATAACTCCCGGAAGAAGGCGTATGCACCCATCCATCAAAGCCAGAGCAGGAATTTCTCCTCCTGAAAGTACAAAATCTCCAAGACATAATTGCTGAACATTATGCTTTTCAAGCACACGTTCATCGACACCCTCAAAGCGCCCGCATAAAATGACCATCCCTGGACCTTGTGCAAACCGTGCAATATCTTTTTGCTCTGCACGTTTTCCTCTTGGCGTAGGATATATAATAGGCCGTTTCGCTTTGTCTTTTGCTGTAACATCTAATAAAGCCCGGTCCAGTACATCTGGACGCATCACCATACCAGCGCCACCACCAAAAGGCGTGTCATCCAAGGCGCGATGTTTTCCAAGCCCATAAGGCCGTAGATCATGCGCTTTAAATGACCAAAGTCCCTCCCTTAAGGCCCGCCCCGCTAGGGAAAAGCCCAATGGTCCCGGAAAAATTTCCGGAAAGAGACTTAATATATCAGCCTGCCACGTCACGCCCTGATTTTAACCTCGCCATCAAGATCGCCCTCAACTTCAACCTCATCAGGAAGGATTATAACAACTTCCTTTTTTTCAAGGTCGATTGTCGGAACGCAAGCACGCGTAAAGGGATAATGAAGCCAGAATCAAGCTCTAAGCTAGTTCCTGCTCCATAGTCATGGACAATTGTAACAGTCCCGAGAGAGTCTCCTTTGGGAGAAAGCGCTTTTAAACCAATCAGATCGATATGATAAAAATCTTCTTCCTCGGTAACTGGAAGAGATGATCTCAATATGTAAAGCCGTTTATTAACGAACTTTTCTGCCATAGTGCGATCTGAAAGAGCTTGCCCCTGTCCGTCGGTTAAAGCGGCTATATTTGGAGATACCCATTTTACGTGCCATTTCTGCCCTTGATCATCAAAAAGATGATCCAATTCCTCAAGCAATGAAGGTGTTTCCGTAAGAGAATGAAGGCGTACGAGTCCTTTCACTCCATGCGGACGTCCTATTGTTGCTATATGGATCTTCTGGTCAGAAGCAGAACGCGTCAAAGAAAATCTCCTAAAACAACGTTACTTAAGCTGAAGCGGCTTCAGCAGCTGCAGCTGCGCGTTCTTGAGCTTTTTTCTTTGGTGCAGATTTCTTTGGCTGCTCATTATAAGCAAATTTAGGGGCAATCCCTGCATGACCTAGGAAACGTGCAACACGATCAGTTGCCTGAGCGCCTTGTGAAAGCCAGTGCTTAATACGCTCATCATTTAGCTTAACACGCTCAGCATGATCGGAAGGAAGCATAGGGTTATAAGCCCCTACTTTCTCGATAAAGCGACCATCACGTGGGCTACGGCTGTCAGCAACAACGATATGGTAGTAAGGGCGCTTTTTAGCACCGGCGCGTGACAGTCGAATCTTTAGGCTCATAAAAACTCCTATTTACAAAAAACTTTAATAATGTGTGACTAAAGCCAGTTTCTAATGAAAAGACGAAGGCCCCTTTTGAGAGCCAAGCCCTTTCATCAGATTACCTAGTCCGCCAGCACCACCCGCGCCGCGCATTAAACCTGATAAGCCCATCTTGCTTACACGCTTCATCATGGTGGACATTTCATCAAACTGCTTCAACAGCCTGTTTACTTCTGGGACAGTCGTCCCCGAACCGGCTGCTATACGCTTTTTACGCGAGGCTTTAATAATACCTGGCGTTTTGCGTTCTTGTCGGGTCATAGAAGAGATAATTGCTTTGTGACGGTTAAAGATCGACGTATCAATATCTTTACCCTCAAGCTTCTCTTTTATTTTCCCCATTCCAGGCAACATGCCGAGAATACCTGATATAGAACCAAGTTTATTGATCTGATTGATTTGAGACACATAATCATCCAGATCAAATTTTCCGGCGAGCATTTTCTTCGCAACGCGTTCGCCTTCTTCTTGGTCTAACTGCTCTGAGGCTTTTTCAACCAAACCGGCAATATCACCAAGGCCTAATATGCGCCCAGCTACACGCTCAGGATGGAATTCTTCCAAAGCATCCAGCTTTTCACCAGAACCTGTAAATTTAATAGGCGCGCCTGTTACTGCCTTCATGGAAAGAGCCGCACCACCACGTGCATCACCATCCATACGACTCATAACAACACCAGATATACCGATCTGGTCCTTAAAGGCCTGGGCTGTATTTACCGCATCCTGCCCTGTCATGGCATCAACAACCAGCAATGTTTCTGCCGGTCTGGAAACATCACGGACCTCACGCACCTCATTCATGAGGGCTTCATCGATAGCCAAACGGCCTGCTGTATCTAAAATAACAACATCAAAGCCCTCACGACGAGCTGCCTCTAAAGCTCGCTGTGCAATCTCAACAGGTTGTTGCCCGGCTATTATAGGTAAAGAAGCAACGCGCCCTTCTGTCAAAAGAGCTGCCTGCTGAGCCAATTGCTGAAGCTGAAGCTGCGCTGCAGGGCGCTGGACGTCCAAACTGGCGAGCAGAATTTTTTTACGCTCACGTCCTGCCAGCCTTAAAGCGAGCTTACCGGCTGTTGTTGTTTTACCAGCCCCCTGCAACCCTACCATCAATAAAGGGACGGGAGCAGAAGCAGCCATATTGAGAGGGGCTACGCCAGCCCCGCCCAAAGATTCGATCAGCGCGTCATTAACGATCTTAGCAACAGCTTGACCAGGAGACACACCTTCAAGAATTTTTTCACCGACAGCTTTTTCTTTTACTTTAGCAACAAAAGAGCGCACTACAGGCAAGGCAACATCTGCTTCAAGCATAGCTAAGCGCACTTCACGCATAGCTTCCGAAACATCTGCTTCAGAGAGCTTCCCACCACGTGAGAGACCCTCGAAAACACGTGACATTCTGCTGGAGAGTTGCTCGAACATGAATTAACCCTTACCCCATGACAAACGCGCCACTGCGCGAACCCTCGCGGAGTGACGTGTCCGAAAACTAGATATGAGCAATAATGATAGAAAAGTTTTTGGTCAAGTGTTAATTATCACTTGACGTGGTGCTCATTTTGGGGTTTATGCAGTTCCACTCCTTGAGAGCAGGAGAGGTGGCCGAGTGGTTTAAGGCAGCGGTCTTGAAAACCGCCATACGTTAATAGCGTATCGTGGGTTCGAATCCCACCCTCTCCGCCAAGGCGGATTCTTAAATAATCATAATGCTAAGAAACCGAGCTTAGCACTGATATTCATCAATATAACTATTGCCTCTTGAATTGTTGCAACAAGCCAATTGATATCTGTAATTTTTTTCTTGGACAATTTTTCATCTTCATCCCAAGGTTTAGACCAGAACCTGAAATAAATAATATTAGTATGGCCGGAATTCACCAAGTATTCTTATAGTAATTTTTGTGTAATAACCCTGCCTTGAATCATCAGTAATCATATTCAGGACTGACTGAAATAATGTGCCTGATCTTTAGGTATTATGCTTAGAACGTATTAGCCAATATAAGCAGCAGGATTCTAAACAAACTTAAGATAAGTATCGCTAAAATTAAATTTTAAATCGTTTTGTTAGACTTGCAATAATATCTCATATTCAAAATAATCCATTCTCCCATAAATTGGCTAGTCTGTGTTACGACCTGCCAATATTGGATAGCCTATGCCTTTTAATAAGTTATAAAGTGCATTAAAATTGTAGTTTCATTGCGAATAATTAAATTTATATTTCAATAAAAGAATTCTTTATAATTTACTGCTTAGTTTTTTTAGTGGCGCTCATATGAAGTTAACCAGGTCAAATACTTTCTCACATCAAAAGAATTATATATGACTTGCCGCTATTGCATAGTTTATTTCTTATATATTGATAATCTTCGTTTAGAGTAATATATAATCTTACAAAACTATTTTGCAATTTTTCTATACAGAAAGTAGGGTTATAAATGCATAGTGTGCATAATTAATATTTGCAAAAAATCGTAAAAATTTAACTTAAATCCATTTTATTATTACCATTATACATAAAATGCAGTTCAAATTTCAAAAAAAGAAAAATCTGAACTGCATTTTATAAAGATGGTATAAAAATATTTAAATCTTAACTCAGCTTATTTTTTAACTCCGCACGTACACGCTCTACCCACTCAGAAATGTCTTCACCACTACTAAAGCGATTGTCAATCAACCCATTAACCATAAAGGTTGGAGAAACATGAATCCCGTTTTGGCGTGCAAATTTTGCATAACGCTTCAAGGAAGCTGTCACGTCTTGAGATTTAAAGGCTTCTTGTAAAGATAGGCCACTATATTGTTCTACACGGCGAACAATATCGTTTGGTGTTGCCTCCATATTTGGCCCCGAGGCATGATCTTTAAACTCAAATTCCTCGCGATGCTGTCCTATAATCTCTAGTACATGCCACGCTTTGTTTTTACCATCAGGTAACGTTGCCGCTGCTAAAATAGAACGCATGATAACGGGCGAAAATAAGTGCCAAGGCTGAGAATGAAGATGCAGCTCGACCATGACATTGCTTTCGCCAACTTCAGAAAGAAATGGCTTAATTTTGCCAAGCGTTCGGACGCAAAAAGGGCATGTAGGCTCAATAAATATATCAAGTTTAAGAGGGCCTGTGCCCCATATTAAAGACACAGGTTTAGTCGCTCTATTTGCCATGACATTTCTCCTTTTCTCTTAGAAAAGATAAAACGCCTTTTACAAACTGTCACGCAGAGTTTAGCGAGAAAATTTTCTCTGCCTGTTATGAGACATAGTTTTTTTTGGCTGTTTAGTAGAGCCATTCCCTTTTGGCCGACGTCCCCCAGAAGATCCTCTTGTATTTCGTCGTCCACCTCCCAAAACTGGGGGGCGCTGAGTCGAAAGTCGAGCTTCTTCTGAGTGATAAGGATGGTCTGTAATAGCAGGAACATCTTTACCAATACGATTTTCGATGTCTTTCAACCATGCTCTCTGCTCGGCATCACACAAAGAAATGGCCCAACCATCACGCCCTGCACGAGCTGTACGGCCAATACGATGAACATATGACTCTGGCACATTGGGCAAATCATAGTTAAAGACGTGAGAAACATCGTCAACGTCAATTCCGCGTGCAGCAATATCTGTTGCTACAAGAACACGCACGTTACCATCCCTAAAGCCGCCCATGGCACGTTCACGAGCACCCTGTGACTTATTCCCATGAATAGCCGCTGCACTAATTCCATTATCATTAAGATAATCAGCGACTTTATTAGCCTCGTGCTTCATGAGTGTAAAAACTACAGCACGTTCAACTTTATCATTATCAACCAGCATTAAAAGAGCAGGTTTTTTCTGCTCTGCTTTTACAAAAAGCACAGCCTGCCGAATACGATCTACCGTGCTAGATTCGGGTGTTACTTGAACAAGAGCAGGATCATTGAGCAGAGAATGTGCCAACTCCGAAATAGAATTGGGCATTGTTGCCGAGAAAAGCAGCGTTTGACGCTTTGCTGGAAGTTTAGCAATCACTTTTCGAATGTCGTGGATAAAACCCATATCCAACATACGATCAGCTTCATCCAACACTACAAATTCCGGTGTAGAAAGATCAATATAGCCCTGAGATACTAAATCCAGTAAACGCCCAGGAGCAGCTACCAGCACATCAACCCCCCGCTTCATGGCTTCTACCTGGCGATTTTGACCTACACCACCAAAGATAACGGCATGACGGAAATTCATATAGCGGGCATAAGCAGAGAAACTTGCATCTATTTGTGCAGCAAGTTCCCGCGTAGGCGCAAGAACGAGCGCGCGCATACCTTTAGGGGAAGGCCGTTTAGGATTTGATAAAATATGGTGCAAAATTGGCAGGGCAAAAGCCGCTGTTTTACCTGTTCCGGTTTGTGCCAATCCTAACAAGTCACGCTTCTTTAGAAGGTGCGGAATTGATTCTTCCTGAATAGGGGTGGGCTGCGTATAGCCCTCATCAATAAGGGCCTTCAAAATAGGTTCTGCGAGACCGAGTTCCGCAAAATTGGCCATATTATCTCCTTTGTAAGCGTTACCTGATCACGAAACCTAACGACGAGAAAGTTAAATAGTACTCAAGCAGTACTATTTACTTGGCATGCCTTAACACGGAACACAAGAGTAAGTGAGGGATTTTTTAACGTTTGTCACTTTTGCATAAAAAAGGGCTAAGTGAGTTTTAATCTGTCACTATAAATATGTCTGCTAAACTCAAAATAATTTAATTTCGCGATTTTATTTAAAAACAAGTACCAAAATTTATATCTGGGACGAGATTAATTTTGCCAATCTCACATAGATGACCAGCTCATCAATTTTAGGTAAATTAATATTTTTTTAAACTTTTGTAAAATTAAAACTACTCTTAAGGCACAATTATACCTTGCAGTGGTAATTATCGCCCTTATTGCAACATTCTCTGTTCTTTAAACCACGATTTTATTACAGTATCTCACCATATAGTTTTAGCGACATATTGCCCTATATATCGCTTTATATGCGTTTTTTAAAAAGCTCTAGGCTTTTCTTAAAAGAAACAGTGCTTGTTCACCAAAGAGATTGGCCAAACGAATTGAGCGATGCCACGGTAATGAGCAGCCATCTTCTTTTACAGCGAGCCATTTTTCAACTTTATAATTTTCAGCTTCACACAAGGCCATAAAATCATAAATTGTGCATGGGTGAATATTGGGCGTTATATACCAGGGTGTATTCCATACTGGTGTCATTGGCATACGACCTGTATGTAATAACTGCCATCTTAAGCGCCAGTGACCAAAATTGGGAAAAGAAACGACGGCGTATCGTCCAATTCTTAAAAGTTGTTTTAAAACCTCTCTTGGTTTTTCGACTGCCTGTAATGTGCGCTGCAAAACAACGTAGTCAAAAGTATGGGCCGGATAATCTGCAAGGTCATGATCTGCATCACCTTGGATTACAGGTAAACCATGAGCAACAGATTGTGTCACAGAGCGCATATCAATTTCTATGCCCTGGGCTTCACAGCCCTTATGGTTGAACAGATAGTCAATAAGATGTCCATCACCACTTCCAACATCCAAAACCCGGCTGCCATGAGGGATCATATCGGCTATAAGTTGTTGATCAACCCGCATGATAAGTCTCTTTCAGCCCTGCATGAGCAGCTGCACCTCTGAGGAATCCCCTCATTGTACGGTCAAAGTCTGGTTCTTCCAACAAAAATGCATCATGACCACGATCTGTTTCAATTTCTACAAAAGAAACATTGGCTCCGGCACGATTAAGAGCACGTACAAGCTGGCGAGATTGCATGGTTGAAAAAAGCCAATCAGAACTAAAAGAAATTACGCAAAATCTTGTAGAAGACCAACGAAATATCTCGGCAAGATCAGCATTATGATCGGCTGCAAGATCAAAATAATCCATGGCCCGGGAAATTGTTAGATATGAATTAGCATCAAAACGCTTTACAAAGCTTGAACCCTGATGCCTTAAATAGCTTTCAACTTCAAACATGCCGTCAAATAATAACGGCAAATCATTTTCTTTTGCAGGGACCGAATTTTGCCTCATGCGGCGCCCAAACTTACGAGTCAAAGCCTCTTCAGATAAATAAGTAATATGAGCCATCATACGTGCCACCCCTAAGCCACGAGCTGGCAGTGTGTTATGAACCCTATATTTACCGCCATGCCATTCAGGATCGGCAAAAATAGCCTGGCGACTGACTTCATTAAAAGCGATATTCTGAGCAGATTGATAAGGTGCGGTCGCTATAGGCATCGCGGCAAAAACACGTTCGGGATAATTTGCTGCCCAAGAAAGAACTTGCATCCCTCCCATAGAACCACCAATCACAGCAAATAAACGTTTAATATTAAAGTGGTCTATGAGTTTAGCCTGAGCAGCCGTAATATCGTGCATAGTAATTGCCGGAAAATCATTATCCCATGGCTGACCGGTCTCTCTACATATGGAAAGTGAACCGGTAGACCCCATGCACCCCCCTAAAACATTACTACAAATGACAAAAAAACGATTTGTATCAATGGGAAGTCCAGGCCCTACCATTCTAGCCCACCACCCTGGTTTATTGGTTATAGGGTGTGGATCAGCAACATATTGGTCACCTGTGAGCGCATGACAAATTAAAATGGCATTATCACGATCAGGCGAAAGAGTACCGTATGTTTGATAAGCAATATCAAGCGGCGCTAACATTTGCCCACATTGAAGTTCTAATCCCTCTTCGTGGGTATAAATCTGATGGCTCAAACGAGTTACCTCTTTCTCTCGGCTCAGTAATTACCTTTCATTTCTAAATAAGATTACTTTATTGGCAAGAGCTTTCATTCTGCTGCATATAACATTGTGTTTGCACTTTGCTCAGAAACATCCATTTTGAACACAATATTTTGACCACTATAAATTTCTTTTTTATTTTGTAACCAAAGACCTTTAAGCGCTAAAATGGCACTTAAATTTTCTAAAATTACATTTTCATAAGATCGAACCAGAAATTGATTATTAGCTAGCTGTATATGTCGCAGAATTGTAATAAAATTTATTTCCAAGTCATTACAGTAACAACAACTAGGATCATTAAAACTATCAATAGTAATATTCTTAGATAATTTTATTAGTTCTAAGGCTTCAGGACCCAAAAAAGAGACCATGGAAGATTGTGATTTAACCGTCATATTGGGCGTATAAAATAAGTGCCTTAAACACCACAGAGCCATCCGCTCTTCAAATGTCAGCCGAAAATAATCAAATCTTTCGTTTAAATGAATAATCTTCATAAGGAATCACCCTATCTTTGATGATCCTCTACTCTAAATGAGAACAACTCTCATTTGCAACATATTAAATGTGTTTTAGAAAAGGAAGGATGAGCTTTAAACCTCTATCCTTCCTTGAAAATTACAAATTAGGCGCGGGAAAATATTATATCTTGTGGAAGGCGTGATTTTGGCAGTTTTGCATTAAAGTCACCTTCGGCATGATAGCCAAGTGTAACGATTACGCAAGGTGTCAAACCCTTGGCTTTCAAATCAAATTCTTGAGAAAGAATATCAACATCAAAGCCCTCAATCGGCGTAGCATCTACCCCTAATAGACCTGCCGACAGTAGTAAAAAACCCAAAGCAAGATAAACTTGTTTTTGGTTCCAGACAGCTATGTCATGTTCTTTTTCGTGCAAAGATAAAAAGGCTTGCCGCCCTTGCTTTGCCCTATTAACTGCCTCTTCATTTGGTAAGCGGCCGTCTTTTTTTTCTTGATCTAATAAGGACTGAAAATAATCTTCAGATAAATTATTCCGTGCGCAAAGTACTATGGAATGAGAAGCTTCAATTATTTTTCCATGATTAAACTGGTACATATTGCTAGTTGATCTAGCAATTCTCTTTTTGCCTTTTTCGTCATCAGCGACAATGAAATGCCAAGGCTGATTATTTAAAGATGACGGGCTTAATTGCAAAGATTGTAAAAGTTTTGCCACAATGTCAGGCGGCAATGATTTATTTACGTCATAAGACTTGGCAGAGTAACGAGATTGTAAGGTATTTTGTAACGTCATAGATCACTCATTTAGGCAATTGGTTATAATTAAAACTAACAGGAAAAATGTTTTAAAGAGAAGTCTTTAAAAAAGAGCAACAGAGCGCCATGGTGATCTTGAGATAAGCAGCTTTAATGCAAACAATAAATTTAGGGACTTATTTTTCTAAAAAGGATCAGAGCTTTAGAGGCGCGTTGACCTCGAAAATGGAACGTAACTATATAATGAAACGGTAGTAAGGAAATTATTTTTTTAATTACAATCCCAACCCGGAGATATAATTTTAGTGATATGTGCTATGGGAGGTATTGTGTAATTTTTATATTTTTATACGGAAGTATTTTATTGGAAGTATATATAGATTGATAATAAGAGAGAGAGTAACAGATCATATAGATATGAGATAGGAATCTGTCAGAGCTATTGGATGCGGGGGTAGGATTTGAACCTACGACCTTCAGGTTATGAGCCTGACGAGCTACCGGGCTGCTCCACCCCGCGGGGGTGGGTAAAGAGTTGGGTGAGCGAGGGGACCTGGCGGCGACCGACTTTTCCGCACCTTAAGGTGCAGTATCATAGGCGCTAAGGGTTTTTACGGCCGAGTTCGGGATGGGATCGGGTCTAATCCCCTTGCCATAGCCACCAGGTCTTCCCGCTCACCCTAACAAAGTTAGGTCTGAGGAGAAGTTGTTAGTGTGTTTTTGAGTAAAAGATGACTGTGCATGTGTTTTGATGTGTGAGAGATATGAGCGATTAGGATCAGTTAGCTCAGCATGTTACCACACTTACACACCTGACCTATCAACGTCCTGGTCTTGGACGGCTCTATGAGACCTTGTTTTAAGGCTGGTTTCCCGCTTAGATGCTTTCAGCGGTTATCCATTCCGAACTTAGCTACCCGGCTGTGCCACTGGCGTGACAACCGGTGCACCAGAGGTTCGTTCATCCCGGTCCTCTCGTACTAGGGACAAATCCTCTCAAGTCTCTTACACCCACGGCAGATAGGGACCGAACTGTCTCACGACGTTCTAAACCCAGCTCACGTACCACTTTAATCG